>OMOG01000613.1 GCA_900290305.1 Candidatus Sulfopaludibacter sp. SbA4
AGCGGCTCTGCATGAAAGGCTTGTCCTTTAGGCCCCGCGATCGTTACATTGCCTAATGTGCCATCGTCCTTCATGAGAAAATTATTCGCGCGGCGCCAACTTTTTACTGTAAAAACCCAACTACAGAAACCTTGACCAGGATATGGTGACGGCACGAACGCCCACGGAAATGTGTCTAAATAACCTACGGGGATGCCTATTGCCGTCGCATTGGTAATAATCGTTCGGGCGGCAACTTGCGAAGAGGCACTACCTGGAAATGGGACACCATATACGAATTGATAGCTCGCGTTATACTGCCATTGAAAATTCATGCAGCCACCAGCACCTAATTCTCTACCATATGCTGATACTTGGTCAGGACTGGTTGGATCAACAGTGCCCGGCAAAGTACCAGTTACATCTAAAAATGATTGAGTATTGACGTTTTCTGTAGCGGATATAATCGCCTGTGGATCAACGGCCTGCCCTAAACCAGTCCAATAAATATACCAATTCAATTCCGGCGGCGGCACGGGTGTCGACGTTCCATGAGAACTCGTCTGAAGGAAAAATTGAAACGATTTTGGATTATTGAAAACGCGCGCGACGTTATCCATGTCAAGAAAAAGAACCGCGGCACCGGTGGTTTGATCAGTACTGACATAACCTGGCACAGGCTGTTCCCATGCATATAGAAGGTCCAACATTGCTGCACTGAATGGAGTAACAATAGGCGGCGGATTGTATGGATTACCGAGTAATTGATTATAGGTGGGTAGACCTAGCGGCCCAGCAACACCCGGTATCAGTGCGACCGCGCTGTCTATATTGGCCGGCCCAACCGGCTGTTGCGCGGAAAAGACAAATCCTTCACCGTTATAAGAAAAATTGCCGGGCGGGCAGGGACCTGAATTGCATTCTACCGTAAGAATGCGCGGCTTACCGGGGAAACTAATACCCTTAATCGATGAAGGAAATCCGAACAAATATGGTTTGGTCATTGACCATCGCGCCACTCGTCAAACGCAGCAACGACTTCTTCGTCGGACATACCAAGTTGATACCAGACAATACGATCGTCTATCTCATCATAAATGGCGATCAAGATCGAGTCACCTTTCACCAGACCGCGGTGCAAATCGCGGCGTGCGGCCCATAGGACCTCGTCTATATTCTCCCATGGCATCGGCTTAAAATCCCAAGACGGATCAGTACGAGGATGACCGGTCTGTAGGCGAGACGCTTCAGACTCCTTTTGTCGTGAAGAATGGCGCGCAGCGTTGCGCCGCAAGCGATCAATAACCTCTGGCCTATCGGCCCGGCGGAATGGGACTACATTGCTCCCAGTAGGCTTCGGCTGATCGGGCTTCCTGTACCACCAACTCATACGTCACCTAATGGGCGGGGACCGACCCAGCGAGTCTGCTATTAAGGGCCGGTCCCCCCGTCGATGCGAGGGAGTCCTCGCGCTACCCGCGGTCGTCTCTTTCCAATCGCGGTGAACCAATCATTATGGTACTCAAAACTTAAGCGAAAGTCAAATATTATCACCTGGGTCCTCTTCGACACATCCAATCTTTTGCACAGTATCGCCGTGTCTCGCGGCGATTGCAAGAACCCGCGCAACTGCAAGCGCAAGCAGCTCATTTGTGGTTAAATAATTCTTGCAGAGAGCTTCAGTAGCAAAGCGCGTCGGTGGTCCATCGGTACCGTGCCACGTAAAATCAGCCACCGCGCTACCGTCTGCCTTTTCTATTACGATGGAAATCCGCCACTTATCAGTAGTAGCCTCGGCGCCGCGTGCATTCTTTACGGCCATGCCGACCATCAGCAAAATAAAAACAATACCTATGATCCCGATAATGTTCCCGCGTGTCTGTCTAGTCATATCAACACCCTGTGTCGCCGTACAGTTCTGCTCGCAGATCAGGATCTTTCGTTTCATCGCGGGGTTCCGTCTGGCAACCGCGTCAACGCTACGTTGATCCACATAGCAATTTCGCGAATGCGGCGCAGGATGTAGGTCTTGTCTGGACCTTCGTCTAATGCCTGATCAACTAAGCCTGCATACTCCGTGGTGGCGCTTCGCATCTCAGCCATGACATCTAGTTGCCCTTGGCGCGGTTTCAGATACTCAAACGTGGAGGGATGCAGGCTCATGTGGATCTCCTATGTCTATACCATTATACCGGTCTTCCACGTTTGTCAAGTTTCACTCGTCGGCGATAGGTGATAGTGGATTTAACGATGTACATCCGGCAGGCACTGTTGTGATCGTCAATCACTTTCCATGGGATCAGTGTCAACATAGTCTTGGTTTCCCGGGCTACCCAACCGATCGCATGATTAGGTAAAACAGAATGTTTGTACCTGTGCAATTCGGTCATGGTCATCCACCCATTATTACCGGTGGCATGATCATAAAACTCGACATAGATCAAAGGCAGTCGTGTCATAGCGGCCGTCCCAGCATGGAAAGCTTAGCGATCTTTTCCAGTTGCGCAATCAGCATCTGGCTGCCGCGTTTGGCGCCTCGAGCCCATGGCCGCAGATAGAGCGGAATCTTGTCGCGTACCGGCCGCGGTAGCGGGCGCCGTCTAGGTTTTTGTGCGTAGCGGTTCATAGGTTCAACCGTTACACGGTCCCACGGGAGAAGTCAAGCGCCGGTGCCCGTTTCTAAGATCGTGGAAGCGCGGGTCGGATTTGAACCGACGACCTCCAGGGTATGAGCCTGGCAAGCTAACCGGGCTGCTCCACCGCGCCTAGGAAGATTACACCGTGATACCTTAAGCAAAGGTTAACATGCCTTTTTGACCAATCGGTATGGACGGGTCGGTCTTATTCTATTAAGACGGGGGCGGCCTGTCCAGCATGGGGGGCGGGT
>OMOG01000180.1 GCA_900290305.1 Candidatus Sulfopaludibacter sp. SbA4
GTTGATCCATGACTCATTAGTGGTTGCGGATGGGGAAGAATCTCTCGGAAAAGAGAAGAAAGCCGAGATGAATCTCGGCTCAGCAGGCTTGACAGCCTGCGCCACATTGATCCTAATCATGCTTCTCCGCCAGCCGCGCGGCCACCTGCGCCAGGGCTTTGGCCCGCACGCCGAAATTCCGGAAGCGCTCGTCCTGGGTCTGCCCGCGGTGGAACCGGCTATAGATCTGCTGAATGATCACCGCCAGCTTGAAGACCCCGAGCACCTCGTAGTAGCCGATGTGGGTGACATCGCGGCCGGTCGATTCAGCATAGCGCTCTACCATCCGGTCGCGCGTATACCATCCGGGATTCGACGTCAGCGCCGGGATGCCCGCCACGCGGACCTCGGGCGCCGTCGCCCAGACCCAGTAGCACAGCGTCAATCCGAGATCGGAGAGCGGATCGCCGAGCGTGGCCATCTCCCAATCGAGCACCGCCGCCACCCGGCCGGGGCGATCGGCGTCCAGCATGACGTTGTCCAGCTTGTAATCGTTGTGGATCAGGGCCGGCGCGAGCGGCTCGGGAATGCGGGCGCCGAGCCAGCGGATCACCTGCTCCATCTCCGGCACTTCTTCGGTTTTGGCGCGTCCCCAACGGTCCGCCCAGCCGCGCACCTGCCGCTCGACATATCCCTCGGGCCGGCCCAGCGCGCGCAGCTCGGCGCGGCTCACATCGATAGCGTGCAACTCGACCAGGGCATCCAGGAACGCCTCGCTGATCAATTGGGGATGCGCCGCCACGTCCGCAATTTGCGGCGGAATTTCCTCGCGCAGGACGATGCCGCGGCGCCGCTCCATCACGAAAAACGGGGCGCCCAGCACGGCGGGATCTTCACACACTACGAAGGCCTCGGGCGCCGGCGGATAGTGCGGATGCACCGCCCGAAGCACGTGGTACTCGCGGACCATATCGTGAGCTTTGGGCGCCACGGGGCCGAGCGGAGGCCGCCGCAGCACGTACTCGCGCCCGCCCGTTCGCAGCCCGCCCGTTCGCAAAAGGTAGGTCAGGTTCGAGTGCCCGTTGGGAAACTGCTCGATGGTGAGATCAGACAGGCCGGGAGGCCTGTCCCACTGGCTGCGCAGGAAGTCGCGGAGCGCTTCGACGGCGATCTCCTCGCCGGGGCGCGTGACAATCGTTTCAAAAGGAGTTTCGGAAGGCACCGGGTCGCGCTCCTCAGAAGTACATTCGCAGGAGCCACTCGGCGGCCAGGGCCGGCTTGGCGTGGTTCTCGATCTCCACCACCACGCCCCATGCGACCTCCGCGCCGCCGCTCACGTCGCTGATGGAATTGGGTGTCACGTGCGCGCGGATGCGGGTTCCCGCGGGCACGGGCGCCGCAAAACGCAGCCGGTTGAAACCGTAGTTCACCAGCAGCTTGGAGGGCACGCGAATCTCCACCGCGTCGCGTACCAGCCTGGTCAGCAGCGCGACCGTCAGAAATCCGTGCGCGATGGGCGCGCCGAAGGGCGACTCCTGGCGCGCGCGTTCGACATCCACGTGGATCCACTGCAGGTCTTCGCTGAGGGCGGCGAACTGGTTGATCCGCTCCTGCGTGATGGTGAGCCAGTCGCTCACGCCGGCTTCCTTGCCGATCCACGTTTTCAGCTCGTCCATGCTGTCGATCGTACGTGCCATTGGCTCACCCCGCGTACACACCCGCCGCCGCGGGCGCCTCTCGCTTCCTCATATCCGCGCCGATGGTCCGCGATCCGCAGTAGAGCACGATGGCGAGCAGGATCGACAGCACCGGGATGACCAGCATCGCCTGTTGCAGGCCCACGGCCTTGAACGCTTCCGTGATCCGGGCGGCCCCGGCCGCATCGGCGGCGCGGCGCGCCATCAGGTCGCTCAGCCTGCCGGTGAACAGCGGTCCGAAGGAGGCGCCGCACAGGTACATGGCCATGAAATAGATGGCCATGGCCCGGCCGCGCAGGGCTGGCGCCACGATATCCTGGATGGCCGAATAGACCAGGCCGTAGTAGGAGTTCAGCGAGCCGTATGCCAGGGCGATCAGGGGAATCGCGGCATAGACGCTGCCGGCGCTGACGCCCAGGTATGCGAAGGGCGCGCCGACCACCGACATGCCGGCCGCGCAGAGCAACCGCCCGTTGTTGTGCGTGTGGATGACGCGGTCGCCCAGGCGCGCGGCGAGCAGTCCTCCGAAGGCGCCTCCAGTCGCGAACACGATGCCGGTGGCGATGCCCGAACGGGCCAGGCTCAGCCCGTGAATGCGGCTCAGGAACGCCGGCAGAAACGTGGCAATCGCATACATGTTGAAGTTCAGCAGCGCGCCCGAGAGGATGATCCACCACATGGTGGGGATGCGCAGGATGGTTCCCATGGAGCCTTTCGCGCCGGCTTCGCGATGCGCCTCCGCGGCCCCGCGCAGCGGTTCCTTCAAACGCAGCAGGAGCGGAATCAGCACCACAGCGGGCGCGGCGGCCAGCACCATCGCGGCCCGCCACCCGTATGCCTGGGCCATCGGACCGCTGAAGAAGTAGCTCAGCGCGCCGCCCACCGGCACGCCCAGCATGAACAGCGCCAGGGCATGCGAGCGCTCCGCTGCGGGGAACAGGTCGCCGATCCAACTGGTGGCGGCGGGCGCGACTACCGCCTCGCCCACTGCGAATCCCAACCGCGAGACCAGCAGCATGGCATAGTTGACCGCGATGGCGGCGAGGCCGGTCAGCGCGCTCCAGACCAGCATTCCGGCAGCCAGCAGTTTCCGGCGGCTGGAGGAATCCGCGACCTTGCCCAGCGGCAGCCCGACCAGCGCGTAGAGCCAGATGAAGGCGGACCCGATGAGGGAGGCCGATCTGCGCATCGCTCAGGTTGAATTCTTTGCGGATCGGCTCGGTCAGGGCGCCGATGACGTGCCGGTCGTAAAAGTTCAAGATGTTAACGGCCACCAGGATGGCGAGGGAGGTCCGGTATCCAGCGCTCTTGTCCATGGGGAATCCATGCTATCACACGCGACATGGCCGGCGGGCTTGCGCCTTGGTGGGGCAGGCGGTTTCGCCTGCCAACCGGAGATTTCCGGCAAGCGCTCTTGAACCGGCGGGCACTCCCGCTTTATACTCGACCACGTGGGCCGCCGCCGAAAACTCGGGCTTGCCGCGTTGCTGTGCCTGCCGGGAATGCTGCGGGCGCAGGAGTTCACGTTCCACGTTCCGCAGGCGGAGCTGCCGTCGAGAGTCGAATTGTCGGTTCCATACCCTGCGGACGCCGGCGGTGTGACGGCCGGCCCGGGTGCGATGCCGGCCACCCTCAGGGTGGGCGATTGGGAGATAACCGTCGCGTTCGATGTCCGGCACTGCGAGATCTCCTGTGTGTACCGGCGAATCCGGGATGTGACTCACTTACTGCCGCCGGCCGCGGAGATCCGGCTGTATAGCGGCTCCGGTTCCCAAACGGCCATCATCGTGTGCGATCCGGCCGGGTTAAGGCTGCCGTGGGCCACGAGCCGTGTCCTGGCAGTGCCGGAAGTGCCCGGCATCCCGGCCCGCAGACTTTTCGCTGCGGCCCTCATCTTGGGCGAGGATGACCGGCTGTTATCAGATGACTCACTCGTAGTTTCTTCCGTCCGCCAACCAAAAGTCACTCTGCCCGCTACCGCGCCCCTGCGTATTTAAGTCATTCCTGTCTGACAAGAGTAAAGTGACTTCCTGAGGAGAGTTATATGAATTTCGAGACAGGTGACAACCGCGTCCTGTGTCTGCATGCCGCGGCGAAACGACTGCAAATACCAGAACGTACACTGCGCTACCGGGCCAGCCGGGGCCGGGTCCAGGGCGCATTCAAGCAAGGCAAGCTGTGGAAATTCCTGCTCCCCGCCAGGGATTCAAGGCCTCGCCAGAGTTCTCTTGCGGGACGCCAGTGACTTGAGCGTGTCGAGATTCCGGCGGTCGTCATCCGGCTCTTTCACCGGAGTCTCCAGGATAAAGGGCTTCCGCCGCAGCTCGGGATGCGTGAGTATGCGGCGGAAGGCCTCGCGGCCGATGTGGCCCTCCCCGATGTTGGCGTGGCGGTCGACCCGCGAGCCCAGCGGCATCTTCGAATCGTTGGCGTGAATCACGTGGATATTGGCCATGCCGAGCAGGTCCTCGGCGCTGCGGACCGTGGAGCGCAGCCCGGCGGCGGTCGCGATATTGAATCCGGAAGCCAGCAGGTGGCAGGTGTCCAGGCAGTAGCCGATGGGCAGATCCGTAAGCTGGCTGGCCAGGCCGCGGATGGATTGCAGTTCCTCGAAGCGGCTGCCGAGGTGGGAGCCTGCGCCCGCGGTATTCTCCAGCAGCACGGTGACGCCCCGCGACCCGAAGCCTTCGGACGCTTCGCCCAGCCCCAGAACGAATGCCGCAATGCCTTCCTCCACCGAGCGCCCGCGGTAGCTGCCGGGGTGGACCACCAGGTATTCGGCGCCGATGTCGTGGGCTCGCTCCAACTCTCCGCGGAAGGCGGCGATGGATTTGGAGCGGATCACCGGGTCCATGGATGCCAGGTTCACCAGGTAGTTGACGTGAATCGCCAATGGGTGAAGGTCAAACCGCTCGCGCGCCGCCCGCAGAAGCTTCACCTGGACGCGGTCGGGCGGACGTGCCCGCCACATGCGGGGGCTCGCGGAAAAGATCTGGAAGGTGTTGGCGCCCAGTTCGGCGGCTTTGAGAGCGGCCTTTTCGAGCGACCCGGACGTGAAGGTGTGGATGCCTAGGCGCAGAAGGCCATCCTAGCAGAACGTGTACACCTGTCCACAACGTAGTCAGCGGAGACTCACTTTACTGAACCAACGACGGCACGGAAGCCAGGCCCATGGATGCGCTGCGCAGGGACGGATCGGCATAATCGCTGCCGCGGACCGGTCCTTCCCAGGCCAGGCGGTGCTCACGCAGGCACTGCGGGCAGATGTACTTGCCATGAATGGGCCACATGGCTCCCGTATGTACTTTCTGGCACCAAAGCTCCGAGATCCTATTCCACATGATGTTTCCTCCCGCTCCCCCTAGAGCAATTTGTGCGCCACGGCTTTGAGCGGCCCACGGGGTTTGCGAGCCACGGGGTTTGAGACCCACGGGGTTTGAGACAATGACTCCATGCGCGCATGGTTAATGGATTCCTACGATGGTGTCGAGAAACTACGACTGGGCGAAGTCGGCGATCCCGCGCCGGGCGCCGGGCAGGTGTTGCTGCGGATCCGCTTCGCGGCGCTGAACCCTGCCGACGCTTTTCTGGCAAAAGCCCAATATCCGGCCAAACCGCCGCTGCCCCACATCCTGGGGCGCGACGGGGTCGGCGAGGTGCTCGCTACCGGCCCTGGTGTGGAGCACCTGCGGGTGGGCGAGACGGTCGGCGTCCTGCGCTGCAATGCGGGTGTGGAAACGTGGGGCACCCTCGCGGAAAAGGCCGTGGTTTCCGCGGCCAGCGTGGCCCCCGTCCCGCCGGGGTGGTCTCTCGAAGAGATGGCCGGCGCCCCGCTGGTGTTTCTGACTGCCTGGCAGGCGCTGACCCAATGGAGCGACCCGCCGGCGCCGCCGCCGGAGGGCTCGGTGCTGCTGGTCACGGGAGCTTCGGGCGGCGTGGGAGTGGCGTCGGTGCTGCTCGGCAAGTCGATGGGGCTGCGGGTAGTGGGGCTGTCGCGCAGCGCGGAGAAGGGCGCGAAATTGAAGGAGATCGGTGCGGATTTCGTGTTCCACCCGCAGGACGCGGGACTGCGCAAGAGCGTGAACGCGGCGCTCGCGCCGAAGAAGGTGGACCTCGTGGTGGATAACGTCGCTGGCCCGCTGTTCAGCGAAGTGGTGGCGATGCTGGGCTACGGCGGCCGGATCAGCGTGGTGGGGCGGAGCGGCGGGACGGTTCCGGATTTCAATACCGGAACGCTGTTCTTCCGCAGGAATCGCGTGGGCGGCGTCGCGGTGGCGGACTTCACGCCGGAATCCGCGCAGGCCGCGTGGAAGGAGATTGCCGGGCGCCTGGACGCCCTCGGCCGGCGGCCGGTGGTGGACCAGGTGTTCCCGTTCGACCAGGTGAAGGCGGCGTTTGCGCGGCTCGATCGTGGGCCGATGGGCAAGGTATTGATCCAGGTGAACCCATGCTCTTGAAAGATAACGTTGCGCTGATCACCGGCACGGCCACCGGAATCGGCGAAGCGATTGCCAGGCTGTTCGCGCAAAACGGCGCCCGGGTCTTCCTGCTGGATCGCGATGGAGACGGAAACCGGGCGGTGGCCGATTCGATCCGCGCGGCGGGAGGATGGTCGCAAGCCTTCACGGGCGACGTACGGCGGCCCGCGGACATCGCTCCGCTGGCGGAAGCCGCGATGAAGCAGTTCGGGCAAATCGACATCCTGATCAATAACGCCGGGATTTTTCCACGCCGGCCGTTCCTCGAAACCACCGAACAGGAGTGGGACGAGATGCAGGATGTCAATCTCAAGAGCATGTTCCACTCCATCCAACTGGTGCTGCCGCACATGATCGCGCGGCGTTCGGGCCGGATCGTCAACATCTCGTCGGTCACCTTCCACCTGGGTGTGGCCGGCCTGTCTCACTACGTCGCCTCGAAGGGCGGGGTGATCGGGCTGACGCGGTCGCTGGCGCGCGAGGCGGGCGACTCGAACGTGCACGTCAACTGCATCACGCCGGGCGCCATCAAGACGGAATCCGAGGCCCGGTTCGTTACCGAAGAACAGGCCAGGGATATGATGTCGCGGCAGTGCCTGCAACGGCGCCTGGGGCCGCTGGATGTGGCACGCGTATGCCTGTTCTTGTCCTCGGAGCTCAGTGACGGCATGACGGGGCAGTGTCTGAATGTCGACGCCGGCTGGGTCATGTACTAAGGCCCATGTACTAGAGACCCATATACTTAAGAAATGACAGAAATGACCTGCGCGATTTGCGAAACCCGGCGTCCCAAGCGCTTCTGTCCCGGGATCGGCGGAGAGATCTGCACCATCTGTTGCGGCACGGAACGCGAGGTCACGGTGACCTGTCCCCTGGACTGTGAATTCCTGCTGGAGGCTCGCCGGCGCGACAAACCGCTGCCGCCTAACCCGGAACAGATGCCGAATCGCGACATCCAGGTCCCCGAGGGGTTTCTGCGCGACCACAAAGGTCTGCTCGCCTTCCTGGGGCACTCCCTGGCTCAGGCCGCATTTGCCACACCCGGAGCGGTGGACCTCGATGTGCGAGATGCCTTGGACGCGCTGATCCGCACCTACCGCACGCTCGACAGCGGAGTGTATTACGACACCCTCCCCCAGGGCCCCGTGGCGGCCAATGTGTATCGCATGATGCAGCAAGGGATCGGAGACTTTCGTCAGGCCGAACAGCAGCGGTTTGGGACCTCGCGGACACGCGATGCCGACGTTCTGCGGCTGCTGGTTTTTCTACACCGGTTCGAGGCGACGCGGAGCAACGGGCGGAGCCGCGGCCGCGCCTTCCTCGGTGCGCTCCAGGGGTTTTACGCCGTATCGGCGTCCGAGCCTTCACCCCCCTCGTCGCTCATCCTCCCGTGACCCACGCTCCGCCGGATCTGCTCGATCTGGCAGGCCCGCTTCCTTCCGGTAGTCACCACCTGTCCGGTGAACTTGTGCGTCCCGTTGACCAGCAGTTCGATGGATCTGTCGACCGGGTAATCGAAGGTCAGCAGGTGGCCCTCGGTGAGCCGCAGCAGGTCGCGGATGGTGAGTGTAGGGCCCTCCAGACGGGCCTCCACGGTCAGCATTCCCTCGCGCAGGAACCGCAGTACACGCGCCTGTTCGGCATGGCTGGCGTGGGTTTTCCGCACGGACCATTGCTGGTCGAACTTCTGGCGCATCATCTTGATCACGATCGACGGCATGGCGATGTTCATCATGCCGACGGTCTCCCCAATGCGGATCTCGATGCCGATCGAAACCACCGCCTCGTTGGGCGCCAGAATGTGCAGGAGCTGCGGCTCGGTCTCCATGGATTCGATGGTGAAATCGACCGTCGTGACCCCCTTCCAGGCTTCCCGTAGATCGTTTAGAATGATGCGAAACAGCCCGTCCAACAGCTTTTGCTCGATCTCGGTTATGTCCCGCTGGATGGTCGCGGAGGACTTCCCGGTGCCCCCCAGCAGCATCTCGAGGATAGGAAAGACCAGGGAGGGGTTCAATTCCATCACGCCGTTGCCGTCGTAGGGGTTCAGCCCCAGGGAGATCAGGCACGTGGGCGAAGGCAAGCCGTCCAGAAACTCCGCATAAGAGAGCTGTTCGACGCTCACCAGGTTGACCGTCAGGTAGCTCCGCAGATATGCCGAAAGGCTGGATACCAGGTTGCGGACGAAGGTGTCGTGAAGCAGGTGAATGGCCCGGACCTGCGACTTGGGAATGCGGTCGGGCCGGCGGAAATCGAACTTGACGGCGGGGGTCTCCCGCTTTCGTTCCTGCAGGTTCTGGAAAACTGCGTCGATTTCCTGTTGGGAAAGCTGACGGCTCAAATCCCTGGCTCCTGGGTCTTAGATCGGCAAGCCCCAGGAAAACCTTTAGAGCGATCTCACCTTGCATACCGGCTTCGAGGCGGCCACATTCTCCCGTCGATATGTGCTCCCAATGCGCGCCACCACATCGACCGGTAACCCCCCCGGCCGACCAGCGAAATCCGGAATCTCTTTTCGTCTCCAAAACGCCCGAACGCGCGCCCCGCCGCCTCGCGATCGCCAAACAGCCCGAACAGGGCGGACCCGCTGCCCGTCATCATGGCCGCCGCGGCGCCCGCTCCCTTCAGCCGCTTCTTCAGCGCCGCCAGGCGGGGATGCTGCTCGAAAACCACCGCCTCAAAATCGTTTTCCCCCTGGGTGCCCGCGCCCGCCGCCCAGGCCTGCGACTGGAAGCTAAATACTTTGTCAGCCGGCCGATCCAAACGGTCGCTCAGCCGCTCGTACGCATCCGCGGTCGAGACGTGTACATCCGGCGTCACCAGCAGCCCTGGCCGCGCCGGCGCGTCGGGCAGCGGAAAAAGCTCGCTCCCGCGGCCGATCCCTACCGCCCTGCCCCCCAGCAGAAAAAACGGCACGTCGCTGCCGAGTTGCTGCCCCATTTCGCACAAAGTCGCGAGGTCCGGCCGGCGGCCCGCCAGCACCGGCAGCGCCAGCAGCACCGCGGCCGCATCCGACGAACCTCCGCCCAACCCCGCTCCCATGGGAATCCGCTTGACCAGCCGAATCTCCACCCGCCCGGCCACGCGCAGTGTCTCCATGACCAGCCTGGCCGCGCGCTCCGCCAGGTTGCCGGGCAGGCCCAAGGGGTCGTCGAGGTCGATCGAGGTCTTCCTGCCGGGCGTGAAGGAGATGTCGAGCGTGTCGGCCA
Organism: Candidatus Sulfopaludibacter sp. SbA4; assembly: GCA_900290305.1. GTDB lineage: Bacteria > Acidobacteriota > Terriglobia > Bryobacterales > Bryobacteraceae > OMOG01. The sequence continues at coordinate 9,364 of OMOG01000180.1, forward strand.
GCGAGATCGTCTGGAAGATGGTGCGCAGCTCGTGATACCCGTCCGCGCGCTTGGCCAGCACTCGCAGGTCCAGGTTGATCTTGGCCAGTGCGCGCACTTGCGCACCGCGCGCCTGGCGGGCAGCGCCGCTCATTTGTCGTACTGCAGCAGCGAAAAGACCTCGTCGCCGGCCAGCTTCCGGCGCCCGTTCAGAAAGGTCAGTTCCACCACGAACCCGAGGCCCGCCACCGTGCCGCCCACCTCGCGCACCATGCGCGCCGCCGCCGCCGCTGTGCCGCCGGTCGCCAGCAGGTCGTCCACGATGAGCACGCGCGCGCCGCTGCCCACTGCGTCCTTGTGCATCTCGAGACGGTCCGTGCCATATTCCAGGTCGTAGGTGACGCTCACGCGTTCGGCCGGGAGTTTGTTCGGCTTGCGCACCGGAACGAAGCCCGCTCCCAACGCATAGGCCAGCGCCGGGGCGAAGATGAAGCCGCGCGCTTCGATCCCCAACACCACGTCGACCTGCGTTTCGCGGTAGTGCTCCTTGAGCCCGTCGATGACGGCGCGCAGGCCGCACCGGTCCTTGAGCAGAGTGGTGATGTCATAGAAGAGGATCCCGGGCTTGGGAAAGCCGGGCACCTCGCGGATCAGTTTCTTCAGGTCTTCCATCGCGCCTCGATACGGAATTGTACCGCAGTCGTCGAGACCCCTTCCGTGCAGTTTCAGAAGTTCAACAGAAACCGCGCTCTTGACGCGGAGGCGCGGAGCACGCGGAGGAAGACGCGGAGAAAACCACGAAAAAGTCAAAGCCTGAGAAAACGGAGGAAGCGGAGCTCTGAGAGCACCGCGCTCAGGTTTGGGAGGATTCGGCCAATTCCCGGTAGGAATTCGGCTCGGTTCGTGACCGGTCGTGGCTCTGAAACGGAGCCGCGCGTCAGCGGGCGGACCGGCGATCCGCTAAGGGTTCCGGCTCGTCCGGGCTATCGAGTGGTATCCGCAGATTGCGCGAATCCTTCCGGCTCTAGCGCGTTCTCTCTCCGCTTCCTCTGTTTTTCTCAGGTTTTGACTTTCTCTTGGTCTTCTCCGCGTCTTCCTCCGCGTCCTCTGCGCCTCCGCGTCAAGGACACAGTCTCCTACGGCGCGTCCGGCCCCTGTGGTATGTTTGGGCTGGAACCTGGCCGTGCGACTGTATCCAGCTCTTGCGCTTCTTCTGGCGGTGTGTCTCTCCGCCCGCGCGCAGCCTTACACCGGCTGGAGCCTGGCCAGGACCGCGCACTTCGAAGTGTACTCGCAGGCCGGCGCCCCCACGGCTCGCTCGACCGTGCTGTGGCTGGAACAACTGCGCGCGCTGTTCGTCCAACAGACCGGCCTGACGCCCGGCAACGCCGCGCCCGTGCGCGTCATCGCCTTCCGCTCCGACAACGACTACCAGCCCTATCGCCTGCGAGTCGCCTCCGACGCTTACTGCGTGGGCGGCGAGGTGCGCGACTACATCGTGATGCCTTCGGCCGGTGTGGAGGAATTCCGAGTGGCCGCGCATGAGTACGCCCACTCGCTGCTGCACTCGAGCCGCCTCCACTTTCCGCCGTGGCTGAGCGAGGGGCTGGCGGAGTTCTTTTCCACCGTGCGCATCGGGGAGCGCGGCAGCAGCATCGGCGGCGACTTGCCGGCGCGCTCGCAAACCTTGCGCCGAATGCCCTGGATGCCCCTCGCTCAATTGCTGGCAGTGACCGGCGAGGGCGCCCCGGTCTTCTACGCGCCCGTGTTCTATGCGCAGAGTTGGGCGCTCACCGGCATGTTGATGCTCTCGCCGGAGTATGCGCCGGGGTTTGCCCGGCTGGCCGCGGCGCTGGCGTCCGGGCAGCCGGGAGTGCAGGCGCTGCCGGCCGTCTACGGGCGCCCGCTGGAGGCCATGGGGCGGGATCTGCTGGCCTGGAGCGGCGGGCGCCGGTTCCGCGCCATTCCCCTTCCCGGAATAGCAGCGGGTGCCGTGCGCGTGGAAGTCTCCCCGGTCTCGGAGTTCCAGTCCCGGTCCCTGATGGCGGAGCTGCTGGCCGCGATCGGCGAATGGGATCGGGCCGAAACTCAGTATCGCGATCTCGCGCGCGAGGCGCCGTTCGATGCGGGACCGCCGGCGGCCCTGGGAACCATCGCGCTCCAGCGGGGCGACCGCGACGGCGCGCGCCGGGAATGGAAGCGGGCCCTCGACCTGGGTGTCACCGATGCGGCCCTGTGCTACCGGTATGCCACCCTGGCGTCCTTGACGGGACTGCCGGCGGACGATGTGCGGCCCGCCTACCAACGGGCCATCGAGCTGCAGCCGGATTATGACGATGCCCGGTACTCGCTGGCGTTGCTCGAAAAGAACGCCGAAGAGTACGAGGCCGCCCTGGCGCAGTTGCGCGCCATGCGGAATGTGAGTCCCGCGCGGCTCTATCATTATTGGTTCGCGATGGCCGATGCGCTCACCCTCCTGGGCCGCCGCGAAGAGGCGGTGAGTGCGGCCAGGAAGGCGGCGGAGCACGCCGCGTCGCCCGAGGAGCGCGCGCGTGCGAGCACCCTGGCTTACATGGCGCAGACCGACCTGGGTGTCCGGTTCGTGCGCGATGCCAGCGGGCGGAATCGGTTGGTGACCACCCGCGTGCCGCACGACACGGTGGATTGGAATCCCTTTATCGAGCCCGGCGACGATGTGCGAAAGGTGCAGGGGACCCTGCGCGAGATCGACTGCGGCAGCGCGGTGACGCGCCTCATGGTCGAGACGGCGGGCGGGCCGGTGACGCTCGCGATTCCGGATCTGTCGCATCTGCAGGCGCGCAATGCGCCCGCCGAGTTCACGTGCGGCCCGCAGGAGGGGAGCGCCGTGACGGTGGTATACGCGGCGGGGAAGGTCGAGAGCACCAAGTCGGACGGCGTGCTGCGGGGGATCGAGTTCCGGTAGGGCGGGAGCTTCACCGTGATCCCAGGATCTTTATAATGGAGCTACGAACCGATGCCCACGATTCTCTATGTGCAGGGCTGGCGGTTCCATTTCTACTCGAACCAGGGCAATGAGCCGATGCACGTGCATGCGGTGAAGGGAGACGCGGAGTGCAAGTATTGGCTGTATCCGGACCGCTTCGATATCGAGGAGGAGTTTGAGTACAACTGCACGCCGCACTTGCGGCGCGAGGTGCGTCAGATCGTTTTTTCAGCATTTCGAATCGGATCGTTGCTGCCTGGTGGGAGCATTTCGGAGGAGATCGTGCAGAGTAAGACCAAGCCGGTTTTGGCCAAGGCCATTGAGGCCACGCCCGAGGCGCTCGTTGTGATCCTGGAAAGCGGGCCTGTGTCGATTCCATGGGAAAAGTGTTCCGAGCGGCTGGCCCGCGCATCCCTGATAGAACGAAGTCGAGCGGTACTCTCGCCTTCCGGCTATGGGATCCAGCCGAAGTCCATAGCCCGAACACCAAACCGGAGAGCCCGCGACCGGATCGCACGCATCCGGGGTAATTCGTCCAGCGGGGCCTATTTTAGCGCCTATGCCCCTAACCCCTAACCCCCAATTCGGGCACCTCTACCCACCGCCGCGCGCGCCAAGACTCCAACCCCTTCTCCGCGAGCTGAACTCCCTTCGCGCCTTCCATCAACCCCCATCGAAATGGCTCGTCCTTCACCACGTGCCGCAGGAACAGCTCCCACTGCCGCTTGAACGCGTTGTCGAAAGTGTCCTGCTCCGGCACCTTCTGCCAGCCATCGAAATAGTTCAACGGGCTCTCGATATCCGGGTTCCACACCGGACGCGGCGTCCCCCCATAGTGCTGCATCCAGCAGTGCCGCAGCCCCGCCACCGCACTCCCCTTCGTGCCATCTACCTGGATCGTCAGCAGATCGTCCCGCCGCACCCGCACGCACCACGACGAATTGAAATGCGCGACGATCCCGCCCTCCAGCTCGAACGTGGCGTATGCCGAGTCGTCGGCCGTGCAATGGTATGGCTTGCCGCTCTCGTCGCGCCGCTCCGGAATATGCGTCGCGCCGGTGCACGATACCGCCCGCACCGCGCCGAACAGATTGTCCAGCACATAACGCCAATGGCACAGCATGTCGATGATGATGCCGCCGCCGTCTTCCTTCCGGTAGTTCCACGAAGGCCGCTGCGCCGGCACCGTGTCGCCCTCGAAAACCCAGTATCCGAATTCGCCGCGCACCGAAAGAATCCGCCCGAAGAACCCCAGGTCTCTCAGCGTCTGGAGCTTCAGCAGTCCCGGCAGCCACAGCTTGTCCTGCACCACCCCGTGCTTCACCCCCGCCTTCTTCGCCAGCCGGTCGAGATCGAGCGCCGTCTCCAGGTCGCTGGCCACGGGCTTCTCGCAGTAGACGTGCTTTCCCGCGGCGATGGCCTGCCGCACGGCCGCCGCCCGCCGATCCGTGGTCTGCGCGTCGAAGTAGATGGAATAGTCGGGGCTGGCCAGCGCGTGGCCGAGATCCGTGGTCCACGGCAAACCGTCGAACTCCGCCGAGATCGCTTCCAGCTTCGCGCGATTGCGCCCCACCAATAGAGGCCGCGGCATGATCGTCTCGTTGTCGCTCAGCTTGACTCCGCCCTCCTGCATGATGGCGTAGAGCGACCGCCGCAGGTGCTGATTCAGCCCCATGCGCCCGGTGACCCCGTTCATGATGACGCCGACGGTATGCGTGGTCATTTCGTCTCCGCAGGTTTCTCCGTACATTGCGCAGATGCGCCCTCCGGCAGCGGCGGAGCTTCCACTCCGGCCCGCGGCAGCGTGCCATCCAGTTCCTGGCGCCAGTGCGCCACGTCTCCCGCCGGCCCGTAGCAGTAAATCATGCGCATCGGCGTGTCCCCGGTATTGGTCAACTGGTGAAACACGCGGTGCGGAATGTAGACCGCCTGTCCCGTGCGCACCGCCATCCGCTCTTCGCCCAGGCACATTTCGCCCGAGCCTTCCACAATGAAGTAGATCTCCTCCTGCTCCTGGTTGTGCCACGGCACCTGCCCGCCGTTCGGCTCCAGCGTGACGTGGCCCATCGAGAAGTTGGCCGCCTGGATAGGGCTCGCGCCGCCCACCAGGTTCTGCGTCCGGCGCCGCGCCGGGTAACTCCGCCCGGCAATCTGCGAAAGGTCAGCGATGATCATGTTTCAGAATTCGTTCTCCGAAGAACCAGACTATCACCCCCAGCCCGATCAGGATCGCGCCAAGCTGCAGCGCGTTGATCGGCCCCACCGGCTCGGCCTGGTTGCGCACCACCGTCAGCACCAGCAGCGCCAGCGGCAGCACCCCCACCGCCACCGCTCCCGGCAGGCCCCCCGGAACGCGATACGGCCGCGGCAGACCGGGCTCGCGGACGCGCAGCGCCACCAGCGCCGCGAACTCCAGCAGAATGCTCAGGCCCTTGAGGAGTACATCCAGCAACAGCAGTTCGACGAAGCTCAGTTTCAGGCACAGCGCCCACGCCGTAGCGCAGGCGGCGATGGCCACCGTCGGCGCCCCGGTCACCGGATTCCGCCTCGCCAGAATGCGCGGCAGCAATCCGTCCTCCGCCATCACCAGCGGAATTCGCGAATAAGACATGGTCAGTGCGTTCAGCGTGCCCGCCGCCCCCAGCATGCCGGCGATCGTGATAGCGGTTGCCGCCGCGGCGCCAATTGCCCCGCCGTGGAAGACGGCCCGCCCCACTTCGGCCCAGCCGCTGTTGGTCCAGCGGTTCGCATCCAATCCTGTGGCGGCCACCCCGGCGATGGGCAGCACATAAGTCACCGCCACCAGCAGGGTCGTCCACATCATCGCCAGCGGGTAAGTCCGCTGCGGCCGATCCACCTCGCCCGCCACCGGCGATGCGTCGTCCCACCCTTGGTAGTTCCACATGGCGATGACGATTCCACCGAGGAAGTCCACCCCACGAAGCGGCGTGGACGCGGCCGCCGCCGGCCCGGAGTGTTGGAACAGTCCATAGACCGTCAACACGAAAAACGGCGAGAGCAACGCAATCGCCATCACCAGGGAGCTTCCGCCCACCGCCTTCGCGCCGAGTAAGTTCCATAAAGCGGTGACGGCGATCAGACCGACCCCGATCCAGTACCCCCGTCCGCCGGCCGTGAGCCATGGGACAAAGTGGCCCAGATAGCCGACGAACAGCGTGGGATAGAGCGCCATATCGAAGACACTCGCCACCAGCGAGAGCCAGGCTTCCTGGAATCCCCAGAACCGCCCCATTCCCCGCGTGACCCAAACGTAATAGCCGCCCTCTTCGGGCAGCGCGCTCGCCAGCTCACTGACCATCAGTGCAGTCGGAAGACTCCAGATCACCGGCGTCACCAGCAGGATGAGGAAGGCGCCCGCATAACCCGCTTTGGAGACGATGTCCTCGAGTCCGAACGGCCCGCCCGCGACCATGAAATAGGTCGCCGCGATCAGCGGAAACAGAGTCATCTTGCGCGGCGCCGCGAGCGACATCTATATAGAGTACAGCATCGGTGGGACATCGGTAGCCATCGTGGCGGCGGTAGAATAGCGTTATGGTGAAGTCTTCCAAGACCACAGCGAAGAAGAATGGGCGCCCTCAGCCGGAGCGCCGGGTGTCCAAGCTTGGCAAGCAGCTCCGGAAGCTGGCCGACGAGTACGCGGCGTCGGGCGGCAAACTTCTCAACCGCCGCGAACTCGAACGCGAGATTGCTGAACGGCGGGGCCTGCGATAGTGGCGCGGCGCCCTATCCGTACGTATTTGGACAGCGGTGTTCTAATCACGGCGTACAACGGCGCTCCCGAACTGAAAGAACGGGCACTGAGTGTGCTTGAGGACGCAAACAGGGTTTTCCTTTGTAGCCCGTTCGTCCATCTGGAAACCACACCTAAAGCGCTTTTCAATAACCGCAGCGGAGAACATCGTTTCTATCAAATGTACTTTCGGCGCGCAGTGATAACGAACGACCTTAAGCTGATTCTCGGCCATGGGTTTAGAGAGGCGGCCAGGGCGGGAGTGGGCCCCATGGACGCACTACACCTGGCTGCGGCGCATCTGCTCAAAGCGGACGAGTTCATCACGACTGAGAGGCCGAACAAGTCCATCCACCGGTCCTCGCTCGTCAAAGTCATCTACCTATTCAGTTAGCGCCGCGTGCGCCATTTATCTTCCCCGCTCCAGACGTGGGCGCGATTTTGGCGAGGCAAGGCAGACAACGAGAGGCGATGGCATGTCCAGCAGCTACTTCTTCTTCCCCGGCAGTCCCGCCGGATTTTCCTGCGTCCGCTCGCGGAATCCCCCGCGCAGGCTCGCGGCCAGCGACACCGCCGATTCCCCAAACCGGTCGCGCATCTTGTCGGCGGCGGCCAGTGCCTGCTTCCAGCGCTCGTGGCGCTCTTCGCCCACCAGGCTCATCTGCTCGTCCCCTTCCGCCCAGCCGGAGCAGTGCACACCCAGCAGCCGGACCGCCGCCCCCGGCTTCCAGTTGTTTCGGAACAACTCGCGGATCTCTTCGAACAGTTCCGTATCGAGCTGCGTGGCGCGCCCCACCGAATGTGCCCGCGTGATGGTCGAGAAATCCGAGTAACGCAGTTTGAGCTGGATGGTGCGCGCGTGCAGGCCATGCTCGCGCAGCCGCCGCCCCACCATCTCGCACAGCTTCGCCATTGTCGATTCCAGCTTCGCCACGTCGGCGGTATCTTCCGAGAACGTGTGCTCGTGGCTGATGGATTTGGGCCCCTCTTCCTCGCCGATTTCCGTGTCGAACCAGCCTCCCGCGTCGAGCCCGCGCGATTTGCCCGCCAGCGCCATGCCCCACTTGCCGAAGCGCTGTTCCAGAAACGCCTCGTCCAGGCGCGCCAGGTCGCCGACCTTGCGAATGCCCAGCGCATGCAGATTTCTCTCCGTCACCTTGCCGACGCCGGGCACTTTGCGAACGTCGAGCGGCGCCAAAAACGCCGGCTCGCGCCCTGCAATCACCCACAGCACTCCGTTCGGCTTGGCCTGATCGGAGCTGATCTTCGCCACCAGCCGCGAGGCCGCGATCCCGATCGAGCAATTCAACCCGGTCGCCGTCTTCATCCGTCCGTGCAGCAGGTGAGCCGCGCGCAAGGGCGGCCCGTACAGCCGTTCGGTGCCCGTCATGTCGAGGTAGGCCTCGTCGATGGAGGCCATCTCCACCAACGGCGAAAACGCGTGCAGGACGTCGTAGACCTTTTGCGAGTATTCGCGATACCGCTCCGGATGCCCGTCCACGAAGATGGCCTGCGGACACAGCTTGTACGCCGTGCGCAGCGGCATCGCCGAGTGGACTCCGAACTTGCGCGCCGCGTACGAAGCGGCCGAAACCACGCCCCGCTCATTCGGCCGCCCGCCCACCACCACCGGCTTGCCCTTCAGCGACGGATCGTACAGCTCTTCTACCGACACGAAGAAGGCATCCATATCGACGTGGAAGTAAGTGCGCACGCGTTCCTGCTCCACTGTTCAGGTTACCGTCCTGTGGGGCAGGCTGGCAGCCAAATGCCACATAGTTTTCCCACCGCTGAGAATGCTGCACAAATTGTGGGGCGGACCCCCTGGTCCGCGCGGGTCCCCCCGGACCCGCTGTTTGCACAGCCAAATCAGCCCGACGCGATCCGCGAGAGGCCGACGAGGGCGTCGGCCGCGGACCGGGGGGGTCCGCCCCACAATTAAACGCAGAACGTCCGATTGTGGGAAAACTATGTGGCATTGGGCTGGCAGCCTGCGGACGGGTGCAGACGAACGCTCCCCCCGAACTGATACAATTTGAATCTGCATGGGTAAGCGGGTTTCCCTATTCGTTACCTGCATCGTCGACCAGCTTTTTCCCAAGGTCGGCATGGCCATGGCCGGAGTTCTGGAACGTCTCGGCTATCAGGTGGATTTCCCCGAAAACCAGACCTGCTGCGGACAGCCGGCGTTCAACAGCGGTTATCGCGGCGAGGCTCGCCTGGTGGCGCGCCACTTCCTCGACACGTTTGAATCCTGCGAAACCATCGTGGTCCCCTCGGGCTCCTGCACCGCCATGGTCACCCACCATTTCGCCGAGTTGTTCGCCAAAGACCAGGCGGCTCTGGCCAGGGTGCACGCCCTGGAAAAACGCGTCTGGGAGTTCGCCACCTTCCTCACCGAAGTCGCCGGCGTGGAGGATGTCGGCGCCCGCCTGGAGGAAGTCGTCACCTTCCACGACGGCTGTCACGGTCTGCGCGAATTAGGAATCCGCGATGCGCCGCGCCGTCTGCTCGCCTGCGTGCGCGGGCTGGAGCTGCGCGAGATCGAGCCCGCCGAGGAATGCTGCGGCTTCGGCGGCACCTTCGCGGTAAAATTTGCCGAGCTTTCGGGCGCCATGGCCCGCACTAAAATCGAAGCCATCGAGCGCACCGGCGCACGCACCGTGGTCTCGCTCGACCCGAGCTGCCTGATGCAGATCCAGGGCGCGCTGTTACGGGCCGGATCGAGCGTCCGCACTATGCACCTGGCGGAGGTCCTGGCGAGCCGCTGATCCGCCGTTAATCCCATGTCCGCCGAATTCGACCAGAAGATCCACACGACCCTCGCCGACGCCAATCTCCAACTGGCCATCTACACGGCCACCGGGCGTCTGAAAGAGAAGCGCGTCGAGAGCGTGGCCCCCGGAATCCTCCCCGATTACCAGGAGCTGCGCACCCAGGCCAACGCCATCAAGCAGCACTCCATCGAGAACCTGGACCATTACCTCGAAGAGTTCGAACGCAACGTCGAGGCCCGCCGCGGCAAGGTGGTCTACTGCAAGGACGCGACCGAGGTCGCCGATTTTGTGCTCGGCCTGGCCAAGGAACGCAGAGCCCGCCTGGTGGTCAAGTCGAAATCCATGACCACCGAGGAGGTGGATCTCAACGAGCGCCTGGAACACCACGGACTGGAATCCGTCGAGACCGATCTCGGCGAATACATCCTGCAACTGGCGCACGAGAGGCCGTACCACATCGTGGCCCCGGCGCTGCACAAGACGCGCTACGACGTGGCGGAAATCTTCACGCGTACCCTGCACGTCCCCAACGAAATCGTGATCGAGAAGCAGACCGCCATCGCGCGCCGTGTGTTGCGGGAGAAATTTCTCGCGGCGGATATCGGGATCAGCGGCGCGAATTTTCTGGTGGCCGATTCGGGGGCCGTGGTGATCGTGGAAAACGAAGGCAACGCGCGCCTCACCACCACCGCGCCCAAGATCCACATTGCGGTGGCGGGAATTGAAAAGGTGATCCCGCGCGCGCAGGATCTCGCCACCTTCCTCAAGCTGCTGGCGCGCAGCGCCACCGGCCAGTTGCTCTCGGTCTACACCTCGTTCCTGGCCGGCCCGCGGCGCCCCGGCGAAATCGACGGCCCCGACGAGTTCTACGTGGTGCTGCTCGACAACGGCCGCACCAAGCTGCTGCCCGACCGCACCAAGCGCCAGTCGCTCTACTGCATCCGCTGCGGCGCCTGCCTGAACACTTGCCCGGTGTACCGCAAAATCGGCGGCCATAGTTTCCCGTGGGTCTACTCCGGCCCCATCGGCGCCATCATCACGCCGCAGTTCATGGGCGTGGCGCACGAGCCTTCGCTGCCCTTCGCCTCCAGCCTGTGCGGCGCGTGCGGCGAGGTCTGCCCGGTGAAGATCGATATCCCCAAGATCCTGCTCGAGCTGCGTTCCGACGTGAAGAAGAGCGAGACCCGCGAGAAGCAGAACCGCATCGAGAAGCTCGCCTTCCGCGCCTTCGCCTTCCTGATGACCCATCCGCGCCTGTACGAGTTGGCGGGGCGCATGGGAGCCGCCATGGCGCCTTCCGATGGCGGAAGCTGGATCCGCAATCTCCCCGCGCCCATGAATATTGGCCCCGTGCGTGCCTGGTTGAGCCAGCGCGACCTGCCCCCGCCGCCCGCCAAGAGCTTCCGCGAAATGTGGAGGCGGCGCTGATGTCGCGCGACAACATCCTGCACCGCATCCGCACCGCCATCGGCCGCAGCGCCGGGCAGGCCGTGGCCGATCCGCCGCCCGTGCGCCTCCACATCCCCGAGGCCGATATGGAGTCGCGCATCGCCTCCATGATCGTGCGCATCGAAGCGCTCGCCGGAAAGGCGTACCGCGCCGACACAGGCAAGAATGCCTGTGCCACCGTGGCGGCGGCCATCGCCGGCAAGACCGCGGTGGCCTCCAACGCCCCGTACCTGGCCGAATGCGGTATCACCGCGCTCCCCGGCGTGCGCTCCGGAATCACCGACCGCGACGAGCTGCGCCAAGTGTGCGCCGCGGCGGATATCGGCATCACCAGCGCCGATTACGCGCTCGCCGACACCGGGTCGCTGGTGATGCTTTCGAGCCCGCAGGAGGCGCGCCTCGTGTCGCTGCTGCCGCCCGCTCACATCGCGGTGGTTCCGCGCGAGCGCATCCTCACGGGTCTCGACGAGTTGTTCACGGTTCTCCCCAATCCCGCCATCCAGACCAGCTCGATGGTGCTGATCACGGGTCCCAGCCGCACCGCCGATATCGAGCAGATTCTGGTCCGCGGCGTGCACGGCCCGGGCCAGATCACGGTCATCATGGTGTGATCTTAGATCCCATTCACAGGCCCTCCGGATTCCTGCTATCCTCACGATGCCATTTCACGAATGGCGCGCCGGGGGGCACCCTGGTGGACACTTGGACTGATGCGCGTGAGCAATTAACTACTCCGTTCGTGCCGCGGATTGCCAAATAATTCCAGAAGCTCCCACCGGGCGCCACGCGTCCCCCCCGAAATCAGGGTGCTGCTGCACCGGATCATAGGAGCCCACGTGGCTCGCTGTGGGAAGCCTTCAGGCGATAGCAGTGGTTTCCTGTCTCCCGGAAGGTATCGCCATCGAAGAGACGCTGGGGGCCGATTTTTCTCCTTGACTCGGCCCTTGGGGCAGGGTTGAGAATCGTTCTGGAGGGTGTCGTTGGGAAGCCTCTATCGGGTTCGAGAATTTGCGCAGCTCGCGGGGATCACCAGCAAAGCTCTCCGCCACTACGAACGCCTTGGCCTGTTGAAGCCAGGACGAAGCGGTGCGGGCTACCGTCTGTACTCGGAGCGCCATCTGGAGCGGCTGGAACAAATCCTGGCGCTCAAGTTCCTGGGACTGCCGCTGAAAGAGATCGGGGCGGCGCTCGATCGCACGCCGTGCCAACTGCCGGAGGCGCTCCGTATGCAACGGCGGGCGCTCGAAGAAAAACAGGCGCAGGTGGGGCGCGCCATCCGCGCGATTGAGGCGGCCGAGCGCGCGCTCCAAACCGATGAACTCGCCGGAACGGCGTCCCTCCAGAAAATCATCGAGGTGATTAAGGTGCAAGACGCCATCGAAACCATGAAGCGCTACTACACTACGGACGAGGAATGGGAGAAGCGCAAACGCTACTACGAAGAAGGGCCGGGACCGGAGTGGCGCGCGCTGTACCGCGACGCAGCCGCGCTGCTCGGCGAAGATCCCGCGAGCGAAAAGGTCCAGGCGCTGGCCGACCGCTGGCTCGTACTGACTGTGCGCGCGGCGAGCGGCGATCCGGCCGTGCAGCAGGACTCGGGGAAGGCTTGGATGGACCGCGAACATTGGCCCCCGCCCATGAAGGCGCGGATTGCCGAGTTCCGGCTGGAGGAAATCACGGAGCTGATCCGCCATGCGGCCCTCTGCGCGCGCAAGAAATACTTCAGCGAAGAGGCGTGGGACACGCTGGTGGAAATGAGGAAACAGTCCGGGCAGCTTTGTCCGCCGACCTGGCAAGCCCGTGTGGATCTGTTCCGCGCGGTAGAGGCGGCACTCGGCGAAGGCCCGGCAGGTGAGCCGGCGCGGCGGCTTGTCGAGCAGTGGAAGGCCCTCTTCGACACGGACAGCCGCGGTGATGCCGGCGTGAAGGCCGGGTTCCTGCGGTGCTGGGCGGACCGGCGGAACTGGTCGGCGGTAGTGCGCTGGCTGGAGGAGGGCGTACACATGATGAGCGGTGAGCGATTCGAACGGGTGGCGGATTTTCTGGACCGAGCGGCGATGGAGTCCGGTTGTAGATTCTGAGCTGCTTGGTAGGCAGGCGCTTTCGCCTGCCAACCTCCGGTACTCAGTCCGCAGAGTTCTCTCGCCAGAGACATTCCCCGCCATGGCTGTACCCGCCGAGCCGCACTGAAAACCTGCAAAACAACTCATATCCCCAGACCCCGTTTGGATTACAATTGGCACAATTACCCGGAAATCCTGACTTATGTCCGAGCACCAAAGGAAGGCTCAACGGAGGCGCCGCCTGCGCTGGATCCTGGCGGCCCTTTGCGCCCTGCTGTCGGCCGGCATGTTCTCCTGGGCGGTACCGTCCACGATCGGCATCAAGTACCCCGGCGCTCTATTGAACGAGATCCCATACAACGAAGCGACCAAGGCCGCGCTGGATATCCGCGTTCAGCACACCGGCAATCTGTTCGAGCTTACTGTGCTCTCACTCGGAGCGCTCTGGGCCCTGGTAATTGCGAAACGGGACGAGGCTCGCATCGCTTTTGGAGACCGCCCGGAGCTGATCATGTTCGTCTTTGCGAGCCTCTCCCTCCTCCTCTCCATCTTGTGGCACGAGATCTACCTCGACACGCTCGGTTACTTCCTGCTCTTGGGCGCCAGGACCTGCTTCAACGCGCCCGAAAAGTGCCTTCCCGATGTCTTTGAATACGGGCCGCTGAAAACGGTNNGCCCATCGGATCAAGGAGACCAAGTCATGAGACGACTAACCGTCCCTGCCGTTACCGGTCTGGTGGCGGCGAGCCTATTGCTCTCGCAACAGACAACCATGAAGAGCACCGCCCAGATCGAGCGCAACCTCGGCGCTGCGTCGAAGGAAATCGGCCTGGAGCATCCCGATCTGAAACTGACTTTGCCCAAGGACAAAAATGCCATTCGCGGCGCCTACACACAAATCGACGAGATCGCACCGTCTCCCAAGACATTGAGCCCGGACGACTCGCTGACGCAGGTCTGGAAGGGCCTGCGGACCGGCGATAACCGGGTCCCCCCAAAGTTGAACTTTGGTTCCGGCGAGGTCGTCCACTACGTCCTCGCCATGCAGAACGCCGCCGGCGCGTTGTCCGACGGTGACTACGTAGCCGCGCACGCAAAACTCATGGAACGGCAAGACTCACTCGCGCCCGGAGTCCTGGAGGAGGACCAGAAAGTGGGTCTTCGTGAAATCGTGTGGGTGAAAAATGCGGATTTTGAGCCCTCCCGACGGCCCCTGC
>OMOG01000339.1 GCA_900290305.1 Candidatus Sulfopaludibacter sp. SbA4
CTCGAATCCATCGCCATCATCGAGCGCAAGCTCATGGTGCCCATGCGCGACGGCAAGCGCATGGCCACCGACGTCTACCGCCCCAAGGACACCTCGAAAAAATATCCCGTCATCTTCGTCCGCACGCCGTACAACTTCAACTTCTGGGACGTGCGCTCGGGCGCGCCGCGCGACATGAATGCTGAGATCCAGGCGGTGAAACGCGGCTACGCCTACGTCGAGATGAACGAGCGCGGCCACTTCTTCTCCGAAGGCGAGTACGACATCCTGGGCCCGCCGCTCACCGACGGCACCGACGCTATCTCGTGGATGGCCGCGCAGCCGTGGTCCAACGGCAAGGTGGGGACCATCGGGTGCTCGTCCACCGCCGAATGGCAACTGGGCGTGGCGGCGCAAGGCAACCCGGCGTTCGCCGCCATGATCCCGCAGGGATTCGGCGCGGGCGTGGGACGCGTCAAGCCGTACTTCGAGCAGGGCAACTGGTATCGCGGCGGCGCCGTGCAGATGCTGTTCATCGCGTGGCTCTACGGCGAGCAGAACCAGGTGCGCCCCATGTTCCCGGCCGGACTTTCGCGCGAGGAGTTGATCCAGGCCTCGAAGATGTTCGACCTGGCGCCGCAGATGCCGCCGGTGGACTGGGCGAAGGCGCTGCAGTATCTGCCCGAGATGGACATTATCAAGGCCGTGGGCGGGCCGCGCGGGATCTTCGCCGACCGCATGGAGGTCTCGACCGGCGGCGCCATGATCAGGCGCGCGCCCAACGACGATGCCTGGTATCGCGGCGGCCTCTGGCACGACGACAAGCCCATCAACGTGCCGGGCTTCTGGTTCATGTCGTGGTACGACGTGTCGGTGGGGCCGAACCTGGCGGCGTATAATTCTGTGCGCAAGACGGCGCGCCCGGAGATCGCGAACGAGCAGTACGCGATCATCGCCCCGACCCTGCACTGCGGTTACACGCGCTCGACCGAGAACACCGTGGTGGGCGAGCGCAGCATGGGCGACGCGCGTCTCGACGTCCCGGCCCTCACCTACGGCTGGTTCGACCACTTCCTGAAGGGCGAGGACAACCACGTGCTCGAAACCATGCCCAAGGTGCGCTACTTCACCATGGGGATGAACAAGTGGCAGTCGTCGGACACCTGGCCGCCCGCGGGCGCGCAGCCCATGACCTTGTACCTAGGGAGCGGCGGGAAGGCGAACAGCTTGAACGGCGATGGCGTGCTGGCTGCCGCGGCGCCTCCGGCGGACCATCCGGATGGCTTCACTTACGATCCCATGAATCCCGTGCCTTCCTACGGCGGCGGCGTGTGCTGCACCGGGAATGCCGTGTCCGGCGGCGCATTCGACCAGCGCAAGATGGAGGCGCGCGCCGATATCCTGGTCTACACGTCGGAGCCGCTGCGGGACGGCCTCGAAGTCAGTGGCCCCATGGAGCCCACGCTCTACGTATCGTCGGACGCCAAAGACACCGACATCACGATCAAGGTGATCGACGTCTATCCCGATGGCACGGCTTACAACCTGGATGAAACCATCCAGCGCCTGCGCTATCGCGATGGGTACGAGCGGCCGCCGGTGTGGATGGAAGCGGGCAAGGTGTACAAGGTGACGCTGCAGCCGATGAACACCAGCAACTGGTTCGCGCCGGGACATCACATCCGGATCGAAGTGTCGAGCAGCAATTTCCCGCGCTTCGACCGCAATCTGAATACTGGCGGCAACAACTACGACGAGGCGAAGGGGGTGGTAGCGCACAATGCGGTGCACCACTCCGCGCAGTATGCTTCCGCGATCACGCTTTCGGTTGTGAAACGGGCGAAGTAAGCGGCAGGCGGCGCGGACGGCCGGCCCCGCTCGTCAGGATGGGCCGGATGCAAACGCCGGTCACCTCAAAATCGATCCTTGCGGCGACGGCTGCCCGGCCGGGGTTCGAGGATGCCAGCCACGAGCGAATCAGCTCCGCCATGCTGATCCCGGCGGAAAGGCGTGCCGATACTCGCTACTCGCCTACAGTCCGTAGAACCTCGGCTTCCAGCGACGGCGCCACAAAGAAGCCAGCACGGTTGCGCAATGCCTGAATCTCGTTCCTGACGGAGGTCAGCTCGCCCATCGCTTTGGCTCGGATCAGAACCCCCAGGACGCCCCGCACTGGGATACCGGCTCGGCGGGCGAAGCTTCTCCCCTGCTTCTCATCGATCAGCAGGGCGTCCGGTTGAATCTCGATCGCCAAGGCGATCGCTTCGGCCCTCGCCCTTGTCGAGATCATTGGCCAAGGCGGCGGCCATTGCGGGATTGGCCACTACTCGGCGCTTCAGCCATCCCACCTGATATGCGTGGCCGACAAGGGCCTTCGCTGCCGGCGAGGGGATCTCTTCCAGCTCCGCCCGAACGGCGTCCGGAATCCAAACGATCTGAAACTGAGATTGCAATAGATGAAGCCGGCCTATGAGGGCGAGGTTGGAGACTGCAGAAGTATCACTCGCCGCGACCATAAGCCAGGTCTTCGGCCAAGTCCTCAGGCCCGTAGTGACGAGGGATACCTCGCTGGGCTATGAGGCCCGCGAACTCATAGCGCGAATCGCGGCAAGTTCCACGGCCTTTCCGAAGGATAGAATACCTTGCGCATAAAGTGAGAGAGCAAGTTCACACAGCAGGCGCTCTTCCACCTCTTTGTCCGGGAGGCGGAGACTCCTGGCGACTGAATCCGGCACTTGAAGAGTGATGCTCATGGCCCCAATCAGAGTGTACGCCATGTAGAGCGGCGCATGAGAGCTACTTCTGCCCGTAGGTCGCCGTGGGACCGTGCTTGCGGAAGTGGTGCTTGTCGCGGAGCGCCTCGGAAATCGGCACGGCCGCGGGATTGATCGTCAGCGTCTGCCACGCCATGGCCGCCAGCTCTTCCACGATCACCGCGGTGTGCGCCGCCTCCGCCGCCGACGCGCCCCAGCAGAACGGCGCGTGTCCCGCCACGAGCACCGCCGGGCAGCCCAGCGGGTCGCGCCCCTCCATCAACCGGATGATGGCCACGCCGGTCGAGGCTTCGTAGCCGGCCTCGATCTCCTCGGCCGTCAGCGCGCTGGTCACCGGCACCGCCCCGTGGAAATAGTCGGCGTGCGTGGTGCCGAAGCACGGGATCTCACGGCGCGCCTGCGCCCAGGCCGTGGCATGGCGCGAGTGGGTGTGCGCCACGCCTCCAATCGAAGGAAACGCGCGATAGAGCGCCACGTGCGTCGGCAAATCGGTGGACGGCCGCAAGTCACCCTCGACGATTCGCCCATCGAGATCCGCGATCACGATGTCGCGCGGCGTCATGCGCTCGTAGGGAACGCCGCTCGGCTTGATGGCCACCAGTCCGTGCTCGCGCGAGATGCCGCTGGCATTGCCGAACGTGTAGATCACGAGGCCGCGGCGCACCAGCTCGAGATTGGCTTCCAGTACTTCAGCTCGCAGCGCTTCCAGCATGATTCCCTTCCCTCGCCCGGGCCGCGATGCTGCGCAGCGCCGGCAACACCTTTCCCTCGCCGAATTCGAAGTACAGCTTGCGGAAGAGCGGATACAACTCCGCGTACACCGCCACGCTGGCCGGGTCCGGTTCCACCGTCGCGTAGCCGGGGCACAGCCGGTCCTGCGCCTCTTCGATGGACTGGAACGCGCCCGCCGCGAGAAAGGCGAAGATCGCCGAGCCCAGGCTGGTGACATCGCCACCGGGCACCAGGATCGGCTTCCCCATCACGTTGGCGTACACCTGGTTGAGCACCGCATTTTTCTGCGGGATGCCGCCGCCGTTGATGATGCGGCGCACCGGCACTCCGTGCTGCTCCATGCGCTCCAGAATAACGCGGGTGTGAAACGCGGTGCCTTCGATGGCGGCGAAAAGCTCGTCCTGCGCGGTGTGGGTGAGGCGCCATCCGAGCGTGATGCCGCTCAACTCCGGATTCACCAGCACGGTGCGGTCGCCGTTGTCCCAGGTGAGGCGCAGCAGCCCCGTCTCTCCGGCGCGGTAGTTCTCCAGGCCGCGCGACAGCTCCGCCACGGTGGTTCCGGCGCGCCGCGCGATGGCGTCGAAGATATCGCCGGTGGCCGAAAGTCCCGCTTCGACGCCGGTGAGGGCCGGATGGATGGAGCCCTGGACCACGCCGCACACGCCCGGGATCAGCTCGGGCTTCTCGCCGATGGCCATGATGCAGGTGGAAGTCCCCACCACGTTGACCACGTCGCCCAACCGCACGCCCGCGCCGATGGCGTCCCAGTGCGCATCGAACGCGCCCACCGGAATCGGAATCCCCGCGCGCAGGCCGAGCTTCTCCGCCCAGGCCGCCGTGAGGTGTCCGGCAATTTTGTCCGAAGTCTGGTATCGTCCGCCGAGCTGCGCGCGCACGCCGGCGAGCCGCGCATCCACCGCGGTCAGAAACTCCTCCGCGGGAAGGCCGCCCAGCGCGGCGTTCCACATCCACTTGTGGCCCATGGCGCAGACGCTGCGCGGGGCCTGAGCCGGGTCGGAGATGCCGCACAGCACCGCCGCCGCCATGTCGCAGTGCTCCAGCGCGCTGGCGAATCGGCCGCGCTTTTCGGGATTGTGGCGCAGCCAGTGCAGCAGCTTGGCGAATCCCCACTCCGAGGAGTAGATGCCGCCGCACCAGTCGATGGCTTCGAGGTGGCGAGTGTGCGCGGCCGCGGTGATCTCGCCGGCTTCCTTCCATGCGCGGTGGTCGCACCAGAGATAGTAGTCGTCGATGGGCTCCATCCGCGCGTCGACCGGGATCACGCTCGATCCCGTGGTATCCAGCGCGATGGCTTCAATACTGTGGCCGGCGATACCGGCATTGGCCAGCGCGAGGCGCATTGCCTGGCACAGCGCCTGCATGTGGTCGGCATGGCTCTCGGTGGCGTGGTCGGGGTCTTCCTTCTTGCGGTGCAGCGGATACTCGGCGACGCCCGACCCCAGGCGTCCGCTACCGCTATCGAAGATGGACACCCGCACGCTCAGGGTCCCGAAATCTACGCCGGCAACTATGGACATGGGTTGCTCCTGAAGAGACAGGCCGGGAGGCCTGTCCTACTGCGCTCTTCTCCGCGCTCTCCGCTTCCTCCGCGCTCTCAGGTTCTGATTTTATTTTCTCCGCGTCTTCCTCCGCGCCTCCGCGTCTCCGCGTCAAGTGCGGTCAACTATGCTGATGCACGCTCCACCCCAGGTACCGCGTCGCGGCCTCCCGCACCGCCTGCGACACCGGAGCCAGGTTGGCCGCCACGTGATGCTCAAATCCGCGCTCGCAAATGTACCGCAGCAAGCCCTGCAAATTGGGAATCCGCACCACGCCCGCGCCGCCGAATGTCTCCAGCGGATCGTCGGTGAACGCGCCTTCGCCCACATAGCCGTGGATCTCGCCCGTGCGGTCGTTGGTGGAGAACCGCGCGAAGCTCATGGGCCCCGATTTCACCAGCCCCACGCACGTCCCGTACGTATTCTCGCGCCCCACGGTGCCCGCGATGATCTGCTGGAAATCCATGCGCACTTCGCGGAAGAAATGCTTGGGCAGATTGCTGCAGTGGAAGCAGACCGCCTTGTCCGGGTCGTCGCCGTAATTGTTGTTCCAGTCCAGCAAGGCGCTGGGCGTCTCCGAAGCCAGTTGCAGCGCGTGCATCCCGATGACGCCGCAAATATCCACCTCGCAGGCGCTCGACATCAGGTTCTCGCTCATCATGCTCATCACGGTGCACGGCACCACTCCGAAATACTCTTCGAGCGAGGTCCAGCACTGCACGGCGCTGATCGAAACTTCGGTCTCCGCCATCCACCCGTCGATCACCGCACCCAGCTTGGCCATCTTCAGCAGCGCCTCGCACGGCACCGATTCGGTGGTCACGTAGCGGCGGATCGCCTCCAACTTGGCCACCGCCGCCGGGTCCTGATCGCCCATGCGCGCGATGCGCCCCAGGATCTCCGAGAGGTCGATGGGCTCCACGGAAATCCCGTTGGCTTCCAGGATCTTCTCGCTGTAGCGCACCGTGTTGAACGCCGCCGGACGCGCGCCGATGGCGCCGATGCGCAGCCGCCGCAGGCCCCGCGCCACGCGGCACACGCCCGCGAACCAGCTCAAGTCGCTCTGGAACAATTCCGAATCCGGAGCCTCGGTGTGACGGCTGGTGAGCGAATAGGGAATGCCGTACTGCGACAGGTTGTTGCACACCGACATCTTGCCGCAGAAGCTGTCGCGGCGGTCGCGGATGGTCATGCGGCCGGGAGTGTCGGGCGTGGCCTGCACCAGCACCGGCACGTTCAGCCCCGCCATGCGCAGCGTGTCGGCGATGGCACGCTCGTCGCCGAAATTGGGCAGCGTGACGATCACGCCATCAATCGCGTCGCGGTTCTTCTTGAAGAGGTCCGCGCAGCGCGCCGCTTCGGCGCGCGTTTCCACCGCGCCGAATTTCGTCTCGTCCGGCCCGGGAGCCACCACCGCGTAGCCGGCCTTCTGGATGGCCGCGATCATCTCCGAGCGGCCGCTTTGCGCCAGGTGATCCGGGAAAAAGCCCCGGTTCCCGACGATCAGGCCGAACGTCATCCCGCCGCGATCGCTGCGCTGGGGTTTACCGTTGGTCATGGGTTCCTTTGTAAGGCAGACGTGTAATCGCTTGCAAGTGCTTATCTTATTGAGATGCTACAACCGCTGTCAAGGCGGAACGGCTCATGGCAGCGGGTAAGTGACTCCCCCCGCGGGCACGACCAGCACCTCAGCCTCGCCGGCGAACCGCCCGCGTGCCATCGCCCACATTTCGTCCGGCGTCCATGCGAATTCCGCGAACGGCATGCCCGCCGCAAACTCCCGGGACACGGTGGGCGCGTAGACCAGAAGCTGATTGCGCCGCAGCGCCTGCAATCCGAAATAGGTGAAGAACTTGAATTCCTCGCCCTGCGCGGCGGAGCGCTTGCGGGGAAGCACGCGCAATAAAAGTGGCGCCAGCAGTTTCAGCATCCCGCGGCTGAGCGCCGGCCTTCTACGTTCCGATGGCATATGGCCCGTTCCTTCCGTGGCGCGGATCAACGCGATCAGAAGCCCGCCGGGACGCACCGCGCGTATGTTGTTGGCGAGCGCCTTCAGCCCTTGCCGGAAGTCGATATCCATGGGGTAGCTGCCCGCGATGACCACGTCCGCCGCGCGCGGAATCTTCGCGCCGTACATTTCGGCCGCGGTCTTCACGCCTTCGCGGTGCGCGGCCACCGGATGGCCGGCCACCACGCGCACGACTCCGAGCGACATATCGAGAATCGCGTTCACGATGAAGAACGGCTTCGCCAGCAGCGCGCTGCCTTCCTCCAGGTCGAGCCGCATGGGGTTCTCGCCGGCGGGCCGTCCGGTCATGTTGAAGGTCGCGGGCGTGAGGTTGAGCGTGTGGGTGGCGCCGATGGTCTGCGCCCCCGCCGCGCCCGGAATCAGGTTCTTGTATCCGCCGCCGAATCCCGCGATGACATGCGGCTCGATTACGCCCAGCGACACCACCAGGTCCGCGGCGGCGACCGTCGCGTTCACGTAGACCGGAGTGCCTCGCGAGGTCGTTCCCAGAAACGTGTTGCGAGCGGGAGCCGCGTAGTCGTGGTTCTCCCAAGCCAGCCGCTCCACCCACTCCGCGCCAATTTTCTTCGCCAGGTCGTCGCGCGTCATGGGGCGATGCGTGCCCAGCGCCGTTACCAGCGTGAGGCCCTCGCGCAGCACGCCCGCGGCATCCAGTTCCGCGACCACGTTTGGCAGCAGCAGTCCGGCGGGCGTGGGGCGCGACAGGTCGTCCACCAGTACGGCAACGCGCCGTAGGCCCTTTCCCAGCTCGCGCAGCGGCGGCATGCCGATCGGCGACTCGAGCGCCTGCCGCACCGCCGCATCGGGATCGACCGGCGCCAGCGGCCGCGGTTCCAGCACGCCGATCACTTTCCATTTTTCGGGCAGATCGAGAGTCAGCGTCTCCGAGGAGCCCCACGGGATCGTGACCCGCTCCCGCACCGTCATCCCGTGACCTTCCGCACCAACGCCCGCCCGATGAACCGCACCCGGTCGCGCATCGGGAAGCGCTGCAGCACCGTCTTGACCACGCCCTCGGTGAAGCGCGTGCGCTTGGAATAGTCGATCCGCACATCCACTATTACGGGCCCGCCCTCGGCCGCGGCAGTCAGCGCGCCTTCAATCACCGCCAGGATTTCGCTGTCGTTATTCAGCGCCATGTACCGCGCGCCCGTGGCCTCGGCGATCCCGGCCACGCGAATCGCTCCCAGAACCGTACACGATTTGCGGCCGTACGGAATCTCCTGCCCTTGCGAGATCTGGCTCAACTCTCCATCGTTGAACACAAAAAACGCGATGCCCAGACGGAGCGTCGCGGCCGTGACGATCTCGAGGCCGGTCATGAGCAGCGCGCCATCGCCCACGATGCACGCCACCTGCCGCTCGGGGTTGGCGAGCTTCGCGCCGATCGCCGCGGGCACGGCGTAGCCCATGCAGTTGAAGTCTGTGGGAGAGATGAACGTGCGTGGCCGCCGCACTTCGAACAGCTCCGCCGCTAAAAAGGTGTGGTTGCCGTCGTCCACGGTCACGATCGCGTCATCGGCAAGCTGCGCGCGCAGCTCATCGAAGAACAACGCGGGGTTCACGCGCTCGCTCCGATGCGCGCGCCACTCCTCGCGGTAGTTCCGCTTGTCGCTTCCGATGCGCGCTTCCACTTCGCGGCGGCGCTCCGTGCGCTCGATTCCCGCAGCGCGAAGCCGCGCGAGAAGTTCCGGTGCGATCACCCGCGCATCGCCCGCGATCCCCACCTTGGCCGCGTAGTTGCGGCCGATCGCGTCCGGCGAAATGTCGATGTGGATGAGGTTCTCCGGCACCTGGCACCCGAACCCTCCCGTGGGAATCTCGCCGAAGCTGGTGCCGATGGCCAGCAGGCAGTCGCAATCGCGGAAGGCATTTTCAGCCGCTGGAACGGCCGCGCGGCTGAACCCCATCCCGGCGTGCAGCGGATGATTTCCGGGAAACGCCGAAAGGCCTTGCAGCGTTGTGGCCACCGGCGCGCCCAGCACTTCGGCGATCGCCGTTACCGATTCGAACGCATCCACCGCGCCCCATCCCACGAACAGGCCCGGCGACCGCGCCTCCCCGAGCAACCGCACGGCCTCGTCCATCTCCTTTTCCACATGGACCTCGTGCGCCACCCTCGGAACAAACTTCGGCAGATCTCCTACCAGCCCCTGAAAGAGCTGCACGTTCACCGGAATCTCGACCAGCACCGGCCCGGGCACGCCGCTCACCGCGACACGGTACGCCTCGAAAATCACCGGCACAATCTCGCGATGCTCCTTCACCTTCCACGCACGCTTCACGATGCCATCCACCAGGCGCTGCTGATCGAGTTGGTGAAGCTGGTAGCCGAAGGCCGTGTCGGTGCGCGCGCCGCCCGTGATCACCAGCAGCGGAATGCCGTCCAAATAGCATTCCCCGATGCCGCTCATGGCGTGCGTGACGCCGGCCGCGGGCACGATCACGAGACAGCCGATCCGCCCGCCGCCGGTCCGGCTGATGGCGTCCGCGGCAAACGCGCCGCAGCCTTCGTGCGTCACCAGCACGGGCCGGATCTTTTCCGACTGCGCCAGCTCGTCGTATAGCTCGGTGGTGTGCACGCCTGGAATGCCGAACGTGTGCGAAACCGGCAACTGCTCCAGTGCGTAGCGCGCCAGCCATGCGCCGCTCCTCATCATTTTGCAATGCTCCTTCCAGCGATCCGGCCCGTCAGCACACATCCTCCGAGGAACGTACCCTCGAGCGACCCCTTGCCGTGAATCCCGCCGCCGCCGAACCCCGCCGCTTCGCCCACCGCGTAGAGCCCGGGGATGGGTTCGCCGTCCGCGGCGCGCAGCACGCGGCAGCCGAGATCGGTCTGAATCCCGCCGAGGCTCTTGCGCGCCAGAATGAATTCGCGGATGGCGATCAGCGGCCCCGCCTTCGGGTCGAGAATCCTTTGAAACGCGCACGTGCGCAAACGATCGCCGCGATAGGTCCGTGAGTTGGCGATGCGGCGAAGCTGGTCGTCGTAGTGGTACGGGGCGCCGCGCGCGATCATTTCGTCCCAGCCGCGCACAGTGGCCTCCATGCGCGCCCGATCGATCCGCAGGCCGTATAGATTCTTCGCATCCATGCGGTCCATCAGTTCGTCCAACGTAGCGGCAGCCACGATGTCATCCGGGCAATCGCGCATCAGTCGTTCCACAAGGTTGCGGTTGCCGAACAGCACGTGCCACGCCAGGGCGAGCCGCTTCTTGTAGCGGAAGTCGGTCATGTAATCGCAGCCCGAGACGGCCAGCTCGCGGATGGCGATCTTCCAGTTCATGACCTGCCAGGAATACTGCCCCGGCTGCCGCAGGACGCTCGCGACCAGGTGCCGCGTGTCGGCATAAGCCAGCATAGGGCCGGGATTCAGGATGCGCTCCCCGTGAGCATTGAGCCACAGCGCCGAGCGCGGCGGCACCAGACTCAGGCCATCGTCCGGGCGGCGCCGCGCCGGATGGTGGACGCCGGCGGCGTAGTGCCATTGCAGATCGAGATGCGTGACCGCCGCGCCCATCTCGGCCGCGCGGTCGTGCAGCATGCCGTCGCCGTAGATGTGCGCGCCGTTCAAGAGTTTGGCGGGCGGCTCGCCCCACGGCTGATACCAGTTCGCACGGACCTTGCGCAGGTCGCCGCCGCAGATCCCGCCCGACGCGATCACCACGTGCTCGGCCTGCACGCGACGGTCGCCGCACCGCACACCCACGGCGCGGCCGCCTGTCATCTCGATGCCCGAGACTTCCGTGTCGAACAGCAGATCGAGGTTTGCGCGGCGCGGATGCGCCTCCAGCGCCGCCAGAAGCCGCTCGACGATTTCGTACCCGATTCCCCAGGCAATATGCCAGCGCGGCACCGAGTTGCCCGGCGCGTGCAGGCCGCGCTCCGCCCAGTTGACCAGCGGCAGGAAGTGGACGCCCTTCCCATCGAGAAATTCGAAGATATGTTCGCGCGAGTTCTCGCAGTAGAAGCGGGCCCACTCGCGCGGCCAATGGTCGTCCGGCACGAAACCGGCGACGCTCTGCCAGTCGCGCCAGGCCAGCTCCGGCGTATCGTGGATGCGCAGGCGCCGCTGGTGCGGCGTGTCGATCATGTGCACGCCGCCGAAGGATTCTCTCGCGAGGCCGCCGAATTTCTCGGGCCGGTCTTTATCGATCAGCAGCACGCGGCGGCCGCGATCGAGCAGTTCCAAGGCAGTGACGATGCCGGCCAGCCCGCCGCCTGCAATCGCGATCTCCGTTTCCCGCAGCACGGTGTTTCAGAATATCACCAATGTGTGGCGCGATTGTGGGGCGGACCCCCTGGTCGGGGTGCCCTCTGGGCCAGGACGCCCTCGTCCCGCTGCCCCAAGCGATGACTGGTGCTCCGTCGTGGGCGGCGCTTATCTCGCTGCCTCCGCGTCGGGGTACCCCCTGGGTCCGTGAAATTGTTTTTTGGTCCCCTACCCCGCCGCCGGCCCCGTGGCCGCCGCCGGCCCCGTGGAATCCCGCACCACCAACTCCGGATCGATCACGATTTCCGCGTCGCTGACCACCATCTTCTCGGCCTTCGGAACCAGGTAGTCGCAAATAATATGGCCCACCCGCTCGCGCGGAATGTGCACCGTGGTCAGCGCCGGGTAGCAGAACTCCGACAGCTTCACATTATCGAAACCCGTTACCGAAACATCCCCCGGCACGCGCAGGCCGCGCTCCCGCAACTCGCGTAGCGCACCCACCGCCGTCACGTCGTTCACGCAGACGATCGCCGTCGGCGCGAAACCCGTCGCCAGCAGCGCCCGCGTGGCTTGCCGGCCGCCTTCGAGAGTATCGGCATCGGCCGCGGTGCGCACTTCGAGCGAAGGAATGCGCGCCACCGCATCCAACACCGCCTTCATGCGCTCGTTGATCGGNNCAGCCTGCGGTGGCCCAGGCTGTGCAGGTAATCCACCACCTTCTCGATGCCGCGGCGGTAGTTCACCCGTATGTTGGTGATGTTGTGCCGCGTCGTGCCGACATCGTAAAAGACCACCGGAATGCGGCTCTCGTTCAGCTCCTCGATCAGCTCCGGCGCCATCTCGGAGACGATCGCGGCCAGTCCGGCAACCCGCCGCCCGATCATCAGCCGGACGCTGGTGACCAGTTGCTCCGAGCGGTAGTCGGTATTGGCCATCACCACCTCGTAGCCCCCGGCGTGCGCATCCGACTCGATGGTCTTATAGATGTCGAAGAAAAACGGGTTCTCCATGTTGGAGACAATCACGCCGATGGTGCGGCTCTTGCCGCCCGCCAGGCTGCGGGCGTGCAGATTCGGGTGGTACTTCAATTCCTCGATCGCCTTCACCACGCGCGCGCGCGTCGAGCCCTTCACCACGCTGGCATTGTTCAGCACGCGAGACACCGTGGCAGTCGAGACCTTGGCCCGCTTGGCCACTTGTTCGAGGTTCATGTCGGTGATTCCATTGTAGGATAGCTGCCGGCCCCCGGTGCCGACGGTGGAGCAGGCGCTTTCGCCTGCCAACTCTTTCAGCGGGCAGGATTGCTCTCGTCTTAGCCGGCATCGAGTTTGTAATCGCCTACACCGGCCTCCCCCGATCCTGATGTGGCCGCGACCACCGCACGAACCCCATCCCGCGAATTTTTACCAGGTAGACCCTTGACAACCCGTGTGGTACCGCTTACACTCCAACCATCCGGGAAGTTCCGATTGCAAAAGGGGGTACCATCCATGCCGACCACGTTCTGCCGACATCTTCTGAAATATGCCGCCACGCTCTGCGGCATCGCCATCCTTTTCGCCGCCGCGGTGCCATCCGCATATAGCCAGGCGGGATCGGTGGGTGCTGTCAGCATCACCGTGACCGATCCGGCGGGGGCTGCGGTTCCCGATGCGGCGCTGCAGTTGAAAGACGTCGATACCAACGTCGTCCAGAAGGGAGCTACGCAGGCCAACGGGGCTTTCTCCTTCCCCAATGTGACTTTCGGGCGGTATCAACTGACTGTCTCGAAGACCGGCTTTGAGACCCAGGTCTTCGACGGCCTTCAGGTGCAGACCGGCCGCACCACCGACGTTCGAGCGGCGCTGCGCATCGGCGCCACGCAGCAGACGGTCACGGTGGAGGGCGACTCGCCGCTGGTGGAAACCGATAACAGCGTGCTCGCCGACACCATCGATACCAAGCAGGTGGTCAGCCTGCCGCTGCAGAACCGCTCCATGTTCGCTTTGGCGTTCCTGGTCCCCGGCTGGGCATCCACTTCGCCCGGAAGCACGGGCGGCACCTGGAATAACATGCCCGGCGGCGCCATCGGCGGCACCGAGTTCGATGGTACTCAGGCCATCAGCAACCGGTTCCGCAGCGGCGGATTCACCTATGGCACCTCGGTGGTGCAGCCGCGCATCGAAGACGTAGCCGAAATGACCGTTCAAACCGCACAGCTCGATCTCAGCGGCAACGGCGTGTCGGCCATGAAGATCAGCCTGGTGACGCGACGCGGAAACAACGCATTCCACGGCCGTGTGTTCGAGGATTTCCAGAACACCGACTTGAATGCCAATTCCTGGTCCAACAACGCGCGCAATCTGCCCCGCAATATCGTCAAGCTGAACGACTTCGGCGGCAGCGTCGGCGGGCCGATCCTGAAGAACAAGCTGTTCTTTTTCGGCACCTATGCGCAATCCATTCAACCGGCCAGCATCTCCGCCAGCGCATCCGTGCTGAGCGCCGGCGCGCAAGCCGGCACATTCCAGTACAAGGCGTCCAACGGCAGCATTCAAAGCGTGAACGTGCTGCAAATCGGCGCCGCCAACGGCGGACCGGGGAGCGTGAATTCGACGATTGGGACGCAGTTCCAGCAGATCAACGGCATACTGGGCGATGGCATTCTTTCACCCACGTCCGATCCTAACATTTCGACGCTCAACTGGCAGTATGCCGCCCGCAGAACCATCTATTACCCGGCGGTGCGCTTCGATTACAACGTGAACGATAAGGTTCGCTTGAACGTCTCTTATACCCAGACCAAGACGGTGTACCCCGGCGCCAATGCCGCCGTGTTTCCCGGTGGAATCGACACCACCGATCTGACGTCCAGCAACAGCAACAATAAGATCGCCGGCTTGGGCGTCGATTGGACCATCCGGCCCACGCTGATCAACCAGTTTCACGGCGGATACATGTATCAGTACAGCGTCTTCGATCCCGAGAATGAGAACATCGACCTGACGAAAGTCTTCCCGCAATCGTGGGCATACGGAACCAGTGTTTACGCCAGCAACATCTATCCCCGGCAGCCGATCTCTTCGTACTACCCGTTGTTGAGCGCGGCCGACACGCTCACCTGGCAGCGCGGGAAGCACGAGTTTATTTTCGGCGGCGGCCTCTTCCACGAGCAGGATCATTATTGGAACGGTCCGGGCGGCTACCCCATCACGGCGCTGGGCATCACCGGTAACGATCCGATCCTTAGTCCCTTCACCACCGCCTTGAGCGCGGCCGGTCTCAACACGGCGCAGCAGGGTAGTGCGGAAGGCTTGTATGCCACGCTGACGGGACGAGTTTCCGGAGTGAACATCGGCGGCGGCGGGCGGCCGCTGGATGCCTCCACCGGCCAATACAGGCCCTTCGGATCCTACAACCTGGATGAGTCCATGTTTGCCGGGAACATGTTCGCGCAGGACCGTTGGCGAGTGACTTCTAACCTGACTCTTAACTATGGATTGCGCTGGGACATCGTGGGCGACGATCACGATATCAACGGCGCCTACAGCAGCCCCGCATCGGTAGGCGATTTCTGGGGGCCGACGCCTGTCGGAGACATCTTCCAGCCGGGAGTTCTCGGCGGCGTGGCGAATCCGCAATTCACCGCCAAGGTCCACGCCTATCACACCTCGTGGAAGAATCCGCAGCCGGCCATTGCGCTGGCATGGTCTCCGCAAACTTCGGGCTTTCTGGGGAAGATCTTCCCCAGCGGCAAGACCGTGATCCGCACCGGATGGTCGCTGCGAAATTACCAGGAAGGCGCGCAGAACTTCTGGGCCTTCGCTTCCAATTCCGGGTCTTTCTTCTTCCAGTCGGGTAGCCTGGCGGCGGATACCACGGGCGCCGTGGGAACATTCCAACCCGGATCGCTGACACTCGGCCAGGCGCTTCCGCCCTACGCGCTCTTCCCGACCACTTGGGCACCTACCCTCCCTGCCTCTACACTGACCTTCGGCAACTCGTTCTTCGCCATGAATCCGAATATCCGCCAGCCCTACACGGAGCAGTGGAATTTCGGCATCGAGCGGCAGCTAAACCGCGGCAGCGCATTGGAAGTCCGCTACGTGGGCAATATGGCGCAGCACGTTTGGTTCAGCGAGAATCTCAACGAAGTCAATATCTTCGAGAACGGATTTTTGAACGAGTTCAAAAATGCACAGGGTAACCTGGCGATCAACCAGGCCAACGGAAAAGGGAGTTCCTTCGCCAACAACGGCCTGCCGGGACAGGTCGCGCTCCCCATCTTCGCCGCGGCCTTCGGCACGATTGCCGGCTCGCTCTACAACCAGTTCACTACCCAGTTCCAAACCGGTCAGGCCGGGTCCGTGGCCCGCAGCCTGGCGGGCACGCAGAGCTATATCTGTAATATGTTCGGCGCCAAGTTCTCGCCGTGCGCGTCACGTGGCCTGGGCGGCGCGGGGACCAGTTACCCCATCAACTTCTTCGAAGCCAACCCCTTCACCGCGGGATCCTCGCTCAACTACCTGGATGCCATGGGCCATTCCAACTATCACGGGCTGCAGGCGGAGTTCCGCCAGAGACTGAACCACGGCATGCAGTTCAATGCGAACTATACTCTCTCGCACTCACTCGTCGAAGGACCGGTCAATGGATACCAGGCGAACGCGGGCGGTTCCTTCCAGACCGACCGCAACTTCTACTTGAGTTACCGTCCCAGCAGCTACGACATCCGGCATATCTTCCACCTCAGCGGCACCTATGACCTGCCGTTTGGGAAGGGCAAGGCCTTCCTGAACAACAGCAAGCTGGCGGATGAAGTAGTGGGCGGCTGGACGCTCGGGACCATCCTGATCTTCCAGAGCGGCCCGCCCTCGCAGATCACCGGCGGATATACGACGGTGAATGCCAACGACGGTGGAGTAAACTTCGCCCAGGGAGTCACTGCCCGCACCATTCAGAACTCGGTGGGCGTTTACCGCACCGGCAACCCGTGGGTGGAAACGGTAAGTCCGAGCCTGCTCGCGGCCAACGGCGGCATCGGCGCCAGCAGCTATGTCCCCAACACTACGCCCGGCGTGTTCGGCGCCAATCCCTACATCTACGGCCCTCACTGGTTCAACGACGATATGTCGCTCAATAAGAGCATTCCGATCAAGGAACAGTTGCGCGCCACGTTGCAGTTCCAGTTTTTGAACGTGTTCAACCATCCGGCATTCGGGTTGGGCACGTTGTCCGCCCAAAGCCTGAGCTTCGCCCAAACCACCGGCACCATCACCACGGCGCGCCGCATCGAAATCCGCGTGAATATCGAGTTCTAGGTGGCGCAGGCACTCGTGCCTGCCGCGTCGACACTCGTGTCGACGCTCTTACTTCTTCCACTTCTCGAACCAGGCCATCAAGTACAGTTGTTGCATGACCCGGTGCGAAGGCCGCCGCCAGCCGTGGAACTCTTCCGGCATTCTCACCAGCAGCGTGTCCTTCTTGAGTAGCTTCAGCGCCCGGTAGAATTCCTCGCTCTGCGTGATGGGCGTGCGCAGGTCCGCCTCGCCGGTCATCACCATCGTCGGAGTCGTCACATTGGCCACATAGTGCAGCGGCGACCGCTCGGCATACTGCACCGGATCTTCCCATGGATACTTGGTGAACTGGTCGTACCAGTTGGCGCCATCGGTGTTGCCCACGAAGGAGCCCCAGTCTATCACCGGACGCATGGAGACCGCCGCGCGGAAGCGGCCGGTGTGTCCCACAATCCAGGCCGTCAGCACGCCGCCGCCCGACCCGCCGCAGACAAACAGATTGTCCTTGTCGATCCAACCCTTGGCCAGCGCCGCGTCGACGCCCGCCATCAGGTCGTCATAGTCTTTGCCGGGATACGAGTGCTGGATGCCGTTGACGAATTCCTGGCCGTAACCGGTGGATCCGCGCGGGTTCAGGAAAAGCACCGCGTATCCGTTGGCGGCGAAATTCTGGAAATCCCAACTGAACCCCACCGTGTACATAGACCACGGGCCGCCGTGAATGTAGAGCACCATGGGGTACTTCCTGGAGGCGTCGAATTGGGCGGGCTTGATCAACCATCCCTGCACCTTGAGGCCGTCGGGCGCGGTGAAGCGCAGTTCTTCCGACTCGCCCAGCTTCACGCCCGAGAGCACGTCTTCGTTGACGTCCACCAGCTTGTGGATCTCGCCCGGCCGGTCGACCCGGAAGGCCACCAGCGACCCCGGCTCCTGTGTGCCCGAGCGCACCGCGGCGGCGAAACCGTTGTGCGAGAAAGATACACCGGTCAGCACCTGTGTCCCCGTGGTGACCGGTCGCGGCTTATCGGGATAATCCAGCTTGAGCGGCGCGAAGTACACGTTCTCGACGCCGTTCTCCTGCATCGAGTAGTAGACGCCGGAACTGTCGGGCGCCCAGTGAATGTCAGTCGGCGAGCTGGGAAACTTGCCGGCCCACAGGCGCTGGTGCGCGCCCGTCGGGTCCATCGCGTAGAGGCTCGCAATCGTGTTGGTCAGCCCCTGCTCGTCGTAGCCCGTGTATGCGATCCACTTCCCGTCGGGCGACGGGCGCGGGTTGTTGTCCGGCCCCTTGCGGCTGGTGAGTTGCTTCACCGCGAGTGACTTCACGTCGATGGCGTAGATCTCGGAATCGTTCTTCAGGTACTCGGCGTCCGGTTTGCGGATGGCGGAGACGTAGATGGTGGCGCCGTCGGCGGACCACTCCGCGGCGCTGTGCGCGTAGTTGCCCTGCGTGATCTGGCGCGGCGTGCCGCCCAGCGTGGAATCCACCACGAAGACGTGCGCGTATCCCTTGGCCACCGGCCCGACGCCGTCGCGTCCCCAAGTCAGCCGGTCGACGATCACTGCCGGCTTGGCGAGTTGCGCACCCTTGGGCGTTTTGGGCAGCTTGATGGGCAGCAGCGGCGTCTCATCGGGAATGGTCATGTTGAACGCGATCCATTTGCCGTCGGGCGACCAGCGCAGGGCCGAGGGCGTGTAGTCCAGGTGTGTGAGCTGGCTGACCTCTCGCGTATCGGCCCACATCACGTGAATCTGCGGCGTGCCGGAGCGCGTTGAGAGGAAGGCGATGCGTTTGCCATCGGGCGACCACGCTGGCTCGGAATCGCGCCACGCCCCTTGCGTCAGCTCGCGCGGCCGCTGGCCGTCGTACCCGACCATCCACAGGTTGGCCTGCGCCTGGTCTTTCATGACGTCGGTCCATCCGCGCGTGAAGACGATCTGGTTGCCGTCGGGCGCGATGTCCGGCACGGTTATGCTTTCCATCTGGAAGAAAGTTTCCTTGTCGAGATAGCGCGGGGTTTGGGCCGGCGCGGCTGCGGCAAGGGCAAGCAGGGCGAAGAGACGGAGCTTCATGTCGCCTCCTTTGGCTATCTGGAGATTATGACACGGGACGAGGGCACGCGCGCTGGTTCATTTCCCTCGTTGGAAGCGCTGTCGATCCAAGTCAGCGAGTTCCGGGTGATGGTTTTGGGTGAGGACGTGCCGAACGACCAGCTTGTATTCCATTCGCGGGTCGGAGAGATGTTTCCACTCCTCTATCTCTTGATTCAGGCCGTTGGCGAGCCCGGCAGACCGGTCAAGCCACCATCTTACTTGCTGCGCAACCTCGGATCGGCTTACCTGAAGCCCCCCGCGAGTCAAATCGCACAACCTGATCGTCTTATCGGCCCGCCGTTTGCCCGACTCGTCGAGGCGCGGATGAGGCGTGATTTCGCCTTCGGGGCCGATCCGGAAATAAGGTTCCGGATCTTCGTCGTCCGGCTTCAGCAGATCACGCGCGTGGTCTGAGTGGCCTTTTGAGACGTTACACATCTGGCAGACCGGAAGCAGATTCCTCCACTCGAAGGCCCGTCGTGGAGCTACCTTTCTGGAAACGTAGTGCTCAATCTGCGGGTACACGTCCTTACCGAGCCGGGTTTCACAGAAGGCGCACTTCCCGTGAGTCAGCGCCAGGAGTGGCTTGCGTAAAGCGGCTTTAGCCGATTGTGGCGCCCAATCACCAGACGACGAACCAGCGAGAATCTGCTCCCATCGTTCAGTCCACGCGGCCTTCTTGCGAACGAGTTGAAGCGGGGCGCGCGGCCGGCGGCGAGTGCGAACCATTCAGGCCAGCTTGACCTTCCGACGGGCCCGCTGCCCCTTGCGGCCGGTCTGCGTTTCCAAAGCGTTCAACAAGCTCGCAGGCAACCGGCGAGCAGGGTTCACGATCAGCCTGAGTTCTTCGCTTCGGTCCGACAACTCCTGCGACAGAGCGTCGAGCTGTCTCTTCTCGTCAGGAGTCAGTTTGCGAGTTGCCTCCGCTCTCTTGAGTGCGTCCCAGGTCTTCAAGTCCCGCTCGGTTTCAACATCGAACCGGCTTTCAACTCCGAAAATGTCTATCAGGGTCGCGGTCACGCTTTCCCCGAAGGGTGCGTCTTGCGGAGACTGAGCATGCGCCACTCCGTGTTCGTCCAGAGTCAATACGTGTATTCGGGCATCGGAGCAGGACGAAATCACGAAAGGTGAATGGGAGCTGCCGATGATTTGCACATCGGGAAGCGCCTTGCGCACAGCGGGAAGGAGGATCCGTTGCCAACGGGGATGAAGATAGATGTCAACCTCGTCCAACAAAAGAAGTCCCGGCTTTCCTCCATCCTGGTCCCGCCGCATCATGAAGTCAGCCAGCCATCCGACAGTACTGCGCATTCCATCGGACAGTTGAGAGAAGTTAAGTCTATTCCCACGGAAATACAGGCGCGGCTCCATTGGGCCGAGATCCACGTCAGCGTAGACACTCTCATCCCCACAGACGAGCTTGAGCGCATCCTGGAAGCGGTTGAGCGTCTGTTCGTAGGTCTCGAACTCCTGCCCTCGCTCCTTCGCAAGGGCTTTTCTGCTGAAGAGATCGACCAACCAGCGTTGGATGGCCTGGTTCTGAATGGTCGATTCAAAACCTAGACAATGGTCGGTGGGAGACCCCAGCGCCTCCATTTTGCCGGGTGTTCCTACATACGAGAGCGCACGGGTCGCCGCGTAAGCGCGGATCGCAAGCGGAAACTTCTTGACAACAATGTCCTCGCCACTTAGGTCCAAGCTGGAATGATCCGGCTGCACGACGTGACATTCGCCTGGGAGGTCAAGCGACTTCCACCACTCCCGCAGGGGCCCCCACCAGCCCGGTTCGGTGTCCGCGGTTGCGGCGTAGGAGGAGAACAGTCCGCCGTCCCGCGTCACCTGTACCAATGCCCTTGACTTTGGACCCCTGAGAAAATGCCGCCATTCGTCCTCTTGGAAACCGTAGTCTGGCCACGACATGGCCCAGGCGATCGCGCGCAGTAATGTGGATTTTCCGGACCCATTCACGCCTGCGAGAATATGAGGCCCCGGATGCGGGCGGCCGCTGCCGTCCGAAAAATCGATGTCAACCCGTTCGAACGGGCCGATGTTCTCGGCGATCAGACGAACAACTGGCATCGTTCCCAGTCTACACCGGGCGCGTGATCTTGGCCTACAGCTTCTTTGGATGCTTCAGCTCGGCCTCGATGATCGGCTTGACCGCCTCGAACGCCAGCGAGCCGTTATATCGCT
>OMOG01000641.1 GCA_900290305.1 Candidatus Sulfopaludibacter sp. SbA4
CCGGTCACAAGAGCCAGGGAGGAGGGATGTCGCCGCGCTCTTCGGCGTGTACGAACCGTCGGGAATCGTGTAGACCGCGGCGGGCGCTAACGCGGGTGGCAGAGCCGCCCGGAATGCTCGCCAAAGAACCCAGGAGACGGGAAGCCCGAGGATCTTGCTCCAGGCGAGCGCTTCTTTACACGCCCGGCCGATGCGGAGGCTGCGCAGCGACGCCGCCACCTGAAGGCTATCGTCGAACCAGTTCCCCATCATGAGATCGCCGTTCATTCCTGTCAGGAAAACCTTGGCGTCGAGCCGGCGCGCTGCGACCGCAACGGATGAGCGCAACGGCGCAAAGGCTTCCGGCATCGCATTGCCTACCTGTGTTTCGGCGATCAGCGGATAATCGTGCGTCGAGATATGAACTCCCTCAATCCTGCAGAACGATTCGACCTCGCGAATGAACGGCTCGTCAAGCGAATTCCGCCAGAGGTAGCTCACGCTGGCGAGGCGCGGAGCGCGGGCTACGCCGTTTCGCACCAGATGATTTGCCATGGAGACGACGGACGAAGAATCAAGGCCGCCGCTGAGCTCGGCAAGCACCGGTGAATCGGTCTGCAACCGGACGGCCACCGCCTCGCGAAACAGTGCGCGAAGCTGCTCCTCGTACCGGCGCTCGCTCTCGTAACGAATCGCATCGGCGTTCGGCAGCGTCCAGAACGGGCGGATCGCTGCCCCCTTAGCCGACACGCACACCGCGTGACCGGGAGGAACGGAGTAGATACCTTTATATGGCGTATGGTTCGGGCATCCGCCGAACATCAAGAATCCGGCGACGTACTGCTCGTCAAGCTCGCTGATTTTGGTCGCTTCCACGAGAGACTGTAAACGACCCGACCAGAGCACTCGTCCCGGTTTCACGTTGTAGTAAAGCGGACGCACGCCTGCGAAGTCGCTCGCGAGGACGATGGCGCCGTTGGCCCGGTCGCGAATGACTACGCTCCAATCGCCGATCAGGTGAACCAAGCCGGTGGTCCCCCAACGCTCGTAGGCTGCGAGCGCGAGCGCCGCGTTGCTCGTGTCGCCTCGCAGCGAGTCCCGCAACCGCAGAAGCAGGTCGTCACGATTATCCAGCCGGCCATCCCAATGGAGGATTTCGGTTCGGTCACGGTGTAAGGGGCTATCTAGCTCCAGGCAGTCCAGTAGTATCACTTGGGCTTGTGTGTTCATGATTGCGTTCCAGTCTTGCTAAACGGTGTAGAGCACTTGCAGCCGCGTCTGGTATGCAGGTGATCCATTCACAATGCGGCCGTCTACCTCCGCCCATGCGTGCGAAAAGAACGGCGCTGGTCGATAACCGATCACCAGTTTCGCGACAACGCCATGCTTTCTGAGCAACCGAACTGCGCAGACGGATCGTTGCAGGCAGAGCACCGGCTTCCAGTAGAGACACGTCGCCAGCAGGACGGCGTCGCAGATGGCCTGTTCCAATTCGGGGCTGGTGGGCTTCGGCGCGATGGATTGGCGGCTTAACTGCCGCTGAATGCACCCGAAGCCGCGCAACCAGGTGATCGCTTCGTAGCGGGCGAGCTCGTAGAGCGCCCTACAAACAAGCAAGGCATACCTAGCCCCTTTCATGATTCGGCCCCCCGCTCGATCAGGCTATGCCGCTCGAGTTCGGCCAGAAAGCGCGCAGTATGTTGCCGCGCGATCGTTCGGGCGATTTGATATTCACTGCTGATCTTCTCCGCGATCGCTTCAAATGGCAGTTGCTGCTCGATGCACTGCCAAATGCGAGCGCCGGTCCGGTTTGAACTGAACAAGTGCCCTTTGCGAGTATGTAAAATAACCAGTCCATCTTCATGGATGGAAGCTGCGGCATCGGAACTTATCTTTATTTCACGCTCTTCAACTTGGTCTCTAATTGCAGTTGTAGCTGTCACGAATCAACACTCCAATAACAGAATGGCAGTACTGTCAGAAATTGGGAACGCCAATAACGGGGACGGATAATTCATTCTTTCGTGTGAGCGTTTCGTTCCACCGGTGGAGCATGCGTCACCCTTTTGAGTCGAGTCGGCCAAGAATGGTTTTGATACAGCTCTTGATTGTCTCCTCCGTAATCGAGTTGCCCGGCCATGCTGGGCCAGAGGTTGTGCCCGATGGACTCCGCCATTCGTGAGGTTGGGAGCCCCTGAAAAACATTCTCCAACTTCCTTCCACGCGGCTGATCTCATCACCAGCGAGGCGCACGGAGATCGGCGTTCGAGTCCTCCTGGATTTTGCCGCTGGGAATCTCCGCGGCTTCCGGGTCCTTCCGCGGCGGCACAGCTCCATCGTCGCGGGATGGGGAATCAAAAAAGAGGCCGCTCTAGCCGGT
Source organism: Candidatus Sulfopaludibacter sp. SbA4 (assembly GCA_900290305.1). Classification (GTDB taxonomy): domain Bacteria; phylum Acidobacteriota; class Terriglobia; order Bryobacterales; family Bryobacteraceae; genus OMOG01. The sequence goes on from OMOG01000641.1 coordinate 2,360, forward strand.
CTTGAAGCGTATAATGGTATTCTCCAAGGAATACGCCGGAGCGTTTTGAGTTGCAGAAAGGAGTCGATTTTGGGTTCTGATCCGCGTCCAAGCATGCGCATCCAGGACCGACTGATTTCCTCACTGCTCCTTAGTCTTACGGGGCGCCCTCCGTGCGCGCGTGGGAATCGAGTGCGGGTGGTCATCATTGCTCTGCTCGCTGTGGCGCCGCTGCTCGCGCAGAACGCCGAATTCTCCGGCTTGATCACCGATCCTTCCGGCCGGGCGGTGCCAAGCGCACGAATCAGTGTGGAGAATTCAAACACTGGAGCAACACGCAACGTCTCGTCGAACCCGCAAGGCGAGTACAGCGTGCCAGCCCTGCTGCCAGGCCCTTACAACATCACAATAGAGGCAAACGGTTTTAAAACCGTTCACCAAAATGGCGTGGTGGTCGAAGTAGACCAACGAGCACGATTGGATTTCGAGCTGACGATCGGCAGCAACACAGAAACCATCACGGTGCAAGGGGGTGCGCCCCTACTCAACGCCTCAGACGCATCGGTGAGTACGGTCATCGGCAACCGCTTCGTGGAGAACCTGCCCTTGAACGGGCGGAGCTTCAACTCCCTCATCGATCTGACGCCGGGAGTGGTGCTGACGCCGTCCAATTTCCAGGAACAGGGCCAGTTCAGCGTGAATGGTCAACGGCCGGATGCAAATTACTTCCTGGTGGACGGGGTGGGCGCCAACCTGGGAACGAGCGCCTCTAACTTGGGCCAGGGCGGGGCCGGCCAGCTTCCGGCAACCAGCGCATTTGGAGGGACCAGCAACCTGGTGTCGCTCGATGCGCTGGAAGAATTCCGGATTCAGACTTCGACCTTCGCGCCGGAATATGGGCGAACCCCAGGCGCTCAAATATCGGTGGTCACCAAGTCCGGCACCAACACGTTTCACGGTGCTGCGTTCGAGTACCTCCGCAACGACAAGCTCGATGCCAACGATTGGTTCGCCAACCGAAACGCTCTGGCAAGGCCTGAACTGCGGCAGAACGATTTCGGCGGAGTACTGGGCGGGCCGATCAGGAAAGACAAGCTATTCTTCTTCGGCTCTTATGAGGGCCTGAGGGTGCGCCAGCCTCATGTTGCGCAGACATACGTGCCCTCGCCTGCCACGCGCCAGAATGCACCATCAGCCGTGCAGCCGCTGCTCAACGCCTTTCCTAAACCGAACGGTCCGGACCTCGGCAACGGAACGGCAGCATTCTCGGCCAGCTATTCCGATCCCTCCACGCTGAATTCTTCCGGCATCCGGATCGATTATCTGCTATGGGAAAGAGTCACTCTTTTCGGAAGGTACAGCGACGCTCCATCGAGCATCGATCAGCGTGGTCCTAGCGGGTATCAGTTCAGCAACGTTTCGGGTGTAAAGTACCGGACCCAGAGCCTGACCTTAGGGACCAACCAAGCTCTTACCCCCCGGTTGACTAATGAGTTCCGCTTCAATTACAGCCGAAGCCGAGCGAACAGCTTCTATAGGCTCGACAATTTCGGGGGCGCAGTGCCTCCTCCGAACTCGCTGCTATATCCGTCGGGTACTCCGACCAACTCCATTTTTCAATTTTTCGGCGACTTTAATCCCAATGGACTTTCATTCACCACGGGCAAGTTGGGGGACAATTTGCTACAGCAGATCAATGTGACGGACAACGTTTCCCGCATCGTTGGCACACATCAGACGAAGTTCGGGCTGGACTACCGCCGTCTCAACCCGCAAGAAGACTCTGTACCCTACACGGTGGCATATGTCTTCAGCTCCTTGTCAAACGTTCTGGCCAACACGGTGCCCCAGGCAATCATAGCTTCAAGGACCCCCGTGCAACTGATCTTCTCGAGCTGGAGCCTGTTCGCCCAGGACACATGGAAGGCCACGCGCACCTTGACGATTACCTATGGCCTGCGCTGGGAGTACAATGCCGCACCCTCATCGCCCAATGGCACTCTTCCGTTTACTGTGACTGGAGTCATTAATCTGGCAACCATGACTCTGGCCCCGCCGGGCACGCCCTTGTGGCATCCGCAAAAAGACGATTTCGCTCCGCGGCTAGGTGTGGCCTGGCAACCGCTCCCGAATCTGGTCCTGAGGGCCGGCGCCGGCATCTTTTACGACCTCGGATACTCCGCAGTGGCGAATGGGGCGAGCGCATTCCCATTCGGTCAGTCGAAGACTATTCTCAATACCTCATTCCCGCTGAGCGCTGCTGCTGCCGCGCCGCCTCCTTTTGCGACCACTCCTCCTGTTCCGTACCTTTCAGTGGTAGACCCGAATCACGTATTACCCAGAACGTATGAATGGAACGCGTCGGTGGAAACGACTCTGGGCAAGGCCGATGTCATCACCGTCACCTACCTCGGCGCTGCGGGCCGAAAGCTGATGCGGCGGGATCTTTACAACAATCCAAATCCCAACTTCACCGGCGAGTTCGATGTCATGAACAATGGCGCGGACTCCAGCTATCAGGCCCTGCAAGCCCAATACCGCCACCGCTTGGGGCACGGTCTCCAGACACTCCTCTCTTATACTTGGGCGCACTCGATCGACGATGCTTCCTACGACGCCAACTACCTGAATGTGCCGCCGAGCGTTTCGTCTTCGGAGCGTGGTTCATCCGACTACGACATCCGGCACACGTTCTCAGGCGCAGTTTCCTACAACATTCCGCCGCCAGGCGGCGGAATCTGGAAATCGATCCTGGGGAACTGGTCGACCGATTCGATTGTTTACGCTCGGACGGCGCCCGCGGTTAATGTGGTCACCGGACTGAATCCCTTCGGCGGCTACTTGTCAGGAGCCTCCAGCGTGCAGCGTCCGAATCTGGTTTCCGGAGTGCCGCTCTGGATTGCAGATCCGAACGTGGCCGGCGGAAAGAGAATCAACAAGGCGGCATTCGTCACACCCACCGGACCGGTCCAGGGAAATCTGGGGCGCAACGCCCTGCGCGGATTCGGCGCGACGCAGATCGATCTAACGCTGCGGAGGCAGTTCATACTCCGGGAGCGGCTTTCTCTTCAGGCGCGGGCCGACTTCTTCAACATCTTCAACCACCCCAACTTCGGCCCACCGGCAAACTATCTGACGTCTCCTCTCTTCGGCCAATCGACCCAGATGCTGGGAGCATCGCTCGGAAGCGGCGGCCAGAACGGCGGCCTGAATTCGCTGTACCAAATCGGCGGCCCGCGCTCGGCGCAACTGTCCCTGAAGCTTTTATTCTGAGCGCCGACCGCTGAGTGCCGTCGAAATTCCCGACAAAAACAGCGAATCACATTTCTTCTCGTCAGACACCTACACGGATTTTCGGAGACCTTTCGCGCCGATTCGGCGCATGGGCTTACCCAGGGCGGTCTCCTTCGCTTGCCGGTAGTCTGCCCAATTCTTCTTTGGGTCTTCGTGGAATCGTGTGGGTGAAAAATGCGGATTTTGAGCCCTCCCGACGGCCCCT
>OMOG01000179.1 GCA_900290305.1 Candidatus Sulfopaludibacter sp. SbA4
TCCGGGCAGTGTCCAGCACGATCGTGCTTGGATTGCCGCCGCCCGCCGCATCCCCGGTCCACCCGGCAAACTGATATCCGGCGTAGGCCTCCGCCGTCAGTTGCACGGGCGTGCCGGCATCGTAGTAGCCATCCGCCGAGCCCGGCACGGCCTCGATGGAACCGGCGGCCGCGGGCGAGACCGACGTCGTGAGCTGGTACTGACCCACAAAGTTGGCCACATACACCGAGGGGCCGGGGCCCGTGGTCAGCATGTGCGTCTGTGACTGCCCGTCGCTCCACCCGCTGAAACGATACCGCATGCCCGGAGCGGCCGGAGGCGTAACCGGGCCGATCGTATGCCGGCTCCCCACCAGCCACGTGAAACTCTGCGGCGTCGTGTAATTGACTCCATCCACCGTGACGGTCAGTCCCGGCGGATTGGTCGCGAAGAACCTGGTGGTCACCGGCGGCCCGGATTCCGGCGGCACCAGCCGCCCGATCTTGTCTGCGGAGTCCTCTGTAAACCACAGCGCGCCATCCGGCCCAGATGTGATCCCCTGGAGACCCGGGCCGTTCTCCGGCAGCGGGTAGGCCGTGATCTCGCCCGAAGTCGTGATGCGGTACACCTGGATCTCGTCAACGAACCACAGCGCCCCGTCCGGACCCGCCGTGATGGCGCCCAGTTCACCGTTCCCCGCGGCCGGAACCGCGAACTCCGTGATGGCCCCGCTGGTTGTGATCCGGCCGATTTTCGCGCCAAACGATTCCGTGAACCACAGTGCCCCATCCGGCCCCAGCGCGATTCCGGATGGGTCGGCATTCGCAGTGGGAACCGGATACTCGGTCACGGCCCCGCTGGTGGTCATCCTTCCGATGAAGCCGTCATTCGTGCCGGCCCTTCTGACCGTAAACCACAATGCCCCATCCGGGCCCACAGTAATCCCGTCAATCGCCACGGCGTTCGGCACCGGAAATACAGTCAGCACACCCGCCGTGGTGATGCGGCCGAGGTTGCCCCCGGTCGCGTCCGTAAACCACAATGCACCGTCAGGCCCCGCTGTGATGGCGAAGGGCGTGCTCAATGGAACCAGGTACTCCACGCGATTGGTCCCGGCAATCTTCCCCACTCCGAACCGGTACCGATCCGTGAACCACATCGCGCCGTCCGATCCCTGTACGATTCCATATGGCGTGAAGTAAGGCGCCTGATATGCCGTGGTGATCGCCCCCGCGGTGTTAATCCGGCCAACGGTTCCGGCAACGTCCGCCGTGAACCACAATGCCCCGTCTGATCCGGCTGTAATCTTGCTCGGAGATGGCGCGGCCACCGTCGGGAACTCAGACAACGAGCCGCCGGACGACCAGGGCAGTGTCACGATTCGGCCTCCGGAATCGGTAATCCACAGGCCGCTGTCCGGTCCGATAACGATGCCTTGCAGCCGCGCCCCCTCCCAGGGAACAACGAACTCCGTGACGTTACCGTCGAGCGAGACCCGGCCCACGGCGCCTGCGGTCTCCGTGAACCAGAAGGCCCCATCAGGCCCGCAGATGATCGATTGCGGCTGCCCGACGCCGACCGCGTACTCCGTTATCGTTCCGATCGGAGGCGTTTCCAGATTGGGCGGGCCTCCGCGGCCCACATTGATCCGCCCGATCCTTCCGGCTGCCGACTCCGTGAACCACAATGCGTTGTCCGGCCCCGGCGTGATGCCTCGCGGCAATGCGGCCGCGTTCGGCAGCGGAAACCGCGTAAATGCCCCCGTCGTGCCGACCTCCCCGATGTTCCCCGATCCGTCCGAGAACCACAGTGCGCCCCGCGGCCCCACGGTAATTTCGAACAACTGGCTCCCCTTCCACGGGAGCGGAAACTCCTGGACCGAACCCGCGGGCGTCATCCGCCCGATCTTCCCCGTCCCCTGCTCGGTGACCCACACCGCCCCGTCCAGCCCGTTTACGATCCCGAACGGCGCGCTCCCGGGCGTCAGTGCAAACTCATTCGTCACCACGCCGTCCGTGGTCATCCGGCCGATGCGGTCGGTTCCACCCTCCGTGAACCACAGCGCTCCGTCCGGACCCGTGGCGATTCCATTCAACCCCGCATTCGCGCGCGGTACCGGATACTCGCTGATCACGCCCGCCGGAGTAATGCGCCCGATCTGCTGCGCCTGTGACTCGATGAACCAACATGCGCCGTCCGGTCCGAGAGTGATGGCTGTGGGAGAACTACCCGAGGTCAATCCCTGCTGAAATGGCGTCAATCCGTTGGATACTTGCCCGAAGAGCGGGACCAGTATCCCGGCAAAGAGCCCGATGCGGAAAACCCAAAGTCCGGAAATCATCTACTAAGACCCCTGAACTACCTGTCCCAACTACAGTCGCCTGCGGAATCTTATGGTAACCCTTGGCGGGACTATATGCTAATGCCCAGCGCCGAACAGGCACGAACCGGATCTTGACTCGCTGATTCAAGGCGCCTCCGATCCGGCGCAACATCGCCAGGGAATGGCCTTCGTAATCCGCGTCCTCCAGGCGGCAGATCACCGATGCCGTGGCACCGATCGGTTTGGCAAGCTGAGTTTGCGTGATGCCCGCCGCCGTCCTCAATTCGTGGATCTTACGGGCGCTCTCCTCGTTCGCCCTGGCCTCCTCGATCTTCTCCAACCGCCCCGGCCTGCCTTCGTAGAAACGGCGGTAGGATCCCCACTGCGTCGGTGCCTGCTCGCAGCGCAGAAGGGAGCTACGCGAGGAGTGTGGTTCCTGCGTGAACAGCAGCCAGCCCCTTGTCCATAGTGGCTACTGAACCGCCGTGTTTCCGCGCCAACAGCACAAGGTAAACGTCAGTGACCTGCCTGGGCCCGACGATTCCTGTGGTTGGCATGCCGAGATAAGAAACATCGTCCGGCCAGAATTCGTGCCGCGGGAGGGAGGAAATGGACTCGAGCAGAAGCTTTGCGGATTCCGCCGTCGCCTCCACGCCGGCGCGCAGGTGGAAACGGAAAAGCGCGCCTTGCGTGATGGGGCATGTTGCAAACCGGTACCCCTTGAGGAACCACGCCGCCGCACGCGCGTTTAGACTGTGTTCGGGCGTCGCCAGTGCGATGAGGACATTGGCGTCGAGCAGGTAGACCTTACTCTTCGTCATCGAGAGCCTTGACGTCCTCGGTGGTCACGGGCATGGCGCAACGGAAAGTGGGGAAACCATAGTCGCTCATCTTTATGGATGCGCCTTTCGCCCCTTTCGACGATTGCAGAATGAGGTCGCCAACCACTCGTCCGAGGCTACGGTTCTGATCCCGGGCGATGGCCTTCGCAATGTAGTAAGCCTCGTCTGAAATGTCGAGCGTAGTCCGCATAAGAACATAGTACACAAGTGCACAACATCCGGCGGGTTGACCAGCACCCTCGTTTCGCCTTCCCGTCGCACCAGCAGCGGATCGGAGAGGGAATCGCGGAGACGATCGAAAACGAGAACTGGCTCCCCGTCGTGGATACGTTTCGAACCTTGGTCTTGAATCCGTTGGCGTTTGCGCCTGGCTCTGTGCCCTTGGCGCAGGAGTGACCAGAGCGGCTACCGTGCTACCCAGGTAGCACTCGGTTGCCAGCCCGTATTATTGGCTTCGTTCACATCTCGCGCGGCCAGATAGAAAACCAGATTCGGTCCAAAACCTGAAGCGAACCCGATGTTCAACGCAAGAGTGAGAGTGTTCCCATTTGCGATCGCCGCGTTGTTTCCCCAGCTCACCGTGCACTGGCTGTTGCTGATGCTGCCGCTGGTCGAGACGCTCTGGCCGGGTAGCAAAGCATCGCCGTTGTCGTTCACAAGGTACAGCGTGTTGACTTGCCGCGCGTATGCAAGATAGCAGGCGTGGCGTCCATCCAGCATGCTGTTGATGAGGACATTCTCCACGCCCAAATCCTGATAGCCTTTCGTGTCTGAAACGGTCAACGTGTATCCCGTCGGCCCGAGGCCCGTGCCGCTGGCCGGCTCCATTCTGATCACCCCAATAGTCCCGGCCTCCGCCGTCGCCGGCACCTGCCAAACTCCCAGCGGCACCCAGCCCGGATTGTAAAGCCTGGCACTCCGCGCCGCGAGGTAGACCACCTTGTTTCCGCCGAACGCTGCGCTGAGTGTGATCGACAACGTCAGCGTCAGAGTATTATCGGTCCCGACTGCCGAGATCAGCCCCACCTCGCATTGACTGTTCTGGATCGTGCCCGCGCTCCCCGGCGTCAGCGACCCCGCCCACGGGCCGCCCGACGCTCCTGCGTCATTCACCAGCACCAGTACGTTGGCCGGGATCGAGTATCCCAGGTAACACGCATTGCGGCCATCCAGAGCGTTGTTGATCAGGATGTCGGCGACAGCCATATCCTGCCACCCCAGCGGATCGGTGAACGTAAACGTCATTGTCTGGCTGAGCCCGCCCCCGGACGCCGGGCTCACTCCCACCGGCGCGGGCGGCACCAATGTGACCGGCGTATACAGGTACAGCGAACTCCACCCTTGATACAAAATCTGCCCGCGATCGTTGATGCCCGCTGGCTCTCCCGCTATCTGAATCTGGCCGCCGAGATCGTACACCGCGCCCCCGGTATACAGGAACGGAGTGTACTGCGCGTCGGCGCGCACCAGGATTCCGGCCACGTCTCCATTCCCGTTGATATAGAACGGCTGGAGCGAAATGAACCCGTTGGGCCGGGGAATCTCGACCGCCGTTCCCACCGTGCCGTTCGGCGAGGACGGTGTCCACACGTATCCGTGGTACATGTTCACCACGCCGCCGTTGGATTCCGCCATGTCACCCAGAACCGCTCCGTACCGGTTGATGGCCATCGGCGTCCCAACTCCCGAAATCTGCGTATAAGTGCCCGTGGTGGAATTCGGAGTCGAGGGCGTAAAAAGCGTGTTGGTGATCGTGACCACCTGTCCGAAGTCGTTGATGCCCACGGCGTCTGAGAGGTGGCTGTCCATGTCCAGCGTTCCCGTCGTGCCATTCGGTGTCGTTGGCGTCCAAAGCACGCCGCTGCTGATGGCCTGCCCGTAGTCATTCATCGCCTGGAAAAAGACGCCCTCAGGCATGGAGACAATCGATCCCGTCGTGCCGTTCGCCATTGCAGGCGACCACAAGAACTCCAGATCGCCAGTCGCGGGAAGCCCGATCACTTGGCCGCGATTGTTGAGGGCCTTGGCGGCGCCGGCGGCAAGGTCTATCAATGGGCCATTGATGCCGTTGGCGCTGACAGGTGTCCACAGGAATGCCTCCGCCGTGCCCGACCCAAGGATGGGATGGTGTCCCACCGCCTGCCCGTAGTTGTTGACCGCGTTGCCCGAGAAGGCGGATGCGTTATCGGCGATGAGCGTCTGCACATACTGGCCGGGAGCGCTCGGCACCATCGGAGTGAAGTTCGCGGTCACAGCGAACGGAGCGTTCACCGTGGCGGTGAGCGTGTTGCCGTTCGGGGTCGTGCCCAGTGGCGCTTCCGTAAGGCTTACCAGCCGATATCCGCCCGCCGGAGTCGCAGTGAGCGTGGCGGTGACGCCAGCGAAATACCAGCCGCCACCAGAGATCGTGCCGCTCTCCGGCAGATCCTCTGCCGTCGTGACGAAATACTGCGTGCTGAAGTTCGCCGTAAACGTGGCCTGCTGCGCCGCCGCCACAATGGGACGCGGATTCGCGTTGTTCGGGAGCCCATCCTGCCACCCGTTGAAGAGATAGCGCGTCCCGATCGAGTTGCTCTGCGGCGAAAGGAAAGCTACGGTGCAAGCCGATCCCGGAATCCATCCCAACATCTGCGGCGCGGTGTACCCTCCCGGATGGCAACCGGTGCCCGTCACAGTGAACGCCTGCCCGGCCGGTTGCGATGCGATCGTCACCGCCACTTCTCCCGGCGCCGGCTGCGACGGCATCGCCCAGCTCACCAGGTAGACGGCGTTATTCGCGTTGACCACGATCTCGCCCGCGTCGTTGATCGCTACCGCGGATCCGCCGCTGAGCAGCGCGCTGACCGCGCTTAGGTCGGTCACCGCGCCGCCGCTGTAGAGCACCGGCGTGAATGTCCCGTTGGCCCGCCTCTGGTAGCCGGCCACCTGCCCGCTGTTGTTCAGCGCGAGCGCGTACCACGTAACGCCCGCTAATGGCGGCAGCGCAGTCGTGCTACCCACGGTGCCGTTCAGGATGTTCGGCGTCCACAACGAACTCGAGCCCAGCACCGTGCCATTGCGATTGATCGCCACGCCGGTGTCTGTGCCCAGCGTCGTGAACGTTCCCTGCGTGCTGTTAGGAGACGCGGGCGTAAACAGGATCATCTGCTGCCCGCCGCTGATCACGCCCTGCCCGAGATCGTTGATCGCCGCCAGCCGGTCCAGGTGCACGTCGGCATCAAGTGTTCCCGTTGTGCCGTTCGCCGCCGAGGGCGTCCAGATATACGAATAGCCTGCGTACTGGCCGATAATCTGTCCGAAACTGTTGATCGCCTGCGCGGTGAACGTCGTGTAATCCTCCGCGCTACCTGCGAACGCGACCATCGATCCGGTCGTTCCGTTCGGAGTATCGGGCGTCCACAGAAATGCCTCGCTGGTGCGGAACGCGGTGAAGTCGGTGGTCCCGACCACCTGCCCGCGGTCGTTGATCCACGCGGCGGCGCCGGATGGTGCGTTCGCCGGCAACCCGCCGAGATCGATGAGGCTGCCCGCGGTGGAATTTGCAACCAGCGGCGTCCAAAGGAATGCCGAGCTGCCGCTCGATCCGACCACCTGCCCGTAATTATTGATTGCGTTTGCGCTGCCGTTGGCCGTGATCTGCGTCACGCTATACGTCTGCCCGGCGGCCAACCCGGATGCCAGCAGCCATCCGGCCAATCGACCAAGCCCCACTTAACGCTCTACCTCTATACTAAGACCCGGAATCTACCGTTTCCACTACACCCAGGTGAAGAGATCTCTTTCTTATAGATCACTCGACGAGAAGCAGTTTCACGATGAGGCCATCGGGAAGCTCCAGCGCGAACACCGCCGCCTCAAGGATCGCGTCGACGCCATGTACATGGACAAGCTCGACGGTCGCATCGGCAACGACTTCTTCGATACCAAGGCCGCGGAGATGCGCGCGGCGCAGGCGGCCATCATGCGCGAGATTGACGCGCACCCAAACGGCTAACCGCCGCTATATCGAGGAGGGCGTGCAGGTGCTTGGCGGAAACGGCCAGACATGATATCTGGCTCCCCAGGTAGAACTCAAAGCTACACCATTCCGTTTTCAGGCTCATTCCAGGCCAGAACCAATCTCGCTGAGTACGTTCCGGGTAGCGCAGAATCCCACCCCGCGCAAACCCTGATGACTCAGTCGCTTACCGCGCATCCACCACAAAACCCACTTCTCCTCCTCCGCCAGTTCGCGCGATTCGACCTTTATTTCTCGCTGATCCGAAAGCACTTAGCCTTCCCATGACGCCTGCGCCCCGGAGTCCGCGTGCTATGTGTGGAACTGAGGGGGGAAGACGCTGCCCAAACCGCAGCCGACCGACAATGCCCAAACAGAAACAACCCGAAGCCGACCAGCCGCCGACGCAAGCCGCTTCCGCCACCCGGCTCGAATTGGTTTCGTCCCGCCAAATCCACTCGAACGCCGGCCCTGGCATCCGACCACAGCCCCAACCCCCGATTTTGCACAGGATTCCCACAATCCAAGTCTCTGTACCCACTAGCAAAACTGCCAAATTGGTTTCGAATGGTCAAATCGCCGAAGACACAAGTCCGACCGCTTTCGCATCCACCCCGCCCCACCGATCCCTGCCAGCCGTGAAGCCCCGGCCGGGCCCCGGCAAAGCCCAAATTTCCACAAGACAAATCGCTGAATCCAATCCCCAAACCCCGAAAATGGTTTCGTCCTGCAAAAAACGTCACAACCACAGCCCCGCGACTCCTGCCTCATCGTGCACGCCGCGACGCGCCCCCAAGACCCTCGCAGATTTGGGATACACTGTAGCGAGATCCGGGGCCGAAAGTCCCCTGTCGGAATCAGGAGTTAGTTGCATGTTCAAACGCATCCCGCTGGCCGTCTGCCTCTTGCTTACTCTTCTCGCTACCGGCGCCAACACCCCATCCACGCGCCTGCTGCGCATGCCCACCGTGAGCGCCACCCAAATTGCGTTCGCCTATGCCAACAATATCTGGATCGTCGAGCGCTCGGGCGGCATGGCGCGGCGGCTCACCAGCTTTCAGGGCCAAGCGTCGAATCCCCATTTCTCGCCCGACGGCAAGTGGCTGGCCTTCAGCGCGGAGTATGCCGGCAATACCGACGTCTACGTGGTGCCCTCCGAAGGCGGCGAGCCGAAGCGTCTGACCTGGCATCCCGGCGCCGACACGGTCGAAGGCTGGACGCCCGACGGCAAGTCGGTGCTGTTCGCATCGGCGCGCGCCACGTGGGCGCCCAGCGCGTCACCGCGCTTCTGGACGGTGCCGGCCGAAGGCGGAGTCGAAGAGCCGCTCGCGCTGCCTCGCGGCTATCAGGGCAAGATCTCGCCCGACGGCACGCACATCGCCTACCGCATGAATAATTCGTGGGACGAAGAACGCCGCAACTATCGCGGCGGGCAGAACCGGCCCATCTGGATCGTCGA
>OMOG01000609.1 GCA_900290305.1 Candidatus Sulfopaludibacter sp. SbA4
CGAACCATCACGACCTGACGGAGGCGGACCGCGCCATTGCCGATCTTTGGGAAGAGGGCCTGAAGATCCCCGTCAAGGGCGATCCTCTATGGCAGGCCATCCTGGAAGACAATCTTCCCGCACGGATGCTCAGTGCCGACCTCAGCGACCCGTCGAAGTGCTGGCCAATCCTCCGCTCCCAGCTCGAACAGTGGACCAACTGGTTCCGCTACAGGCGCACCGCCGGGAGCGCGCCGCAGGGTTTCGACCTGCCACGCCAACCCCTGATTCTTTCCCCCGCATTCGAGCGCTCTCTGGCCGCCAACCTGCCGCGAGAGTTGTTTCGCCGCTTCCAACCGGAGCTTGTAGACGGTCACCACCGGGACGCCTTCAACCAGTCCCTGCTGCGCATTCTCGATGGTCTCGGCGAAGAGCTGCGGCCGCTCGATCCCCTTCGTCACATCCGCGAGTTTCCCGAGCCCGGGGAGGCCAACACCGCGCTCAAGCTATTGGACGCCGAATACCGCGCCGTGCCGTATGTCGGTAGGCGCGACGATCTGGACGCCCTTTGGCGATGGCTCGAAGATCCGGCTCCCGTTTCCTGCCAGGTGGTGGTGGGCCGGGGCGGTAACGGCAAGACGCGGCTCGCCTTCCGGTTGCTGGAGGAAATCGAAGAGCGCCAGCCCTTCCGCTGGCACGCCGGCCTGTTGCCGCATGAGCGTTTTGAGGACGAATTGAGGAACGAAAAGTTCCGCCGCTGGCGCTTGCGCAAGCCCACCCTCATCGTGATCGACTACGCCGACGCTTCCGCGCCGCTCTTGGGGAAGTTCATCATCCCGGAGTTGGCGCGCAACCGGCTGGGCGAGAACGACCCCCCTGTCCGATTGCTGCTCCTTGCGCGCACTGCCGACGCCACACAGGGCTGGTACAAGACGCTGCGCCGCGCAGCGGGGAGCCGCGAGGACGACCTCTTCCCGAAACAGCCATTGGAGCTCTCCGAGCTCAACGCCGGCCAGCGAAGGCATCTGGTGGCCGGCATGCTTGGGGCTGCCACACGAGCCAAAGACGAACCCAAGGCGCGGCTTTTCCTGCCACCGGAGGGAAGCGACCCCGTGCTGGATGCCCGCCTGCGCGACCCTGAGTTCGCCGACCCGCTGGTCCTCGGTATGGCGGCCATTGTCGCCCACGGCGAGCAAAGCCTCCGGGCAATGCATCTGCATCGCACCGATCTCGCACGCGGCATTGCCGTGCATGAGCGAAGGCGCCTCGAAAAGCTCGCGGCAAATGGCGATACCGATTTTCTGGTTCACATGGCGGCCTATGTGAACCTCAGCGGAAGCATGACCTTCGACGAGCTGGAACAGGCAGCCACGACCGAAAAGAGTGACTTGGAAACCCTCTGGAAGCCGGGCGAGGTGGCCACCATACTGGCGCCGCGCGGAATGGCCGGCCCGATTCCGCTGGATATCATCGCAGAGGCCTTCGTCCACGATGTGTTGCGCGAACAGGCGCAGCATGGCCCGGCGGCCGTGATGCGCGCGGCGTCGTCGCGGCCGGGTGCCGTGACGCGGTTCCTGGTGCGTACGGTGCAGGATTATGCGCCCGATCCGGCCCGCCCGAGCTCCCATGACGAGCAGTGTCAGAAATGGGCGCTCATCCAGCTCACGGCCCTCTTGACCCGGCATGCCGAAGCCATCACCGACGACGTCTTCTGGCAAATCCACGGGGCGCTCCCGCTCGATACCGTCGCGATGATAGGCCCGGCGCGGAACTTCTACCGGTCGGTTTGCCGGGTTAAGCAGTCCACAAGTCCAGCCGGTCTCGCGGCGCTGGTTTCCTATGCAACTTACGAGAGCAGGGCGGGAAACCGGACGGCGGCGCTGGCGGCAATCCTAAGAGCCGTCGAGAACTGCCGGGAGTTGGTGGGGAAGAATCGCGAAGCGTTCCTGCCCGATCTGGCAGCCGCGCTGAACAACCAGGCCAATCGCCAGAGCGAAATGGGGCAGCGTGCCGAGGCGCTGCCATCGATCCAAGAGGCGGTCGAGCACTACCGGGAGTTGGTGGGGAAGAATCGGGAAGCGTTCCTGCCCGGCCTCGCGATGGCGCTGAACAACCAGGCCAATCTCCAGAGTGAAATGGGGCAGCGTGCCGAGGCGCTCGAATCCATCCAGGAGGCGGTCGGGAATTACCGGGAGTTGGTGGGGAAGAATCGGGAAGCGTTCCTGCCCGGCCTCGCGAGGGCGCTGAACAACCAGGCCAACCGCCAGAGTGAAATGGGGCAGCGTGCCGAGGCGCTCGAATCCATCCAAGAGGCGGTAAAGATTCGTCGGGAGTTGGTGGGGAAGAATCGGGAAGCGTTCCTGCCCGATCTGGCAGGGGCGCTGAACAACCAGGCCAACCTCCAGAGTGCAATGGGGCAGCGTGCCGAGGCGCTCGAGTCCATCCAAGAGGCGGTAAAGATTCGCCGGGAGTTGGTGGGCAAGAATCGCGAAGCGTTCCTGCCCAATCTGGCGATGGCGCTGAACAACCAGGCCATTCGCCAGAGTGAAATGGGGCAGCGTGCCGAGGCGCTGCCATCGGTCCAAGAGGCGGTCGAGCGTTACCGGGAGTTGGTGGGGAAGCATCGGGAGGCGTTTCTGCCCGACCTCGCGATGGCGCTGAACAACCAGGCCAATCTCCAGAGTGAAATGGGGCAGCGTGCCGAGGCGCTGCCATCGATCCAAGAGGCGGTCGAGCACTACCGGGAGTTGGTGGGGAAGAATCGGGAAGCGTTCCTGCCCGATCTGGCAGCGGCGCTGAACAACCAGGCCAATCTCCAGAGTGACGTGGGGCAGCGTGCCGAGGCGCTCGAATCCATCCAGGAGGCGGTCGAGAATTACCGGGAGTTGGTGGGGAAGAATCGCGAAGCGTTCCTGCCCAATCTGGCGATGGCGCTGAACAACCAGGCCAATCGCCAGAGTGAAATGGGGCAGCGTGCCGAGGCGCTGCAATCGATCCAAGAGGCTCTCGAGAATTACCGGGAGGTGGTGGGGAAGAATCGCGAAGCGTTCCTGCCCAATCTGGCAGCGGCGCTGAACAACCGGGCCAATCTCCAGAGTGAAATGGGGCAGCGTGCCGAGGCGCTCGAATCCATCCAAGAGGCGCTCGAATCCATCCAAGAGGCTATCGAGAATTACCGGGAGTTGGTGCGGAAGAATCGGGAAGCGTTCCTGCCCGATCTCGCGATGGCGCTGAACAACCAGGCCAATCGCCAGAGTGACATGGGGCAGCGTGCCGAGGCGCTCGAATGCTCGAATCCATCCAAGAGGCTATCGAGAATTACCGGGAGTTGGTGCGGAAGAATCGGGAAGCCTTCCTGCCCAACCTGGCAGCGGCGCTGAACAACCAGGCCATTCGCCAGAGTGAAATGGGGCAGCGTGCCGAGGCGCTGCAATCGATCCAGGAGGCGGTAAAGATTCGCCGGGAGTTGGTGGGGAAGAATCGCGAAGCGTTTCTGCCCGACCTGGCATTGAGCCATGGAGCTTGGGGTAACGTCCTTCTCAGGTGCGAAAATCCGATGGAGGCTGCCGAGAAGTTCGCAGAAGGAATCAGACTGATTACTCCTCTCGCGCGGAAACTCCCCCAGGCGCATTTTCGTCTGGCGCTCATGCTCTCGCAACGGTACCGCGAGGCCGCCGCCGCGGCCGGGATGGCCCCAGACCCGGAATGCACGTGGCCGCTTGAAGCGATGGAGCGCGGGAACCCGGAGGCGGGCGATGAAGAATGAAGGCGGTCGCCCTGGCCGGCCACCACGACAGCCATGACCAGCCCACAGCCGGGATCGGAGCGGCGGTCCTGCTGGGAGGCAAGGAAGGCGCTGGCCACCCGTTGGATTCCGCCTGAAACCCCGCTCCTCTGATAGCCTGCCTCTTAGGG
>OMOG01000088.1:0-17994 GCA_900290305.1 Candidatus Sulfopaludibacter sp. SbA4
CGGAACTCGGTGACGCCCCTTTCGAGGAACGGAGGGCCGAGCGTCACGTGCTGCGTCCAGGCGATGGGCCGGTCGCACGCCGAAAGGTTCTCCACTGACTCGCGGATTCCGGCCGTTTGATCTCTCAGCTCGATGGTACGCTCGAAACGAATCTCCGCCGACGGGAGCACCGTTCGCAAAGTCAGTCGCCCATCCTTCTCGCTCATTTCATAAGGCGCGATAGAGCCCTCTCCATGCACCGTGATGCCGGCCGCCGCTTCCTCCGCCGACGGCCCGCCGAAAAGATCCAGGCACAGGTTGTGCCCCATGATGCCGGCCAGCAGTCGGGCCTCGGCGCCGCCGCCGTATTCGGCGTGCCTGGCGGAGTCGTACGTGGAAGGCTCGATGGAAGGCCACGGCGGTATCCACAACGGATTGACCCCGGTCTGTTTTTCGAGGATCTCGGCGATGTGCCCGCCTTCCAGCAGCACGGTGACGCGGAGACGATCGTTCTCGATGGCGGCGGCACGGCGGCCGTGAAAGGTAGTTTGCGGCATGGCCACTATTGGGCCATCTTAATCCATAGCCCCCGGAAATTCACCTTGCCCGTGCCTTCGATCTGTACGCCGATGAGGCCGTTCTTGCGGAACTTCGCCGGGTCGTCATCGATCAGGATTGACATCACGTGCCCGTTCAGGATGTGAATCAGCTCATTGCCGCGGGCGATGATGTGAATCTGGTTCCAGTCGTTGAGCTTGACGTAGGCGGCCAGCTCGTCGCGATCTCCCAGGGTCGCCAGGAGCCGCGGCTTCTTGCCCTCCTCCGTCCGCACCATCTGCCCGCGCCACGCCACGATGCCGCGCGACGTGCCGCCCTCGTAGTATTGGCCGCTGTAGCGGTTGGCGCCGTCGAAATCGGCCTGCGGACCGCCCATATTCCACTTGGCATTGGCCGCCGGGTTCGGCGTGCCGCGAGGCTGTCCGCTGGGACACGGCCCCGCAGGACCGCGTCCGCCCGCGCGTCCGCCGGCGCCGAACGGTCCCGCGCCTGGTCCCAGGCCGGCCCCGCCTCCGCCACCGCCGCGCGCCGGAGGCTGCTGGATGAAGCTGCGGTACTGGATGCCGCTGTTGACGCCCGGGCCTTCGGCCTTCAATTCGGCTTTCAATTCGAAGTCGCCGGGCTCGCCGCCCTGCCAGATCAGATAAACGGTCCCGGTAGGTTTCTCGCACGTGGATTCGGCCACGATCGCGCCATTCTCCACGTGCCAGATGTCAAAGTTCCCGTCCCACCCCCTGAGGCTCTGGCCGTCGAACATCGACTTCCATCCCGTGGTGTCGCCGAAGTCGATGGGTTCGGGCTGCGTGAAACCTCCGCCCCNNCCTTCGCCGGCGTCTGCGGCGGCTGCTTCTGCGACAACAGAATCGAACCAGACAACAAGGCGGCCATTATCCCGACGATCTTCGATTTGTTCATTGCGGTGTTCACATTTGTCCGATTACCGCTTCGTGAAGATCAGAACCGCGTTGATTGGTGGGGCAGGCGCTTTCGCCTGCCAACCGATTTTTTCTCTGCTCTTGAGGAGCGGAACGTACCCGGTTTTATTGGCGAGACTCAATGATTCACTCCGCCCTGGTTGGAGGCCTGCGGCGCCGCTGCCACGGCGAGCGTGACGGTATTGGAAGCCGCGCCGCCGATGCTGATCGTCACCGGCACCGCATTGCCGGGAGCTACGCTGGCCGGCACCTGGGCATTCACCTGGTACAGTCCCACGCCGCCCGGCGTCAGGCCGGAATAGGCCACGGTTGCCGCCGCGCCGCCGATGGTCGCGGTCGCCTGGACTGTGGTCGCCGGCAGCGGACTGGCCCCGGCCACCGCGCCCGTAGCGGGTTGGTTGGCGACCGGTCCAAGCCCCGTGCAATAGATCGTGACGAAGTCGCCGGGGTGCACCGGCTGCGAACCGGGGAAGGCGCCGGCGGGCGCCGCGATGCCGTTCGTGGGCCCCACGATGATTCCCTGTCCGCTGCCGCTTTGTGCGGTGGTAAAGATGCCCGGCGCAAACTGCACCACGCTCACCTG
This sequence comes from Candidatus Sulfopaludibacter sp. SbA4, assembly GCA_900290305.1. Classification (GTDB taxonomy): domain Bacteria; phylum Acidobacteriota; class Terriglobia; order Bryobacterales; family Bryobacteraceae; genus OMOG01. Next base: position 2,056 of record OMOG01000088.1, read on the forward strand.
CGCGGTGGAGGTGCTGCTGCCAACCTTGGAGGTGGCGGTCACCGTGCCCAGCGGCGCCTCCCAGGGGATCTGCACGTTGAGCTGCGTGGGTGCCGCAAAGAAAAACGCCGCGGCCGCCGGCCCTACCTGGAACGTGGCGCCCCCCAGACTCTTGGGCAGCGGAACCTGTGCCGCGGACTGCAACACCAGCGCCAGGCCTGTGCCATAAACGCCGGCAATGCTCCCCGGCGCGACCGCCGCCAGCGCGAAAGTGCCGCTCGCCCCATTCACGATCCCGCCGGTATTCAGTTGCGAGGCCGGAGGATTGATGGGGGCGGTGGTGCCGTCGATGGAAAGCAGAAACTTCACCAATTGCGCCTGTGCCGCGGCCGAAGTCAGGGTGTCGGTCCCATTGGTGCCGGCAGTGCGGTGCGCCACGTTGGCCAGCACGTCGTTCAGCGAAGCGGCTGAGCCGCCATGGAAGAACGTCTGCGGGAACGCGAAGATCGAAAGCAGCGAGGGCGGGTTGAATCCATCGGGGCCGAGCGGAGCGGCGGCGGTGGCGCGGACTTCGTTGATGGCCTTCGGGTCGAACGTGCCCACGGGCCTCAACTCGCCGATCAGCTCGGTGTTCTCGACCAGGCTCGGATCGGGCGGCGGGGTGAAGCGCACGCGGCTGGTGGTCCACAGCCCGGTGCCGTGGCAGCTCTGGCAATTTGCCTGGGTGAAGAGCTGGCGTCCGGCGGCGATATCCGGGTCGGTCTGCGACGCCGGCGAGAAGGGCGGCCGGATTCCGTGCTGGATGTAAGCCGTGATGGCATCCCACCCGCCCACGCCGCGGACCGTGAGCTGCTTCTGCCCCGCGACGGGGAGAGTAAACGAGGGGACGGCCGTTGTCTGGGTGATCCCGTCGGCTTGGACGAAGATGCCGAGGCCGCCCGAAACGTTGCGGATGTTGCCTTCGAAAGCTCCGATCTCGTCGAAGATGGCCGACCAGTTGAGCGCCCGCTGCTGCGTCGCGTCGGTGGAGAGGAATGTGGCATGGAGCGGCACCGTGCGGCGCGGCCCGGAAGCGAAGATCCAGACCACGTTGTCCGTCAGACCGTTGGGATGGCACGACCCGCACGACCCCCAGCCGCCAGCCGACATCCTTCCGGTGATGGCCGGCTGCCCCGCGGCCGGCGGATCGAACACTCCCACCGACGTGAAGAACAGCTCCCGTCCGACGTGGACCTTGTCGTCCAGGGTCCCCGCTTGCGGCTGTGCCGAGGAGACCAGTGTCGCGATCACCTTCTCGGGCGATTGCGTCAGGTCGATTACCGAAACGTCGCGCGAGATGTAGTTCCACACGTAGGCGCGCGTATCGCCGCTGTTGATCACGATGCTGCGCGGGTTCTTGCCCACCGGAATCTCCAGCACGCGCGTCGCATCGGAGGGGTCGGTCTGGACGGTCGCTTTGCCGCTGCTGGGATCGACCGCCAGCTTCACCACGATGTTGCTGGCCGCGCTCACCACGTACGCCGTGTCGGCGTTGTTCTTGAAGGCGATGGCCCAAGGCTGGGTGATGAAGAGCTTGGTGGGATTGGTCTGCGCGCCCACCGCCGACTGCATGTTGATGGTCTGGCCCGCGTCTTGATTGGTGGTGAGATTGACCACGCTGAGCAGGCTCTGCACGTTCACGTTGAAGCGCACCGGCCCATCGGGAGAGGCCCCTGTGCTGGGCAGGTAGGCGAAGTTCCCGTGGGTCGCGAGGTTGTTCAACTGGTTGGGATAGGCGCCGGTGGTGAAGGTGAAATCGGTCGCGACCGGAGTGGCCGGCGCCGCGATGTGCTGCAACGCGTCGCCCGCGGCCTTGAATCCCGTGTCCGCCACTGTCGCCAGCTTGATGGTTCGGATCACCGTATCGCTGGCCACCGAAATGGCCGTCACGAAACCGGTCTTGGCGTCGTCGAATCCGTCCGGGTGGCCATTGCCCGTGGGCAGCGCCAGAAAATTCGTGACGTACACCACCTGGTTGGCGTCCGTGATATTGGTCCCATGCGTGATGGCGATGCCGCGCGGCTCCGGGCCGACATTGGAAATGACGGCGGTGACGTAATTGAGGGTGATATCGATTACCGAGACATTGTTGGAGCGCGTGTTGGTGACGTACAGCTTGCGGCCGCTGGCGCTCAACACCATGCCATGCGGCTCCGTGCCCACCGGAATCGTAGTAGTGACCTTCCAGGCCCCGTTGACCTGGGTAACCACCGCGACCACGCCATCCGCCTGGTTAGCGACGTAGAGAGTCGTCGCGTCCGGGGACCAGGCCACGCCCGCCGGTTCTTTGCCCACCCCCACTTCGGCGGTCTTGGTATTCGTGTCTCCGGCCACCTGGAAGATGCTGACGGTGCCCGCCTCCGGGTTCGAGACCGCCAACATGGAATCGTCCCAACTCAGCGCGATAAGCTGGTTGGAATAGGGGCCGCCGCGAATCAAAGTTGCGGCCGAAGCCGGTCTGTGAAGCCAAATGCCCACCGCGGCGAATGCCAACAAACCGCCGAGTGCGATGGTGATGGATCGGGTTCTCATGTTCGCCCTCCTGTCCTGGCCGAGACATTATATAGCGGAAAGAACGGTCCCAGGTCATTCTTGGATTGGAATATGCTACGGACCCTCCAGAAATTGTGAACGGCGATACCAGACGACTCAGAAAGTCAACCGGTCCTTCTTCGCCTCGATCTTCGCCGCATCGATGCCCGGAACCTTCTTCAAATCCTCGATCGACTTGAAGTCCCCGTGCTTGGTCCGGTAGTCGACGATCGCCGCGGCCTCCGAGCGCTTCAGAGTCAGTCCGCTTTCGAGCTCAATGGCCCGCGCCTTATTGACATTGATGCGAGGCAGCGCATCGCCCTGGTAATTCTTGGCCAGGTAGTCCACCACGGCCTGGAACTCCTGGTCTGGTCGGTGCCCTTGGCGCCGAGCGTAATCATCTTATTCATGGTGGCCTGCCAGCCATCGCGATCCTGCCGCAGCGAGATGGACCGTTCCAGCTCGTGGCACTGCGCGCAGATTTTCTCCGTCTCCGCCTTGCCCGGGCCGTCGGGCAATTGCGCCCAGGCGGACGCGGCGAAGAGCGCGAGAGCCAGACTACAGCGTGAACGCATAATCATTCGTGCTCGATCCAGATTCCGAAGGCGTAGAACGTGCCGTCGTATGTCCCCAGGTACAGTTGGCTCGCGCCGCCGGAGAGCCCGCCGCCGTGCACAAACGAGGTCATCGTCTTGCCGCTCGACCACAACTCCTTGCCGGTCGTGCCGTCGAGAGCGTACAAGACCGCGGGCGTCGAACGCTGCGCGCGCTGGGCCGCGGTGACTTTGGTGTCGTTGGTGCGGAACTCACCGCTCGAGACCGCAAACGCCACGCCATTGAGGATCATCGGAGTCAGTGGCGAAACCATCTCGCGCGACGTCCAGGCGGGCTGCAAAGAGAGCGCGCCATTCTGGTCCGCCACCTTCCAAGCCACGATGGCGCTAGACCCCGGCGCCAGAATCAAACGCGTGCCCGCTGAATCCTGCCAGCTCGCCAGCGCTCCCGGAGGCTGATCCGCAGTGGCCGGGCTTGCCGGAGTCTTGAACAGTGACTTACTCAGCGCTGCCGTGTCCAGAAGCTGGATGCTGCCGTCCTTGGCGAGGGCGGCGATCAAAGTCTTGTCCTTGTACTGGAAGATCACGGGCGACGAGGTGAAGCCCGGTCCCGCCTTGTACGCATCTTTCGGACTCAGGGTCTTGGCGTCGAGCGACAACAATTCCCCGCCTTCGGTCGCCACGTAAAGCGTGCCGTCGGAGTTGATCGCGACGCCGGCCGATCCGGCGACTCCGCCGCTCGCGGACTTCCAGCTAGTCACTGCCTTGGAAGCCAGGTCGAGGGCCCACACGCCGTTGGCCGCGCTGCCGCAGCCCTGGCTGGTCGCGGCATAAGCCACGCCATCCGCGACGATGAGCCCGCCGGCGTTGGCGCCCGCCGGAAGGAAGTGCACCGGCACCTCCGGCTCCTCGCCGTTCGAGACGTACAAGGAGTGCAGCATGCCGTCGCTCGAGAGAGCGTATACCAAGCTGGGCTGGCGGCCGAATCCGCCGCCGCCGCCGGGCGCCCGTCCGCCGCGGCCCGCGGCATCCGCACCACGGCCGCCCGGAGGGGCCGGCGCTGCGGCATTCGCCCCCCTGCCGCCTGCACCGCGGCCCGCGGCCGCCGCATTGATCTCCTTGATCGTCGCGGCGCCCTCGCCCGCCTCACCGACTCCGCTGTGAGCAGGACCGCCGCGTCCGCCCCGTCCCCCAGGACCTGCATCCGGAAACGCGGTGGATGTCGGCCGCGTCAGGTTGGCGGTCATCCCGCCGGGGCATGCCCACGTTCCGGCCGCCGGCTGCGCGCCCAACGCGAATTGCTTCTGCCACTCGAGCCGGCCCAGGTCGGTATCCACGGCGAACACGCTGTTCGAGCTGCCTCCCGTGAAGGCGTAAGAGCGGAAGCCGCGATATCCGATATAGCTATTCATCAGCGAGGCGGAAGTGAGTGAGTTCAACTCCCGCGGATCGTTGTTGAACTTGACCTTCCACAGGAACTGGAAGCCGGGCTTCTGCACGCTGTCTTTCGAGATCTTGGGGTCCGTCCGAATCCACGACGATCGCTGTGCATCCCCGGCGCTGGTGGTCCATTCCGCGCCTCCCCGCCCGAATTGAGCGTGCGCCGCGCTCACCACCACCAGAGCGGCCACGAATCCCATCATTCTCCGCATCCCTGAAACTCCTCTCCTGAAAGACGTGGCGCAGGCACTCATGCCTGCCGCGTCGGCACTCATGCCGACGCTTGCCTTCGACACTGTAGCGCAACCGCGAACACGTGTCGAGACGAGTCTCGACACGGCAGGCACGAGTGCCCGCGCCACACCGGCCCGCGCATCCGCGGCTATATGTTTCTTTTCGCAGCTTCTCAAGGCCTACCCTCCGTCCCACCCAGCGCCTCTGCGATGGCCTTCTCCGCAAGCGGAGCCATCACCGCGTATCCCGCCTCATTGGGCAGCAACCCGTCCCTGGTCAACTCTTTCCTGAAATTCCGGCCGTCCGCCAGGGCGGCATAGTAATCCAGGTACACCGATCCGCTACGCGCCGCGTAATCCTTGATCCATCCATTCAGCCCGATAATCTTCCCCTGGGGCCGCAATCCAGTCTGATTCTTGAAACAGTCGCACACCGGCGTGACCGAAGCCAGCACCACGCGAATGCCGTTCACCTTCGCCAGCTCCGTCATCGACATCAGATTCTCGCCGATCACTCCCTCGGTTGCCGGACCCGTGTATCCGGCCAGGTCGTTGGTGCCCGCCTGAATCACCACCACCTTCGGCTTCAGCTCAATCACGTCCTGCCGGAAGCGCACCAGCATCTGCGGTGAGGTCTGGTGCGCGATGCCGCGATTGAGATACGGCTTGCCTGGGAAAAAGCCGGCCCCGCCCCACAACTCCGTAATCTCGTCACCCAAAAACACCACGCGATTCTCCCCCGGCTTCGGAGGACGAATCTCGGTATCCTCGCTGCCGTATCGCGTGAGCCCGGCCCAATCCGTGAAAAGACGATGCAGCTTTTCCGCATCCGGCGTCTGCGCCGCCGCGCACAGGCAAAGAATCAAGGGTACGAGTGGCCGCAATTCAGCCTCCCTACTTCTTGATGCCGAAGCAATACAGGATGCTGTCAAACGTGCCGATGTAGACCCGCCCGTTGGCCACCGAAAGTCCCGTCCAGTGATTCCACTTGGCAATCTGGTCGCCGCTCGACCACAGTTCCTTTCCGGTCTGGGCATCCAGTGCATACAGCACGGCACGCGTCGACCCTGGAATGCGCCGGCTGGCCACATCGTCGAGCCCGACATCCGGATAAGCCTGCTCCGTATCCTCGCCGTTGCCGTACGCGAACACCACCCCGTTGGCAATCACCGGAGGCTCCGCGCGGTTCATGTCGCGCGAAATCCAGGCGGGCGTCAATTGGAACTTGCCGCCCTTCTCTTCCACCTTGAACGCTACGATCGCCCCATCCTTCACCGGACCGTTTTCAATCGGCGCCTTGAAGGCCGAATGCTTCTTTCCCCAGATGGGCGTCAGCACCCAGCGCGTCCCTTTGGAATCTTCCCAACTGGCCAGCGACCCCCAAATGCCCGCCGACGCGAAGTTGACGTCCTCGTTGCAGATCAGCGGGCTGCGATACAGCGGCGTGCGATGGTCGTCGCCGCCGATCGACTCCGTGTCCATCAGGTACATGCGGCACTCCTTGCCCGCATCCACCATCAGCTCCTTGCCCTTGTAGTTGAAGATCACCGGCGTCACCTGCATGTCCAGGTCGCGCTTCACCAGCCACTCGGCGTTCGTCGGTCCGTAGTAATCCACCAGGTCCAACGACTTGGTCTCCGGATTCTGCTTCACCCCGATAATGCCGTCCCCGTATGTCCCGGCCTCCGGATCCCAGCGGCCGTCGCCGGTGCCCGTGTACATCGTGCCGTTGGAACTGATCGCCGGACCCGTGCGTCCCCACATGCCGCCGCCCGCCGGTCCCCAGGTGCCGACTTTATTCGTGGCCAGGTCGTACGCGTACACCACGTTCGGATTGCCGCCGCAGCCCTGCGCGGTGTGCGTGTAGATTACGTTGTTGAAGAGGCTCAGGGCATAGGGCTTGCCGTTGGGCGGCATGAACTTGGATGGCGACTTGACGTCTTCGCCATCGGCAACATTCAACTGGTGCATCATGCCGTCCCACGACGCCGCGTAGATCGTGTACTTGCCCGGCGTTCCGGACGGTGCGATGACGGGGGTCGCGGTGATCCCGCCGGGACACAAAATCCCGCCGCCCCGGCCGCCGGTCGCAGGCGGTGTCCACGTGCTCACGAAGTGCTTCTTCCACAGCACTTCGCCTTTATCGACGTCGATGGCGTAGATGTTGTCCGATACGCCGGTCTCGATGGCGATCTGTTTCGGGCCGCTCGGCGTGTTCACCCGCTCCATAATCAGCGGCGGAAACAGCGAGTGCATCTGGCGCGGCTCGTTGTCCAATTGAAGCTTCCACAGCAGCTTCATGTTCTTGACGCTGTCCGTGGACAGGATCTTCTCGTCCCTCTGCCAGGCGGTCCGCTTGGTGTCGTAGCCGTCCGTCAGCCAGTCCGCTCCCCACGCCAGCACACAGCCAAGGGTGATCGCAATCAAGACCGGTAATTTTCGCATCCCTTACCTCTACCTCATATTACCCGGAGTGGCAGGGCCCCGCAGGCAGGCCGGGCCCTGCCCACTTCTCTAGCACCGCAAAGGCCGCGGCGCCGCACCATCCAGCACAGGCACTGATCGCGCCGCGGCCGTTTTGTGCGCGTCCATCAAAAGGTGAAGCGCACCGAGGCCACCGCGTGACGCGCCGGAAGCGCCGCGCCGGTAATCGTTCCGAAAGCCGCGTTGGTGTTGGCGCCGGTCGCGTAGTTCAGGCTCAGCGAGGTGTTCGGATTGCTCGGGTTGAAGTGGTTCAAAGCGTTGAACGCCTGGAAGCGGAGCTCCAGGTTCTTGCCTTCCACAATGCGGAATTGCTTGAACACGCTCAGGTCGACGTTCTCCACCCCCGGCCCGTACGTGAGGGTCGGCGGGGTGTTGCCGATCCCCAGCGAGTTGACCCCCGGCAGCGTGAAGCTCGCCGGGTTGAAGTTGTACCACAGGGCAGGAGAGGCAGTGGAACCGACCGACCCGGGCGTCGCGCCCGAAGGCAGCCAGAGATTTCCGGTCTGCTCGCAGCGGAATGGTAAGCCGAGAGTGGTCGGCGTACCGGTCCAGTAGCCGATCGGAGCGCTCACCGCCGAGCAACCGATGGTCATCGGCGTACCGAAATAGTAAGTCAGGATGCCTTCCACGTTCCAACCGTCGCCTACAATCTCAGTGAACTTGTTCTTCCAGAGCTGCGAGCCGTTGGGAACCTTATACCCGAAATTGATATTGGCGGCGTGCGGCCGTGTACTGCCGGTGATGTTCTCGAGCAATTTGTCCGGGACCCACTGGCTGCGGCTATACGACAACGTCTTTGACCAGGTGTAGTTGCTTCCGAAGTGGAAGCTCTTGCCGACCCGTTTATTGAACTGCGCCTGCAGGGCTTCGTAATGCGACTCGCCGTTCTGAGTGTACATCTGAATTCCGCCCCATCCCGGATATGGTCCGGCAAGGGCCCGAATCAGGTTGGTGGAATAAAAACCGGCCGTGCCTCCGCTGCCGCTGGTCGGATCGAGGAACTTGGTCACCGGTCCGGGCTGCCCGTTGTTGGCCGTTGGCGTCCAGTCGGTTAACGGCGCAATCCCATTCAGGTCGATCGAGCCTTGATTGAACTGGTGATGCCCGATGTTGCCCACGTAGGCAATATCCATCACGAAGCCCCTTCCGATATCGTGTTGGACCCCGAAGCTCCAATCGAGAGTCTGCGGCGGCGGATACTTCAGGGGTCCGCCAACCGTGGTCTGGGGCGTAAATACCTGTTGGGCGCCGGTCAGGCTCGAGATTGTGGTGTTGAGAACGATGGGGGCCAGGAAATTCGGCGGAGTGGCCAACGGCCCGATGCCCACCCCCGTGGCGCCCAGAGTATCGACACCGAACGCACGGCCGTAGAAGATCCCGAAACCGCCGCGAATTGCCGTTTTGCCGTCCCCGAACAGGTCATACGCGAAGCCGATGCGTGGGGCCAGTTGCAGGGGAGGCGTCTGGAAGTACGGATGATTCCCCGACTGCGTGGAGACGATGCCCGAGAACGGCGTACCGTTGTAACTGTTCGGGGCGAACGTGCCTTGCAGAGCGTAGGGGAAGATCTGGCCGTTGACCGGATTGATGGAGGCCTTGGAAGCCGTCGGGCAACTGGCGTTCGAGGCCACGGTGACCTGGCAATACGGGTACAGAAGCTGGCCCTGTTGGCTGGTGCTATAACTGGACCCCACAAAGACCCCTTGCGCGTGGCCGGGGGCCTCATAAAGCGCGCCGAGTCTCGAGAAGCGCATGCCAAGATCCAGAGTGAGGCGCCGGCTGACCTTCCAGGAATCCTGCAGGAAAAACTCGGTCTGCTTGTAGCGCGCCTGGTTGACCTGTTTGAGATTGTCCTGTCCATAGCCATACAGGTTTCCGGTCAGCGCGTTCGAAAGCGGGTCGCCCGTATCCACGGGATTGCCGAGGTCGGAACCGAAATAGTAAGTGCCCGCGGTGTTATAGACCGAGTAAACACTCACGTTCCGGGCATCGTGTTCAAAGTAGAAACCGGCCTTCAGGCGGTGACTTCCCTTGATCCAGGTGATGTTGTCGCTGATGGTCGCCAGGTTGTCCGTGCCGTCAAACGGCCACCGGCTGTCGAATCCGAAGCTCGGAAGATTCGGAATGCCGGTCGGCGACGCCGAAGCGCTGAAGCCCGAAGGCAGGCCGAAGTTGACGGTGGGCAGCAGGTTCAGGTAATTGGCCGAGGCGGGGAAGATACTCGGCAGCGCCAGCGTCTGCCCGTTGGACTTGAGCGGAAGCAGGCTGGCGTTGTAGGAAGTCGGATCGGTGGGATGGTTCTGCTGGTGGGCGCGGTTTTGTCCTATCGTGAATTCGTTGATCAGGCTCGAGCTGAACGTGTGGATATAGGTGGCCGCAATGCCCACGGAGGGGATGAAATAGCTGTGCGGGAACTGCCCCCATCCGTCCCCCGCCGCCCCGAGGATCGCGCCGAAGCCGGACTGGGCCTGGTAATCCTTCAGGCCGCGCACGAACATCGTGTCCTTGGCGGAGATATTGTAATCGCCCCGCAGGAGAATGTCTCTGCGCGGATCCGTGTTGCTCAAAACGTCGGTGAAATTGTACTGGCGCTGCCCGGTCGGATCGGTGGTGTTGGGGAGCGGGAACAGGTTCAGCATGGCCGAGCCGATCGGGCTGATGCGATTGGCCGGAATGATGTTTCCTGGAAACGGCGCCCCGCTCAACGGATCTTTCACGATGATCGGTGAGCCGTTCGTGTTCACGCTCTGCGAGAAATTCCCCTGGCGCTCGAGCGCGGTCGGCATGGTGTATTTGTTGAGGTTTGTGTTTTGCGTATTCCACAACTGGTCCCACGAGAAGAAAAAGAAGAGCTTGGTGCGGCTCCGGTTGAAGTGCGTGAAGGGAGCCAGCATCGGACCGCCGAGCGTGCCGCCGGGATTCTCGTAGCGATACTTCGGCTTGGCGACGCCAAGCTGATTGTTGAAGTATTCGTTGGCATTGAATTCTTCGTTCCGGTAGTAATAGTAGGCGCTGCCGTGGAACTGCGCCGTGCCGTTCTTGGTCGTGACATTGAACTGGCCGCCGTTGCGCGCGCCGTATTCCGCCGAGTAGTTGCCGGTCAGCAGCTTCACTTCGCCGATGGCGTCCACGCTGGGTGTCTGGTATGTGCTCATGCCTGGGGCGCCGCTGTCCTGCGCGGCCATGCCGTCAAACGTGATCAGCACCTGCCCGATCTGTCCGCCGTTGATCACGGCGGAATTGCCATTCCAGCCGCGCTGGTCGTAGGTGCCCATGTCGATGACGCCGGGGAGGTCCTTGATGATGCCTTCCCAGTTGCGGCCGCGGATGGGCGTCTGTTCAATCTGCTTCAGGTTGACGTCCATGGCGTGGTCGGAGCTGTCGGTGGCCACGCGCGCCGCTTCGGCCTGCACTTCCACCGATGTACTGACATCGCCGACATCCAGACGGATCGTGTGAACGTCCACCTTCTCCAGCGTGCCGATCGTGATTCCGTTTTGCACGTAAGTCTTGAAGCCGGGATGCGTGACGTGGAGATCGTAGTCGCCCGGCACCAGATCGACAAAGGTGAACGTGCCGTTCCCCGTCGTGACGAACTCACGCTGCTGTTTGGTGACTTCATTCGTCAGTCGAACGGATGCGCCCACCACGATGGCATTGGCGGTATCCACCACGGTTCCGGTGATCGATCCGGTCACGGTTTGAGTGTTGGCGGTTGGCGCCAGGGCCAACGCGCAGAGAACCACCGCTGCGAGAATGCGGAACTTCATCATGCATAACCTCCCGGGTGTGTTGTTGGATTTGGTGTGTGGGAAAGCTGGTTGGAATGACGACAGCGCAGATAGCGGGAGCGCGGCGAAGATTTTCGCGCTTCCCTGCGACGTCCGAGTCGCGTGCATTTCCCCTCCCCTTGAAACGTATCAAAGCCCGATTGTGGGATTAGCATATATCCCGCTCGATCCGATGTCAAGCGGAAAACTTGAAAAAAATGTAAATAGCCTTGACAGCCACCCCTAGAGCTAGTACGCTACAGAAGCTTATTCGACTTCAGCGAGGACTGGTTTACTTTATGACCCCTCAAGTTGAGAAGACCACCTGCCTTACTTCCGATTCCACCGTGATCCACGAAGCTCTCGCTGCCGGCGAGGGCGTCGTCCGCCTCGCCCCCTGCTGGGTGCCGCGATCGTTTCTCATGCCCGGCGGCCGCCTGAAACTCGACCCGCGCGACCTCTACATCCTCGGCGGCCATCGCGGCGGCATCGACGAGCGTTGGTTTTCTTCCACCACCAAGGCTGCCAACGGTCCCCTGACCGCCGACGACGAAGGATTGAGCTACATCGAATTCCACGGGAAGAAAGTCCTGCTGAAGGAGGCCATCGAGACCGCCGGCGACCTCTTCCTGGGCTCCGACGTCATGCAGCGCGAGGGCGGATGGAACCTGCTCTGTAAGTTTTTTGACAATCTCGGCCCCATCCCCCACCACCTCCACCAGACCGACGAGTTCGCCGCGCGCGTCGGCCAGAAGGGCAAGCCCGAGGCCTACTACTTCCCGCCGCAATACAACTTCAAGGACAACAACTTTCCGTACACCTTCATGGGCCTCGATCCCGGCACCACGCGCGACGATGTCCGCCGCTGCCTGGAAAAGTGGGACCAGGGCGACAACGGAATTCTGTACCACTCCAAGGCGTACAAACTGAAACCCGGCTCCGGCTGGCAGATCGATCCCGGAATTCTGCACGCGCCCGGCTCGCTCGTGACCTACGAGCCGCAGGTCAATTCCGACGTTTTTGCGATGTACCAATCGCTGGTCGAGGGCCGCACCGTGCCGTGGGATCTCCTCGTCAAGGATGTCCCCCCCGAGCACCATCACGACCTCGACTACCTGCTCGACATGCTGGATTGGGATGCCAACACCGATCCCGAATTCGGCAAGCACCGCCTCTTCGAGCCCACACCCGTCGCGCCAACCGGCGCGATGGCCGACTTCGGCTACTGCGAGAAGTGGGTCGTGTACACCACCCCGCACTACTCGGCGAAAGAGCTCACCGTATTCCCCGGCCGCTCGGTCACCATCACGGACGCGGCCGCATATGGGCTGATCCTGACCCAGGGTCACGGTGCGATCGGCAAGCACGACGTCGAAACCCCGACCCTCATCCGCTACGGCCAGATGACTAAGGATGAATTGTTCGTCACCGCGGATGCGGCGAAAAATGGCGTTGAGATCACCAACCGGAGCGACTCCGAAGACCTGGTGCTGCTGAAGCACTTCGGCCCCGGAAATCCAAACGCCCCCACTTCGCGCCCCTCATGAAACGGCATGTCCAGAAACCCCTGTGGGGCAGCCAATCCTGGCTGCCCCTGTGGGGCAGCCAATCCTGGCTGCCGCCGGCTTTCAGCCGGCGTCTTGACTTTTCTCAGTTGTGTCAAGCTCGCGGTACCACCGCCCTACTATTCGCGACCCTGTTCCTGGCCGCCTGTGGCAGCAACCAGCCGCCGCCACCGAAAGCTACCGCCGAAGCGCCCAAACCGGTGGAATACTTCCACGTCGATCCCGCCACCGCCGGGACCATCAAGGGGAAAATCCGCCTCGGCAGCGGCAAAGCGAAGCCTCCCCGCACGGTGATCTCGATGGCGTCGGACGCCGGTTGCGAGCAGGCGCATGCGGGCAAGCCCGTCTATGACGAATCCGTAGTCATCGGACGCGACGGAGGAGTGGCCAACGTCTTCGTCTACCTGAAATCAGGTCTCGAAGGAAAGCATTTCGAGCCGTCCAAAGACCCCGTGACCCTCGATCAGCACGGCTGCTTGTTCATCCCCCGTGTGCTGGGCATGCAAGCCGGCCAGATGCTCGACGTCAAGAACAGCGACCCCGTCTCGCACAACATTCATCCCATGCCCACCAATAATCGGGAATTCAACGAGCAGCAGTCGCCGCAGGCGCCCGATATCGAGCACAAGTTCCCGCGCGCGGATGTCATGATCCCGGTGAAATGTAACGTGCACTCGTGGATGCGCGCCTACATCGGCGTGGTCGATCATCCGTATTTCTTCGTCACCGCCGCCGACGGCTCCTTCGAGCTGAAAAACGTCCCGCCCGGCGATTACACGCTGGCCTTTTGGCACGAGAAATATGGTGAAGGAACGAACCCAATTCATCTGACGGCGTCGGGCGTAGTCGACCTTGCGTTAGACTATGATCACTTACAATGAGTAACTCTCGACTATTATTGCTCTCACTTCCGCTGCTGGCCCTCCTGACCGGCTGCAGCCAGGCCCCGTCGTACCGCGTCTACATCAGCAACGAAGCCTCCGGCGACCTGACCATCATCGACCCCGTCAAGATGGAGGCTCTCCAGACCGTGGCTATCGGGAAGCGCGCGCGCGGAATCCATCCCAGCGTCGATGGGAAGCTGATCTTCATTGCGCTGAGCGGCTCGCCATTCGCGCCTCCGGGCGTGGACGAGAGCACCTTGCCGCCGCCCGACAAAAGCGCCGACGGAATCGGCGTCTTCGATATCGCGCAAACCAAGATGCTGCGCAAAGTTCCCGGCGGATCCGACCCCGAGCAATTCGCCGTGGGCAAAGACGGCACGCTGTACGTGTCCAACGAGGACGCGGCCGGTGTCAGCTTCGTCGATGCCGTCCAGGGCAAGATCCTGAACACCATCTCGACCGGCAAGGAGCCCGAGGGAGTCACTCTCACGCCGGACGCGAAATACATCTACTGCACATCCGAGGACGCCGGCACCGTGACCGTGGTGGATATCGCGGCGGCCAAAGCCGTCAAGACCATCCAGGTCGGACGGCGGCCGCGGAGCATTTCGTTCCTTCCCGATGGCTCGCGCGCCTACGTGACCAACGAAAACGACGCTACGCTATCGGAAATCGACACGGCCAAACTGGAGGTCTCGAAAACCATCCCGCTCGGCGAGGGCTTCAAGCCGATGGGACAGGCGATGTCGCGCGACGGTTCGAAGCTTTACGTCAGCACCGGCCGCGGCAAAAAGGTCGTGGTTCTCGAACCAGCCACCGACGCCATCGCCGCCACGTTCGAGGTGGGCGACCGCCCCTGGGGCCTCGCGCTTTCGCCCGATGAGAAGCTCCTGTTCACCGCCAACGGACCTTCGAACGACGTGTCCGTGGTGGACCTCGCCACCCGAACCGTCACCAAAAAAATCAAGGTCGGCGATCGTCCGTGGGGGGTCCTGGTGCTCGGCCAGTGAGCAAACCGGTACAAAGTACCGGTTTTTTCACCCGTAAGTTGTTGATTTTTGGTTCCGGAACCGGTACTGAAGTTCCGGTTTTGGCTTTCTAACCCCGCCGCCCGCCCGCCGACATCTCCGCCCAGAATTTCCGGATCTCCGCCCGCGGATCGTTCTCCACGCGGACTTCGGTATCGAAGATCATGGTCGCGCGCCGCGCCGCATCATAGGCCGGCCACTCCGGAATCTCCGCGCAATTCGGATTGCCGGTCTTCGCCAGCGAAACCCACGCCGACGCGAAGCGGCTCCAAAGCGCCCTCTGCACCCGTGAGCCGGTTCCGCCAATGCCATCGCGGTAGCTATTGAAAGATGCCGACACATCCGTGCCATGGACGGCGCCAAATTTCCCTCCGAAGCTGGGACTCTCGAAGGCCCACAGGTACATGTAGGCAGGCGCCTTCCCCAAAGCTGCCTTGCGCTCGGCCTGCAACATCGCGCTGCGGCGCGATCCGGCGTCGGTCCCGATCTGCGCTTGAATCAGGAACGGGGACTTCTTCGGATAGCGCTTGCGATACAGCGCCAGCATCTGTTCCGCTTTCGGTCCGTACCGCTCGCTCATCATGGCCTTCAGGCCGGCTTCGTCGAGGTCGAAATTGGTCAGTGCGAGTGCGGCATCCTCGAGCGTCGTCGAAATGATCACCGGCACGTCCGCGGATTCGGGCGGCGCCACCGGATCGAAGGGATGATGCGGAAGCACCTTGCCATCCACCACCGGCGTAAAGCCTGCCGCCGCGCCGAGCGAAGCCTGAGCCTCCAGGATCTGTTGCCAAGGCAACTGCTGAATCGCGGGTACGTTCCCCTTCGCGATGCCGAGTTTGGCCAGCAGCGCCTCGCGGATTTGGTTGCCGTCTCGGGTGTTGCCGAACGGATCGTGGACCCGCTTTGCACGCCGGCGCTGCGGAACAGTCCCTTGGCCGAAGGCATCGCCAGTACCGTGGAGGTTTTCGCTCCGCCGCCCGATTGGCCGAAGATCATCACCTTGGTGGGATCGCCGCCAAATCTCTCGATGTTATCCCGTACCCATTCGAGCGACGCCACCAGGTCCATCATGCCTGCGACGCCGGCCTGCGCAAATTCCGGCGGCGCACCCAAATCGGCCAGGTGGAGATAGCCGAGGCTGGCCAGCCGGTGGTTCACCGTGACCACCACCACATCGCCGAAGCGCNNCGTAACCCGGTGCGTTGCCGGATCCGGTGGCGAAGCCGCCGCCATGGAAAGAGACCATGACCGCGCGCTTACCGCCATCGTTCACCCCGGGTGTCCAGACGTTGAGCGAGAGGCAGTCCTCACCCATGCCGCCGGATTGGAGGTCCCACTGAATCATCATGCCGTAGTCGCCGGCCAGGTTCGACAGGGTTTGCGGAGAGATTTGCCCATGGCCGAAGCACTCGCGCACGCCGCTCCAGGCGG
>OMOG01000088.1:18004-18436 GCA_900290305.1 Candidatus Sulfopaludibacter sp. SbA4
GCAACCCGCGCCCATGGCGGCGAGAAAGGAACGACGATTGATCATGTGTAACCTCCCCTCGATCACACGTGGTTAGACATCGCAAAGGGCCACGGCTTCCGCCAGCCCCTGGGCCGGATCGCGCGTGGGAATGAACTCCTGCCCGACGTACCCCTGGTAACCGATTTCGACCAGCGTCCGCATCACCGCCGCGTAGTTGATCTCCTGGCTCCCGTCGATCTCGTTTCGTCCCGGAACCCCGGCCGTGTGGATGTGGCCGATCCAGTTGCGATACTGGCGCAGGCGCCGGATGACGTCGCCGTTCATGATCGCCGCGTGGTAGATGTCGAACAGCAGCTTGGCGTGGGGCGAGCCCACCTGCCTGATGATCTCCGCGCAGTAATCGATGTCGTCGCCCTGGTAGCCGGGGTGGCCCTTCATGGGGTCCGAATC
>OMOG01000177.1:0-501 GCA_900290305.1 Candidatus Sulfopaludibacter sp. SbA4
CCTCCGCCGCCGCGCGGCCTCCACCTGCTCCGCCGCGCGCGCCGCCCGCACCCGCACCCGCCGGCGGCCCACCTCTGCCGTTGCCGCCGATCCACACGTTGCCCTTGTAATCCACCGTGATTCCGTGGTTCGAATCCGGCCAATCGTAACCCTCGCCCGGACCGCCCCAGTGGCCGATCAGGTCGCCCGCCTCGTTGAACTCCAGCACCGGGGGCGCCGGCGAGCAGCATTCCGATGCCGGCGGGTTCGCCGCGGCATATGTCTCCATCCGCTCCAGCGCGGCCCCGCGGTGGATGATCCAGATGTGGTCGTTCGAATCCACCGATACGCCGATCGTCTGGCCGATGACCCAGTGGTTCGGCAGCGGCTTCGGCCACATCGGATCCACTTCGAACCGCGGCGCCTGCACGCCCGCCGCCTTCACTCGATCGAGCACCGTCGACCCGATTCCCAATGCCGCCAGGATTCCCGCAAATATCGCGCCGGTACGGAGATTACGCC
>OMOG01000177.1:511-8398 GCA_900290305.1 Candidatus Sulfopaludibacter sp. SbA4
CCCGCCACCAGCCCCCAGTGGGGCGGACCCCCTGGTCCGCGGCCGACCCCCTGGTCGGCCTTTGGTTGCGGCTCTGCTGCTTTGTGGGGCAGGCCATCGTTTTTTGTGGCCTGTCTCTCTTCTTTCTCCTGCTGCCCTCTCTCGCCGCCGCCCACGACATCCCCAACGACGTCACCGCCCAGTTGTACCTCAAGCCCCAAGGCGACCGCCTCCACCTGTTGGTCCGCGTGCCCCTGAAAGCCATCCGCGACGTGATCTTCCCCGAGCGCGGCCCGGGCTACCTGGATCTCGAACAAGCCGCCCCGCTGCTCCCCGACGCCGCCATCCTCTGGATCTCCGACTTCATCGAGCTCTACGAGGGCGATGACCGCCTGCCGCCCAAACCCCGCGTAACCGCCGCACGCCTGTCGCTCGAATCCGACCGCTCCTTCGCCTCCTACGACGAAGCCTTGGCCCACATCACCGGGCCGCCGCTCGCGAACGACACCAACGTGGTCTGGAGCCAGGCCATGCTCGACGTGGCCTTCGAATACCCCATTCGCTCGGACCAGTCCCGCTTCTCGATCCAGCCGCACCTCGCGCGCCTCGGCCTGCGCGTCGTCACCGTGCTCCGCTTTCTTCCGCCCGGCGGAGCGGTGCGCGCCTTCGAGTTCACCGGCGACCCCGGACTCGTCCGGCTCGACCCGAGTTGGCGCCAGGCCGCCCTGCGCTTCGTCGACCTGGGCTTCTTCCACATCCTCGACGGCACCGACCACCTGCTGTTCCTCTGCTGCCTGGTAATCCCGTTCCGCCGCTTCCGCGCGCTCGTCCCCGTGGTGACCGCGTTCACCGTCGCGCACTCCATCACCCTGATCGCGTCCGCCTACAACCTTGCGCCCGATGCCCTCTGGTTTCCTCCGCTCATCGAGACTCTGATCGCCATATCGATCGTCTATATGGCGCTCGAAAACATCGTCGGCGGGGCCACCGTGAAGCGCCGCTGGATCATCACCTTCGGCTTCGGACTGGTGCACGGCTTTGGCTTCTCCTTCGCCCTGCGCCAGACCTTGCAGTTCGCCGGATCGCATCTGCTCGCATCGCTGCTGTCTTTCAATGTCGGGGTGGAGTTGGGACAACTGCTGGTGTTGTTATTGATGATTCCGATCCTGGAATTGCTGTTCCGCCTGGTGGTGGCTGAACGGATGGGGACGATCATTCTCTCCGCGCTGGTCGCTCACACCGGATGGCATTGGATGATCGAGCGCGCCGGCCGGCTCAGTCAGTACCACGTCGAATGGCCCGCACTCACAGCCTCGCTGTTAGTGAGTGTGATGCGCTGGCTGATGCTACTAGTAGTCCTGGCTGCTCTGTTCTGGTTCGGGTGGCGCCGGCGCCTCGGCCCGCAAGCGGGAGCTGTCCCGCCGGCGCCTGACCTTACTTCCACGCCCAAACTTTAGAGTGCGTGTTGCCCGCAGCGTCGACTTCGTATTCAAACGCGCCCGGCGCAGCGGCTATCTCCGCCAATTTCTGGGATGCCGTCTGGAAGAACAGCATGCCCCGATAGCTCACCGCTCCGCCGGGCCCGAATTTGCCCTGGCCCGAGCCTTGCCAGGTGATCAGCTCGCCATCCGCCGTGGCCATTGCCCCTCGCCCGTGTCCGAAAATGCTGCCATCGGCCCGGATCACGGATTCATAGGTTCCGAACCCGCTACAGGGTACGCCCAGTACGCTGCCGCTGTCCTCGAACGAGACCTCAACCGTGGGCGGGTTGGTCCCCAGCACTCTTCTCACGATTCTCTTGCCGCTCGTCTCACTGACTACTTCTCCAAGCATGGTGTTATCTCCTCATGGAACTGTACCACGGAAAATTATTTCCGCAACCCCTGCACAAATGTGACAACACCGTGTCTCACATCGGCCTCCGCCTGCGCCGTGAACACCGAGGTGGCCGGCTCGTAGCCGCCCTCCGCGAACGCCTCCGCGGTGGGCAGGTAGCCCAGCCACCCATTGGTATATCCGAAGTAAAACGTATGCGTGAACGGCGACTGGTTGCGCACCGCCATCGCGATCTCGCAGAACATCTCCACCGGAGCCGCCCACAGCAGCGTGTCGTTGATGCGCAGGAACCGCACCGGCAGCCGCACCATCGGCCCGGCCGCATAGTGCCCCAACTCCGTGGGCCACACGAGCCCTTCCTTGCGCGGCGTGTCGATCGCCTGCTCGCCCGCCCACATCGCGACCTCGTCCGTGGCCGGACCCATCGACCGCGCCCCCGCCAGAATCCGATCGCCCAGCAGCACGTTGAACTGCGAAAGGTGCCCGCTCTTGGCGTCCGGATACACGCTGTAAATCGGCGCGAGATTCCCCGCGGCGCCGTTCACGAACACCACCGGCGCTTCCATCTTCGCTTCCAGATAAGCGGTCACCGTGCCCGGTCCGTCCCCGCTGATCAGCAGGTTCTGCCCGCTCATCACCGTACCGTGCATGGCGTAGTTCGCCACCAATGCGATGAGGCTGCCGTCCCGCCGTTCGAGCCGCATCAGCCCGACCTGGCGGTCCGCCGGCCCATCCGGATTCAGCCCGAGCGACACCTTGCCGTCCACGTCCTTGGCGCGCCGATTGATGTTGGCCATCGCGATTCCCTGGCCGAAGCCGATGCGTGCCGGCTCCAGCTTCGTCCGAGCCTCCTTCACCGCGCGAATCAGCGAGTCCTTGACCAGCGCCGCGTACTCGCGATCCCACTCGTGGTCCGAGCGCCCCAGCAACGCCTTGTAGACACCCGGCGGTCCCACTTCGGGCGCGGCGTGAGTGTGCGTCACGCTCCACCAGAACCGGACCCGCGGAATCCCGTCGCGCTCCAGCTCGGCTGCCACATCGTCGTAGACCTCGGGCGAGAACAGGCACAGGTCGCTCGCCACCAGGAAGAACTGGACGTCGCCCGCTTCCATCGCCACCACGCGGTGATAGATGTGGTCGTGCACTCCGGTGGACTTCCGCGCGTTGTAGCCCATCAGCCACTGCGAAGTCTGGGGCGTGATGTCGACCTTCACCGCAGCCGCGCGGAACCCCGCGGCAGCAGCCGGAAGGCAGGTCAGCAAAGCAATTTGAGCCAGCCGCATGTCACTTCACCGTCTTCAGATACTCCAGCAGGTCCCGCATCTGCTGCACGCTGACCTGCTTCTCCAGGTCGCCGGGCATCGCCGAGAGGTTCGTCACGTACATGTTCTTGATGTCCTGCCGCTGGATGATGTCTTCCTTTCCGTCTTCGTGCCGCAGCGTGATGGTCGACGGACTCTGCGGACCCATCACTCCATCCAGCATCCCGCCGCTGAAGGTCTCGACCACGTAGGCTTCGTACCCTTGCGCGATGGATTGACTCGGAATCAGGATGTTCGTCAGCATCCACTGCTTGGGCTGGTTCTGCACCGTCAGCAGGTCGGGTCCGACTTCGGCTCCGTGGCCCTCCAGCCGATGGCACTTCCCGCACACCGAGCGGAAAACCTCCCGCCCCTTCGCGGCATCGCCCGTCCCATCGAGAGCCGCGTCGTACCGCTTCACCACGGCCTCGCGATCCGCCGGCGTCTGCTCCAGGATGGGCCGCGCCCCATCGCGAATCTCCGGGTTGTTGTTCATGATCAGTTGGCGCTTGTGGCGGAACGCCAGCGTCCACGGCTGCACATCGCCGCTCTTCAGGGCGGCCACCAGCATGCGCTGCCGCGATGGCTCCAGGAACATCGCGTCCGCTGCATCGCCGCGGACCGCGGGACTCAGGGCGCGCCAGTTCTTCAGCAGAAATCTCCCTGTCTCATCGCCCTTAACTTTCCCGTACGCCCGCACCGCCGCGCTTTGAACTATGTCGGGCTGGTGCGGCTCGATCAGGGATCGGAACAGCGCCGCGTTTTGCTCCGCGCCAGCCAGTGCCAGGAGGCCGATCGAATCGGCGCGCAGAGCAGCGTCGGCGTTGTTATCGCGGGCCGCCGCCAGGGCCCGCGCGAGCGACCGCTCGGCTCCTGCCGGAAGCCCCGCGATCTCGAGCGACCGCAGCGCCGCGTGCCGCACGTCCGGGCCGCCGCTCTCGAAGATACCGAGCAGCAGCACCTGCACGCGGGACGAAACCGGCGCCTGCCTGCCGCGCCGCCCCATGTTCAGGCCTTCGAGCGTCGCGGTGCGCCACCAGTCCCCGGCCGCGCCTCCGGACGCCACCTGCCGCAACATCGCTTCCAATTCCGCCGGACGCTGCCGAGCGCTGATCTCCGCCGCCAGGTAGCGGAACAGGCTGGATCGCCCGCTGGTCTTCGCTCCACCTGCGGCCACCGCCTTCGTGAAGAGCCGCGGCGCATCGTCGGAGCCGGCGCTCAGCGCCGCAACCTGGAACCACTTGTCTTCCAGGTTCGCGAACAGCAGCTTCTCGCGCAGCGCCTGGGCCGGCGCCGAGTGGAGGTCCCCCAGGGTGAGCAGCAACTGGTAGCGCACGCGAGAGTCCGGGTCATCGCCCAGTGCGATCAGGTCGCGCTCCAACTCGGGCGACTCGTGCAGATGCATCTCCGCCAGCCGGATGCCGTTCTCCCGCACCCCCGGCACGGAGTCCGACAGTGCTTTGCGAACCAGTGCCGCGTCCGGCTTGCCAAGCCCTTCGAGCGTCCACAGGGCGTGTACGCGGCCCTGCGGCGAGGCCGTCTCCGCGAACAGCCGCGCTATATCCGGCGCCGCGTCCACCGCCTTGCGATCCACCAGCAGCCGCTGCGCCGTGCGCCTCCACCAGGCCACGGGATTCGCCAACTCCTTCACCAACTCGGCATTCGAAGCCGCGCCCAGCCGTATTCCCTTCGCCGGCCCACCCACTCCTTCGGGCACGATGCGCCAGATCCGGCCACGGTCGATACCTTTATATAGGTCGGGCGAGTGCTGCTGCTTGGTCGCCATCCACTCCGGATGCTCGATCACCAGCCGGTAGTAATCCATCAGGTACAGCGCGCCATCCGGCCCAGGATACAGATTCACCGGACGGAACCAGGAATCGGTCGAAGCCAGAAACTCCACGCCGTCCTGCGCCCGCCGTGCCAGGTACAGCGAGCCCGCATCGGAGAGCACATCGCGGTGCACGATCCCGTGCGCCGGCTCGGCGACGAAGGTCGACCCGCGATCGTAGACGATGCCGCACGCCGAGGTGAACTCGCCGATCCCGCTGAGCAGCTCGAAGCGCGGGTGCGCCGTGATGGGATAGACCTTGGCCGCCGCGCCGTGATCCGAAATATCGTCCAGGGCGCTGCCCGCCGGCAGATCGGGATTGCGTTTCAGGTAGCGCGCCGGCACTGCTTCCATGCGCACGTGGTTCGAGTTGCTGACCAGGAAGTGGCGGCCCCAATCGTCGAAGCTCTGCCCGAACTGCGAACTGCTCGACAGCGCCTCGATCTCATTCGTGTCGGGGCGGAAGCGGATATTGCGCCCGCGCTCCTTTACCGGCGGCACGCCCTCGCGGTCGACGTAACGGATGTCCGACCCGCGGTCGCCGAACTCTTCCTTATAGATGATGGCCGTCGCGGGATTCTCGTGCGCCAGGTAGATCCAGTTGTCGAGCCCGTACATCAGCCCGTTGACGGTGTGCTGCGGGTTGGTGAACGGGAAGCCGGTGAGCACGCGGCGCCGGATATCGGCCACGCCATCGCCATCGGTGTCTTCGAGATACCACACGTCGGGCGCGTCGGTGACCAGCACGCCCTTCTTCCAGCGCATGATGCCGGTGGGCATGACCAGGTGGTCGGCGAAGATCGTGACCTGGTCGGGAATGCCATCGCCGTTGGTGTCGCGCAGCAGCTTGATGCGCCCCAGCTTGCCCGCGATGTTCAGCGGATAGCCGCGATCCTCGACGACATAGATGTTCCCGTTCTCGTCGATATCCATCGCCACCGGCGAGACGATGGCGGGCTCGCTGGCGAAAGGCTCGATGCGCCAGCCGCGTTCGATCTGGAATCTTCCGAGCGCCTCTTTGGGACTGTACGGCGGTCCGGAGGAGCGGCAGCCCGCCAGCAGCAGCGCGGATAAAAGTAGGATGGCTTTCATGCGCTACTTGAAACCCTCCACCAGCATCAGGTTCTGGCCCACTCGCGTGGAACCGGAATACAGGAAGCGCTTGCGGTCGGGAGAGACGGTCAAGCCAACACTCAGGCGCCGGTCTTCGATCCCGGCAACGAGCTCGCTCTGCCCGCTGGCGAAGCGGTAGAACTGGATGGACGACGTGCCCGCCGCAGCCACTCCGGTAAGATAGTAGACGCCGTCTTCCTCCACTACGAAGGCCCTCGCGGCGACGCTTTCCACCATTTTCCGCTCCGGCCCGCCCTCCACCGGCTTCACCCACAAGGGACTGGCTCCTCCAGCGCTCTTGGTGTAATACAGCCGATGACCGTCAAGGGACTCGAACGCGACGTAGCCCCCATCGCGCGTCACCTGGGTGGCTTTCCCACCGGTTGAGGGCGCCTTCCAGATCTCGTTCCTTCCAGTGCGGTCCGACGCGAAGTAGATGGACTTGCCATCCGCCGACCAACTGGGAATGATCTCGGTTGCCTGGTCGGACGTCAGCCGGTGGGATTGGCCGCTGTCGGAAGCCATGACGAAGACGCGCCGTCCTCCCTTCGTTTGAGAGTCGAAAGCGATGGAGCGCCCGTCGGGGGACCAACGCGGCGTGCCGGAATGCCGATCTCCAAAATGCGTCCACTGGACGGGATTGGCGCCGTCCTGGTCGCACACCCAGATTTCCGTGACCCCGGTGCGGTCGGAGCTGAAGGCGATTCGTCTGCCGTCCGGCGAGAATTGAGGGTTGGCGTCGCTGCGCGTGGAGGGAGCGATACTCCGCGCGGCCTTACCTGGTTCAATGAGGCGGAGATCGACATCGGAGAGGTTGACCGCGTAGGCGAGGCGGTTCCCGCGGGTGGAGATCGCCGGACTGAGTACGTTGTCGCCAGCAAACGTCAGCCGTTGAGGCTGGGCGCCGGCCTCCGCCCGGAGGGTCATCAAGTAATGGCTCACGCCGGCCGGGCCAAACATGTAAACGATGTCCTGTCCGTCGGCGGTCCACGCGGGATCGGCGATGGATCCGCCTTCCATTCCGAGCAATCTGGGCGCGGCGGCCGCGCGGTAGTCCGGCGTCAGGTCCAGCAGGTAGAGGCCGCAGGTACCGGCGGAGCGCGAGCAGCGGGCGAATACTAACCTCCGTCCGTCAGGTGAGATTGCGTGGTGGTAATCGCCTAAGGTCGCAGGGGGCGTCGTGAGCCGCCGCTTCTCGCCGTCCTCGATCCGAACCGTGTAGATGGATGGCGGCTGGTCCGGCGCCTCAGCCTCCGACACGGCCAGAACCTTGCTGTCTGGCGACCAGGAGAGTCCGGACTGAATATTGCCATTGATCGGGTATATGCCTTCGGCCACTTTGCGCTCGCCGCCGCCCAAAGGCGAAACCAGGTAAATGGCGTTCCTGCTGCGTATGAAGGCGATGGCGCGTCCGTCGGGCGACCACGAGGGAACGGTGTCGGGAGCGGGGTCGGAGGTCAGCCGCAACGGCTTACCCGAGGCGATCAGCCTCACGTAGATATCGCGGTTGTCCTGCTTCTCGCCGTCCCAAGAGTAGGCCACCTGGTTTCCGTCCGGGGAGAAGCTGGGGCTGTCGGCAAAGCCCGGGTCGGTGACCAGCGGCAGCGGGGCCAAGGCGACTGCGCCCGATTCCGTGCGCAGTCGGAGCCACGCGGCGACGCCTGCCACTAGCACCAGCGCTCCCACCGCGGCCCAAGCAGCCCTGCGCCGCGGCGTGCGCGCAGCAGTTGGGACGACGGCGGGAGTGCCGGATTCCGACTCCTCCTTGACCTCTTGCAACTCCACCTTCACATCCGCCATGTGCTGGAACCGACGGGCCGGGTCCTT
>OMOG01000757.1 GCA_900290305.1 Candidatus Sulfopaludibacter sp. SbA4
GCAAGGCTGCGGCAGCCGCCGCCATGTCGGGCACTGCCGCACGGCCGCCCCCGCCGGCCGCTCCTGCGCTGGTGGTCGCGGCTCGACCGGCGCCGAAACTCCCGGCGCGCCCGGGGTTCCCGCCCAAACGGCCGCCGGACAGGCTGAGCCAGCCATCCACCCGGTCCTTGAAGAACTCCGTGCGCAGGATCCGATTGGAAGTCATGCCGCCCTGAGAGTGGCCGGCCAGCCAGAACGCCTTCACGTTCTCTTTGCCGATCTGACTCACCACTGAGGTGACGATGTTCTGCAGGTACTGGTCGTCGGCTTCGGTCCACATCTTCGTCGGGGAGTTCGGAGTGGCGATAACCAGGCGGTATTTGTCCTTATAATCCATGATCGGGAAATAGTGGCGCTGCCAGTTCCCATACGAGCCGAAGCCGTGAAGACTGAGGACGAACGTGACTTTCTCGCCCGCCTTGAGGTCGCACGGATAATCGAGAAAGTAGGTGCGGCGGGTCTTCATCTCCACCACGAGGCCCTCGTTGATCACCCGGTCCGATGGGCAATCCTTGTCGGGACAGTGCAGGGCCGGCGGAGTCGCACAGGGCGCCCCCGCGAACTGGACAGATTGGGCGTGGGCCGCGAACATCAGGGCCGCCGTTACCGGAAACGCGCTCGCAAAAACGCGGAGAGTCCTCATTTTTCCCTCCAGGGCATTGGCCGGGATCGGGATTGGGGTTTGGCTGCTCGGCCAGTTGCCACGGTAAACTTCACACAGCGTATCACAAACCGACCGTTCGGTCTGCTTTCCCTGGCTGGACCGCCGGCCCCGCCGCCCCGCCGCTTTTGCCCGGGATCTGGATCGGCTCACTGTCGTGACGATGTTTTGGGCTAATGTCCAACTGGACGAGAATCGATGGTACGCTGCAATAGCTGCCGGAACGGCTTCGGGAAGAATAGGACGCTGTCGATAGTTCTTGCGGTTCTGTCCAGCCGAAAGCTCCATTTGCGCGTTCAGGAAGTTGAATCAACTCCTCTGCGCCCTGGGCCGGAGCTCGTGATCTGCCGGCCCGCGCCACTGGTTAGAACGTCACGCGCAGCGTCAGGTTGACGTTGCGGTTACCGTTGGCGCTGGTGATCTGACCGAAGCTGGTGCTATCGATGTTCAGGCTCGGCGTACCCCAGATCGGCTTGTTGAGCAGGTTGGTGGCATCCGCGCGGAAGATCATGATGATGTTGTGTTCCCGGTTCAAAACCACCGGCTTCGAGAGCTGAAGGTTGAGAGTAAAGCTGCCGAGGCCGCGGATGGCGGTGGGGTTGAGCGTGCCGAGTTGTCCGGCGACCGGGTTTACCAGCAGCGGGCTGCCGCTGGCGCTGTTGATCGAGAGGAGCGAACTGAGGCTCTGCAAATTCGAGGGCAACAGTCTGGCCGAAGGATCAACAACCTGGGTAAGGCCCGTGTAGTAGAGCACATTGTTGCCGCTCTTGTACACGCTGCCCGAGGGCAATGCGCCAAGCGCGGTCGCCGTGGGCGTGCTGGTGTTGGTGTTGAGAGTCTGGCCATCGCTGGTGCTGAACGTGGTGGGCGCGCCGGAGGTTTTATAGAAGACTACGGACGTGGTCCACTTCTCCACCAGGTGCGCGATAACGCCGTGGCTCGAGCCGAGAATGGCCTTCTGTGGGCCGAAGGGCATTTCCCAGATGCCGCTGGTGCGCAGTACGTTGGGTTCGTCATAGCTGAGCAGACGCTTATCGAGATGCTCGTTCCGCAGCGTGATGAAGTTGGCCGTTTCACTCTGCGACGTGCCATCGTAGTCACCCAGCGCCTTGCTGCGCACGTAACTGCCTTGCACCTGGAAGCCGTGGCTGAAACGCTTGTTGACTTCAATCTGGAGCGAGTTGTAGGTCGAGTTGCTGAAGTTGCCGATCAGGTAGTCGGAACCGAATTGCGGGTTTACTACGACGAAGTTGGCAGGCAGGCCGGCATTCTTGAGGAGGCCGCCGCGAATGCCGGTGACAAACGTGTTGTACCCGATGAAGTTGGCGAAGCCGCCCACATTGTTGTTCAGCAGGTAGGCGTACAACGTACTGTTGGTGCGCATGGCCTGGGAGCCGGTGATGGTCGATCCGTTGACCACGCCCACGCCAGGAACGTTCAAACCGTTGAAGATCTGGTTGAGCAGCGGCGAATTGCCGCCAGCTTCGGTGGTTTGGAACGCGTTGAGAATGCCGTTCTCAAAAATGTTGTTCTCATTGATATTGGTGCCGCGCAGAAGCTTGGTGCCCTTGCTGCCCACGAAGCGCACGTCGAGCAGCAGACCGCGCACGATTTCGCGGCCCAGCGAAGCGTTCCAGTTCTGTACGTAGGGCTGTTTCAAGCCGCTGTCGGCGGCGAGGATGGTTTGCCCGGTGGAGTTGTTGTCGTTGATGGGCACCGTGGCCAGCGGCGGCAGGCCGGTGGCGACGGGCAGAATGGCGGTGGCGAGGTTCTGATAGGTCGTCAGAGTGTAGTTTTCGAGTTGGCTCAGGCCAGGGGCGCTGTAACCATAAAGCTGATCGAACAGCACCTGGGTGAATCGCTCGTAGGCGATGCCGTAGCCGGCGCGGAACGTGGTTTTATCTTTGCCGAGCCAGGGAAGCGCCCAGGTGAAGCCAACCACAGGAGCGAAGTTGTGATACTGGGCACTCCAGGGTTGAACGTTGGGGTGTGGCGAATCTTTGCCGATGAGTTGCAGCGTGGTCAAATTGTTCAGGTTTTCCACGCCGGGCTGGAATTCGGAAGCGAACGTCGTGCCCGAGATGCCGAACAAGGTCTGCGATCCACCGACGATGGTGCCGAGGCGGCCATCGCCTTCCCACGGCACGCCGTAGTAATCCCAGCGCATGCCGGCGTGGAGCGTAAAGTTACTTGCCAGCTTGATGTCGTCCTGGATGAACGTACCCCACTCGTGGTTATGCCAGGTGTGCTGCGCGTTTTCGCCGGGAACCCATTGCGGATTGGCTCCGCCGGGCGAGAAGTAATACTGTTCTTCGCTCTGCACTGCTCCGGCGAGCGTGCTCAAGATGTTATTGGCCTGCGTGGAATTGGCGCCGATGCCATTGATGCCGTTAATCGCCGTGGTGCTGATGCTGGTGGGCGTTCCGAGGTTGAGGCGCGGCACGCCCCAAAACGATACAAATGAGTTGGAGATGACGTTGCGGAATTCGGCGCCTGCCTTGATGGCGTGCTTGCCGTGCAGCCAGGTGACTTTTTCGCCATAGACGAATGTGGATTGCAGGCGGCCCTGGGGATCTTCGGAGGAGCTGGCGCTGTAGGGGCTGGTGACTTCGCTGCCCAGGCCGAGCAGATAGCTCACGTTGTTGAGGGAAGGAAGCACGGACGCTTGGGATTGGCCAGGCGCCGTCCAGGGCGCGTGGAACTGTACGCTGTTGCGCGCCACGCTGCCATAAATTTCGTTGACGAGATTGGCGCGCAGAGTGGAGACGAGCTGAATGGATCCGGTGGTTCCCCAGTCGGTGTATTGGCCAGGAGTGACGCCGGGGAAGCTCTGGCCGTCGAAGCCGTTGGGGTCGGTTTCCGTATCGTGCGAGTAAGTCACGCTCAGGCGATGCCTTTCATTGAAGTTGTGATCGCCGCGAAAGGTGTAGGAATAGATGTCGTCGGGCGAAACGCGCCGCCAGACGTAAGCCGCGGTATTGAGGCCATCGCCGGCGGCCAGATAATTGTTGGGCAGCGGCAGCAGGCCGAGATTCTTAGCGACGATGCCGGTAGGGTCGGCCGCCGGGCGGCTGGGATCAAGACCGAAGAGACTTACGCTCTGCAGCGGTCCGGTGGCGCCGCGCGGCGCGACGGGATTGCCGTTCAGATCGACGGTGGGGTTATTGGCGTTGGCGTTGCCGTCCTGCACACCGGGATAGAAACGGAAGATCCCTTGGCTGGCTTGTGGGGTCAGGGTTGTGGATGTGACCGTGCTCTTGGTGTGATTGATGTTGGCCTCGAACAATCCGAAGAAGAAGGTCTTGTTCTTGCGGATGGGGCCGCCGAGCGAGCCGCCTGCATCGTTCTCCACGATGGTGTTGCGTTTTAGTCCGTTGCGATTGTTCGACCACGAGTTGGCGTTGAGATCGGTGTTGTGGATGTTGTCAAAGCCGCTGCCGTGGAACTGGTTTGTGCCCGACTTCGAGATCAACTGTACCTGGCCGGAGCCGCGGCCGTATTCGGCGTCGGCGGGCGATGTGACCACGTGAATCTCCTCAATGCGATCGACGCTGGTAAAGATCTGCGTCGTGCTGAGCGATTCAGTGATGAAGTTGTCGAGGATGTTGGCGTGGTCGAGCGAGATGTTGAGCATGTCGTTGCGCGCGCCATTGAAGTTGGTGCCCACGACGCCGGCTTGGCTGAGAACCAGGTCCATCGCATTGCGCGAAGCAACGGGTAGATCGGAGATGCGGGTCTTGCTGAGTTCGCCCCCGATGGTGCTGTTGAGGTAATTTACGGAATCGGAGTTGGCAACGACTTCGACCGTTTCTGCGCTGCCACCGACTTGCAGATTGAGGTTCTGTTCGACGTGATCGCCGGTTCGCAGGGTAAGGCGCTCGAGTTGAAATCTCTTAAAGCCGGTCCTCTCCGCCGTAATGGTGTAGTCGCCCGGCGGAAGCACGGGGAAGAGATACACGCCCGAATCGTTGGAGATCTCCCTCATGGCGATGCCGGTGTTGAGGTTGAGTGCGGTGACGGATGCCTGGGGAACTACGGCTCCGCTGGAATCGAGAACGCTGCCGGTAAGCACGGCGTCGGTGCCTTGCGCGGCGGCAAGGTACGCGAACAAAAACAGCCCTGCGATCAGTTTCATTTGGAACCCCTTTAGCCCGGATTTCCTTTTTGGGCTTTGCAGTTTGGTCTAGTATACATCCATTCGCCTCCTTTTCAAGCCGTAACGCGTGTGTTTTTTTTTTGCCTGCAATGCCATCGCCCCTCCCAAACGCGACCTTCT
>OMOG01000175.1 GCA_900290305.1 Candidatus Sulfopaludibacter sp. SbA4
CCCAACCCCCAGCCCCCAACTCCCAACCCCCTTTTTGCATCTTGCAGGAGCCACTCATGAGCCCCCCGGCCACATCCCGACCGAGCGACGATGCCCACCGCGTCCTCCTCGTCCAGGAACTCTACCGCCGGTACGGCCGCGGCGGCACTTCCCTCCGCTATCGCTTCTGGGTCAAGAAATATGCCTGGACCCTCACCGTCGGCGGCGCCAAGCTCCTCAAGCGCGCCCTCGATATCGTGGTCTCGCTGGCCATGCTGATCGTGCTCTCGCCGCTGTTCGCCGTAGTGGCCCTCTGCATCAAGCTCACCGATGGAGGTCCGATCGTTTTCCGTCAGGTCCGCGTAGGCCAGTGGGGCCGCGAGTTTCCCTTCCCGAAATTCCGCTCCATGTGCACCAACGCCGAGAAGCTCAAGGACGCGCTCCTGGCGCAGAGCCACCACGCCGGCACCAGCGCCGTGACCTTCAAGATGAAGCGCGACCCCCGCGTCACCTGGATCGGACGCATCATCCGCAAGCTGTCGATCGATGAGCTGCCGCAGTTGATGTGCGTGCTGAAGGGCGACATGTCGCTGGTTGGCCCGCGCCCCCCGGTGCCGCGCGAAGTGGCGCTCTACACCCTGGCCGACCGGCGCCGCCTCGACGCCGTTCCCGGCCTCACCTGCATCTGGCAAGTCAGCGGCCGCGGCGACATTCCCTTCCCGCAGCAGGTGCAGTTGGATGTCGATTACATCGAAAGCCAAAGCTTCTGGCTCGATATCAAGCTGCTGCTGGCGACGGTTCCCGCAGTCCTGCTCGGCAAAGGCGCCTACTGAGGACTATGAAACAGACGCCGGTCTCCCCGCGGGAAGCGCTCACCGACGAGCTCTACACCCGCTACTCGCGCGGCGGCATCTGGCGGCGGCGGCTCTCCCGGTCGCTCCACACCATGACGTGGCTGGCCCTGCTGGCCGGGTTGGGAGGCGTCAAGCGCGCGCTCGATTTTTGCGTGGCCCTGACATTGATCCTGGCTCTCTCGCCCGTGATCGCGTGCCTGGCCGTGGTGCGCGCCGCCCAAGGCAAACCGCTCTTCGAAAAGACCGTGCGCGCCGGACGCTGGTGCGAGCCCTTCGACCAATACTCCGGCATCCTCGTCCTGTTCAACGTGCTGAAGGGCGACATGTCCTTTGTGGGGCCGCGGGCCGTGGCCCCCGGAGAGTTGACGCCCCGCGAGCGCGAAGCGCGCAAGCGTTACAGCGCGCGCCCCGGCCTCATCTGCCTGTGGTGGATCCGCAAGCGCGCCAACATCGCGTACTCGGCCGAACCCCAATCGGACGCCGAGTACGTCGAGTCGCAAACCGTGCGCGGCGATTTCGGAATCGCCTTGCGGGCCATCCCCGCGCTGCTCTATGGCGAAGGCGTCGCCGTCACCGAAGACGTGGTCACGATCGTCGGCATTCCCATTCACAACGTCACCATGACCGACGCGCTCGAATGGATCGTCGCGCGCACGCGCAACGCAACCCCGGGGCAGATCTGTTTCGTAAACGCGGATTGCGGCAATATCGCGTGGCGCGATCCCGAGTACCGCGCCGTCCTCGAGTCGGGCGAGCTCGTGCTGGCGGACGGAATCGGCATGAAGCTTGCCGGGAAATTGCTGGCCAGCCAGATCCGCCAGAACGTCAACGGCACCGACATGTTTCCGCGCCTCTGCGAAACGCTCTCCGGAACCGGCGCCGGGATCTACCTTCTGGGCGCGCGGCCGGGAGCGGCCGAAAAGGTCGCCGAGTGGATCCACGAGCATCATCCCGGGACGGTCGTCAGCGGCTATCGCGACGGATACTTCTCCCCATCCGAAGAGCCAGCCGTCATCCAGCAGATCGCCCAATCGGGCGCTTCCGTGCTGCTGGTCGCGTTCGGCGCGCCGCGCCAGGACAAGTGGATCCATAGCCATCTGGGGGAGACCGGAGTCAAGGTCGCCATGGGCGTGGGCGGGCTCTTCGACTTCTATTCGGGCCGCATCCCGCGCGCGCCGCTGTGGCTGCGCGAAGCCGGCGGGGAGTGGCTCTACCGCTTCTATCAGGAGCCGCGCCGCATGTGGCGCCGGTATTTTGTCGGCAACGTGGTATTTCTGTGGCACGTAGTGCGGTCGCGCAAGCAGGTATCGCGCGCCCGGGGAGGAAGCAAGCCATGAGAGCGGTTGTCGTAGCCACCGGACATCGTCCCGGTTTGCAGGGTTTTGCGATGCATGAGCCCTCCGTGCTGCTGCCCGTCGCCGCGCGGCCCTTCCTGCACTTCGTCGTCGAATTCCTGGTGGATTCCGGCGTCAGCCAGATCGATTTCATCCTGAGCGAGATGCCCGAGAAAGTCGAGGATTCCCTCGGCGATGGCACGCGGTGGGGAGTCAAGTTCCGCTACCACCTGGCCCGCGATGCCGCCCGGCCTTACGGCAGGCTGGGCGCCGTGGGCATAGGCCAGGACGAGACCGTTGTGCTGGCTCACGGCGACCGTCTGCCGCTCTGCAACCTCGGCGCCAGTCCACAGTTGGTGTACCACAAAGGCGAATGGACCGGTTGGGGCATCCTAGGTGGGGCAGGCTTCAGCCTGCCAACTGTTGCCGGCATAGACGACCTTGACGAGCAGGGGTTCGCCGCGTTGCTGGCGTCCCGAGTGGACCTTCCCCCGCAACAATCGGATCTCCTGCTCAGCGTCCGCACCTTCGAAGACCTGTTGGAAGCCAACTGGGCGGTCCTCGAGAAAAAGTTTCCCAAGCTCATGCTGGCCGGCCGCGAGGCCGGCGAAGGCATCTGGATCTGCCGCAACGTGAGCCTGCATCCCACCGCCCGTCTCACGCCTCCGGTCTACATCGGCGAGAACTGCCGCATCAACGCCGCCGTCCAGTTGGGCCCGCGCGTGGTGATCGCCAACAATTGCCTGGTGGACCAGTCCTCGGCGATCACAGAGACCGTGGTTTTCGCGGGCAGCTACATCGGCGAGGCGCTGGAGCTGAAGCAGGCCATTGTGGACCGCAACCGGCTGGTTAATATCAAGGTGGGTGCGGCCATCACCGTCACCGACAACTTCATCCTGGGCAGTTTCGTCGAACGCAATCTCCAGCACCTCGCGCAGCGGACCATCTCACGAATCATGGCGGGTTTGCTGGCGGTGCTGACGTCGCCGTTGTTGCTCCTCGCCTGGCTGTTCGCGAAGCTCGCCAGCAGCGGGCCGGCGCTCCCCAAGACCGTGGTGCGGCTCCCGGTAGCCCACGAGCCCGAATACGAAACCTATCGCCTCATGTCCCTGTGCGGGTCGAAACACGCCACCGGCTGCACCGGAGGCGCCCACCAGTTCTTCTGGCATTTTCTCCCGGGGCTCATCAACGTGGCGCGCGGTCACCTCTCATTGGCCGGAGTCGCTCCGCGCACCGTGGAAGAAATCGAAGCGCTTCCACGAGACTGGAAGCAGCTCTATCTCGGCTCCAAAGCCGGGCTGATCACCGAAGCTTATGTAGTCCACGGCGCCGCGCCGCCCGAAGACCTGCTATACTCTGCGGAGGTTTTTTACGCAGCCATGGCCGGCCCCAAACACGATGCCCGGCTGATTGCCGCCTACGTTGCGCGAATTCTGGGTCTGAAACGCCGGGCAGAGCCCCTGGAAACCGAGGACAATCTGACGCCATGACCAAAACTTCGCGTGCGCTGAGCCTCGAAGTCAGCAAGATCGCTACCGACATCCAGCACCACCTCCGGTATACCCTGGGCCGGCGCGTCGAGGCCGCGACTCCCTACGAGATGTTTCGCGCGCTGGCGCTTGCCATCCGCCCGCGCCTGGTGGATGGTCTGATCTCCACCGCCGAACGCTACGAGCGCCACGATGCCAAGCGGCTCTACTACCTCTCCATGGAATTCCTGATCGGCCAGTCGCTGCGCAACAACCTCATGAACCTCGGCGTTCTCGAAACCTGCCGCGAAGCCGTGGCGCTGCTGGGGTCCGACCTCGACGATCTCATCGGGGCCGAGCCCGATGCAGCGCTGGGCAACGGCGGCCTCGGCCGGCTAGCGGCCTGCTTCCTCGAATCTCTCGCCACCCTCGACATGCCGGCCTACGGCTACGGCATCAATTACGACTACGGCCTCTTCAAGCAGGAGATCGATAACGGCTTCCAGCGCGAAGAGCCCGATTCGTGGCTCAACGAAGAGTCGCCGTGGCTGGTGCACCGGCCCGACCAGTGCTGCCTCATTCCGGTGTACGGCCACGTCGATCACGGCTTCGACCGCCATGGCCGATTCAACCCCATGTGGATGGATTGGAAAGTGCTGATCGGGGTTCCGCACGATATGCCCGTGGTGGGGCAGGGCGGCGACACCATCAACATCCTGCGCCTCTACTCCGCCCGCGCCTCGCAGAATTTCGACATCCGGATTTTCAACCAGGGCGATTATCTGCGCGCCCTCGAAGAGAAGATCGAATCCGAGCGCGTCTCGAAGATCCTCTACCCGTCGGACACCATAGCCTCGGGGCGCGAGCTGCGCCTGGTGCAGGAGTATTTCCTGGTGGCCTGCGCGGTCCGCGACATGGTTCGCCGGCACCTGGAAAAGCACGACGATATCACGTCACTGGGCGACAAGGTCGCGGTCCAGATGAACGACACCCATCCCGCTCTCACCGTGGCCGAGCTCATGCGCGTCCTGCTCGACGAAAAGGATCTCGAGTGGGAACATGCCTGGCACATCACGTGTGCTACCTGCGCGTATACCAACCACACCCTCATGAGCGAAGCCCTCGAGAAGTGGTCGGTCGATCTGATCGCCCACGTGATGCCCCGCCACCTCGAGATCATCTACGAGATCAACCACCGCTTCCTCCAGAAGGTGTCCGCCCGCTTCCCGGGAGACGAGCGCCGCCTGCGCGACATGTCCCTGATCCTCGAAGGCCCCAACCGGCAGGTTCGCATGGCGCACCTGGCCATCGTCGGAAGTCATGCGGTGAATGGCGTGGCGGCGCTGCATTCCGAGCTGGTGAAGACCCAGCTCGTGCCGGATTTTTACGAGCTGTGGCCCGAGAAATTCCAGAACAAGACCAACGGCGTAACGCATCGCCGCTGGCTGGCCTATGCCAACCCGAGCCTGGCCCAGCTCATCACCAGCCGCATCGGCGATGGCTGGATTCACAATTTCTCGCAGATCCGCGGCGTCGAGGCATACGCCGAAGATGCCGCATTTCAGGAGGAGTTCGCCGCCTCCAAGCTCGCCAACAAGACGCAGCTCGCCGTCGTGGTGCGCTCCACCACCGGCGTTACCATCGATCCGCAATCCATCTTCGACGTCCAGGTCAAGCGGCTCCACCAATACAAGCGGCAGCTCCTGAACGTGATGCAGATCATCCACCACTACCTCCGCATCGTGGAGGATGGCGAATCGCTGCCGGTGCCGGTGACGTACATCTTCGCCGCCAAAGCCGCCCCCGGCTACTACGCGGCCAAGCTGATCATCAAGCTGATCAACAGCGTCGGCCAGGTGATCAATCGCGATCCGCGCGCCTGCGACCAGATGCGCGTGGTATTCGTTCCGGATTACCGTGTGTCGCTCGCGGAAAAGATCATCCCCGCGGCGGAGGTCAGCGAGCAGATCTCCACCGCCGGCACCGAAGCGTCGGGCACCGGCAACATGAAGATGGCCATGAACGGCGCCCTCACCGTGGGCACGCTGGATGGCGCCAACGTCGAGATCCTGGAAGAAGTGGGCCGCGAGAACATCTACATCTTCGGACTCACCACCGAGCAGGTGCTCACTATCCGCGGCACCCACTCCTACGACCCGGGCCGCTACTGCCGCGAAGATCCCAGCTTCGGCCGCCTGATGGAGGCCATCACCGGCAACCTCTTCTGCGCAGACGAGCCCGGCCTCTTCCGCAGCATCGCCGAGCAACTCTACTCGCCCGACGAGCCCTACCTGCACTTCGCCGATCTGCCTTCCTACATCGCGGCGAAAATGCAGATCGCAACGGACTACACGAACCGCGCTGGCTGGAACCGCAAGGCCATCCTGAATATCGCCCGCATGGGAAAGTTCTCCAGCGACCGCACGGTGACCGAGTACGCCAACGAAATCTGGGGCATCCAATCGATCCCCACCGCCTGACATGGAGAAGACCGGCCATTGGAAAGCCACCCACCCTGTGGCACCCCCTCTTAGCCCTCTAAGCCTGCCGCACACCGCATTGTGGCGCAGGCACTCGTGCCTGCCACGTCGACACTCGTGTCGACGCTTGCTTCCTCTCCTCCTCGCATCCCTCGCCGCCCTTGCATCCCCCCAAGACCCCACCCCCACATCCAGCACCGTAACCATCCACTGGCCCGCCATCGCCCAAGCCAGCCAGATCCGCATCTACCTGCAAGCCGATCCCAAATCCCAAAAACTGCTCCTCGCCACCCTGCCCGCCACCGCCACAACCTACAAAGCCACCAACCTGGCCCCTGCCGCAACCATCTTCCTGCGGATGGAATCCGGCGCCGTACTTCGCCGTCCGCACCACAGGCGGCCCGCGAGCCGCACTCGACAACTCGGTGCGCGAAGTCCACGCCTGCGCGCCCGACGTGCTCCAAGTGACTCTCACCGCAGGCAATGGCCCAGCCTGGCAATCCGGCAAATGGACCGTCACCCGCGCGAACAGCGCCCAAATCGCCGTCCGCAGCGTGCACCGCGACTCCGTCGCCGTCGGCGCGCCGGACTATCAAATCGGATTCGGCAAGCCGTATCGCGACGATGTCCTGAATGTCGACCACCGCATCTACCTGGCGCTAGCCGAGCCCATCGGCAACCTCGAGATCCTGCGCATCCAGGGTCCGCAAGGCACCAACATACTCCTGCCATTCAACGATCGCTACCTGGAGACGCCCGCAATCCACTTGAACCAGGCAGGCTACAATCCTCACGCCACCAGGCGCTATGCCTACATCTCCGGTTGGATGGGCGATGGAGGCAGTCTTCCCTTAACGCGATTTCCAGCCACGGCGGAAATCCTCGACGACTCCCGCGCGGTTATCGGCACTGCGCCCATCACCGAACGTTCGGCGATGGACCCCGAAGCCGGCGGCGAGGTGAAGCAGATCGATCTCTCGTCCGTCACCCCCGCCGAGAAGACCACGTTTCGATTGCGGATTCCAGGCGTCGGCGTGTCCTGGCCCACATCCGTGAGCCAGGCATCCGCGCTGCATTCCTTTTACATCGTCACCCGCGGACTCTTCCACAACCGCTGGGCCGGCGACCTCAAGCCGCAGTTCACCGAGTGGTCCAGGCCACCCGACTACCACCACGTCTACACCGGCGAATTGGCTGACTTCGTAAAGCTCTTTCCCGCCGATACCCCGCGCACCGCGGAGCGGCGCCTCACCGGCGGCTACCATGACGCCGGCGACTTCGAGCAGCGGCCCATGAGCACCGTGGTGCCGCAGTTGCTCATGCGCGCCCTCGAACTGAATGCCAAGCCCTTCACCGATCGTCAGTTGAACATCCCGGAAAGCGGCAACGGCATTCCCGATCTCCTGGACGAAGCGCTGTGGGGCGTGGTGCCGTGGGAGCAACTCCAGGAAAGCGACGGAGGCGTACGGCTCGGCGTCCAGTCTAACCGGCACCCGTGGGGATTCTACCTGGCGAACGAAGATCCCCTCCCTTACTGGACCTTCTCGCGCGATGCCAACACCAGCGCGCGGGCCGCCGGAATCTTCGCCCAGGCGGCTCGCCTCGTGTCCCCGTACGACAAGGCCAGGTCCGCCGCCCTCAAGCAGCGCGCGGTGAAAGCCTGGAGCTACGCCGATGCCAACCAGGCCGGCAACGGCGGCCGTCTCTACGCCGCGGGCGAACTCTACCGCCTCACCGGGCTGCAGATATATAAGGATGCGTTCGAGCGCGTCTGGCGTTCCATCGGCCCCTACGGAGCCTTCAACGAATTCGCCCCCTACCAGCTCTCGCAGAGCGACTACAAGACCGGAAAGCGCAGCATGTCCGACTATGTAGAAGCCTACATAGCTGCCTCGCCCGCCTCCGAGATCAAAACCGTGGCCGTCACCTGGTTCACCAAGTACGCCGACGAGGCGCTGAAGCGCATGGAAACCGAGCACGCCTACCGCAACCCGCGGCCTGCGAAATATCCCATGGATTGGGGGCAGGGAACCACCATGGTCCGCTTCCTCGACACGGTGATCGCGCGCATGCAGTTGGGCGGCCTCTCGCCCCAGCAAAAGCAGCAGTACTTCGACGCCCTCAGCCTGGCGGCCGATTACGTCCTGGGCGCCAATCCTGCCGGCCTGGTCTACATCACCGGGCTCGGCTCGCGACCGGTCGAAGAGCCGCTGCATCTGGATTCTCTCGTGTTCATCAAGCGAGGCAAAGGTCCCATGCCGGGCATCCCCGTTTTCGGACCCACGGCTACCGCGCCCAAGGCCGCCTACACGCTGCCCGTGGTTGCGGCCTTCTACCCCGCATTCGCGCAGCGCCCCGAGGCTTTCCGTTACGCCGACGTGCGCAGCGTGCCGCACTTCAACGAGTTCAGCGTCTGGGAAACCCAGGCGCCGGAAGTGGAACTGTTCGCCATCCTGTTGGGAGCACCTTTATGAAAGCAGTGATCCTATGAAAGCACTGATACTGGCGGCCGGCAAGGGAACCCGCGTGCAACCGTTGACGCGGAGCATTCCGAAACCCATGCTGCCCATCCTGAACAAGCCGGTCATGGAGACCCTCATCGATCTGCTGCGCGAGCACGGCGT
>OMOG01000627.1 GCA_900290305.1 Candidatus Sulfopaludibacter sp. SbA4
TGGCGGATCTGGATCAGCTCCTTGGTGGAGAGCACGCGGCTGCCCGCATCGTGCGGAAATCCGAATTTGTGCGCGGTGAAACCGCTGGGGTCGGACTTCACTTTCTGCGCCCACTCGCGGCAGGAGGCTTTGTCCAGCATGTTGCGCGGAGCCGCGTGGTCGTAAACCCGGACGCGGTCGCGAAACCGGCCGCCCAGCAGCGTGACAGTCGGCACGTCGAGCACCTTGCCGGCGAGATCCCAAAGCGCCATCTCGATGCCGCTGACGGCGCGCATGAGCGCGTGCGCGGAGCCATCCGTGCGCGTGCCCGACAGGTTGGCGGTGTGCTCGCCCATCTGCGTGTAGAGCGTGTCGATCTCCAGGGGGTCTTTGTTCAACAACCAGGGCCTGAGGGAAAGGACCTGCTCCTTCACGCCCACGCCGGGAGTGCCGTATGCTTCGCCGATGCCGTACAGGCCATCGTCCGCGACCACTTTCACCAGGACGTAAGTGCGCTGACCCTGGAAAACCATCGTCTGGAGGTCGCGGATTTTGACGCGCTTCTGGGCGGCGGCCAGCAGCGGCAAGCCGGCCGCGGCGGTGAGGAACTTGCGGCGAGTCGGAGGCGAGCGCATATTTCCTTCCTGGTTTCAATCTAGCTGAATGCGGTAACCTATGGTTAGCGATGTTGCCCCCCGCAGTCTCGAAGGATTCCGAAATCCAGGCCGCCATCGACGAAGTCGAGAGGGACCTGGCGCCGGACGTAGTACGCATCCGATACGGGATCGCCGAAGACTGGAGCGGCGAGTGGGCGATATTCTTCCGCATTGTTCTGACCGATGAGGCGGCGAGACACCGCCTGCGCGAGGTTGTCCCGAAAGTGTCTTCGGGGCTGTCTCGGCGGCTTGATTACCCAGTCATGGGCGTTTTCCCATACCACAATTTCCGAAGCGTCTCGGAGCAGGAAGCCTTGCAGGAACCGGCGTGGGCTTAGTACGTCGTTTCATAAATACGCCAACGTATTTTTCAGTCGCCGAGCCGCCGAGCAAGCGTCGACACGAGTGTCGACGCGGCAGGCACGAGTGCCCGCGCCACGGTTCGACACGAGATGCTATTTATGAAATGGTGTACTTAGCCGCCAGAGCCGACTATGATCCGGGGTGACGAAGCGGCCCGAGACCACCTTCTGTCGATGTTCGGCGCAAAGCGAGAATAGCACCGGTTCACCCGCTCACCAGCGCCAGCACCCGGCACGGACTCCCCGAGCCGTTCACGATCTTCAGCGGCGGCGTCACCAGGATCGCGCCCTTAGGCGGCAGTTGATCCAAATTCATCAAACTGGCCAGGCCGAATTTGTTGCTGCCGTGCATGATGGTGTGGCACGGGAACGGCGGGTCGAACCGGAAGGCCTGCCCGGCATCCGTGCCCACCCCCTCCGAGCCCCATCCGATCACGTCGCGCTCCTTCGCCAGGAACGGAACCAGGCCGGGATGCGGGCCCGGCACGTGCGAACCGTCCTCCTTCATATTGAGGAACTCCGCAGCGTCCCGCCGCTTCGACCAGTCCGTCCGCATCAGCACCCAAGACCCGGCTTCTACGCGGCCGTGTTGCTCCTCCCACGCCTCTACATGCCGCGGCGTGAGCAGAAAGTCGGGATTTCCGGAGGACTCGCGCGAGACGTCGATGACGCATGCCGGCGCGAAGAACTTCTCCGCCGGGATGGTGTCGGTCGCGTTTTGCGGATAGTCTTTCCCGGTCACCCAGTGGACCGGCGCGTCGAAATGCGTGCCGGTGTGCTCGCCGCACGAGAAATTGTTCCAGTACCACGCCGGCCCGCGGCTGTCGTATCGGGAGATCTCTTCCAGCCGGAACGGCCACGTCTTTCCGAACTCCGGGGGAAGCTGGATAATCGCGGTCCCGGCGTCGAGTGGCTGGCTCAGGTCCACCACCCGTATGGCGCCGCCGGCGAGGGC
>OMOG01000566.1:0-2319 GCA_900290305.1 Candidatus Sulfopaludibacter sp. SbA4
AAAGAAGGGCTTCACCTATCGCACCCTGATGCTGGCCGGCATGCACTTCATGGACTCGTACAATTACGACATCGAGCGCGTGAAGCGCTGCGTGATCCACTACGCCGCGCCCAACGGCCTCATCTACCCGTTCTGCGCGTACAACTCCGGGCCGGTCTACCGCGAGCGCATCGAGAAGGAATTCTCCATTCCGTTCGAGGAGCAGGCGGAGATGCGGCGTCTGAGAGTGCAGGCGAAGAAGAGCTGCGGAGTGTGCGAGCCGGAATTGGTGGGATAGGCCGGGTTACTCCGCCATCACTTCCAACAGCGGAATCACGATCGGGGTGCCGGGGATCTGGAGCGTCTTTCCGGGGACCTGATTCGGTCCGCCCGATGGGGTCATCAATTGGCTCTCGAGCGTATTCGGCTCGATGATCCACACGTATGGGACGCCGCACTCGACCAGGTCCTTGGCCTTCTGCCAGACTTCGACCATCCGGTCGTCATGCGACAGGATTTCGATCCACAACAGCGGCATCTTAGTGGAGAATCCTCCCGCTGGTCTGGGCAGGGTGTAGACACACACGTCTGGAATCGGGTACCAGTTTTCGCGGACGCGAATGCGGAACTCGGTGAAGGCAACGATCTGCCATTGCCTTCGACGCTGGTCCACGTAAGAGCCCAGCCGGATCTGCAACAGTGAATGCACTTCGTCTCCCACGTTACGCTCCGTGACGACGCCGTCCCGGTACTCGCGGTCCGGGTGATACGACGTTCTCAGATACTCCTCAACCGGGATCAACGTCCCCACGCTCATACCCATACGATATCACTTCACGTATTTCGGCTCCTGCCCTTTTCCCCACGGATCGTACTCCGCCGCAAACCGCTTTCGCTCGCCGATCGGGGGATGATCGTAGAGCCAGAACCGCACAAACGCGCTGGGGTCGGGATCCGACAGACCCACTTCACCCAAGATCTGAAATGCCTCCGCGGCAACCTGCGGCGCATTGGGCACGATCCCGTGGACTACTTCCAGTCCGTATATGTCCGCGTTGTGTTCCAGCACGCGACTTACGGAACTCATAACCGGCTCCGCCAGAAAGCCGAAAATCGAAACCGCCATCAGCAGAACCGGCAGCGACGCCCAATCGTCCACGCTCCGAATTTCCCATCGCCCGCCCCAGCGGTCGAGTGCCCAGCGCATCGAGTGGTAGCCGAGAAACAGAAACACCAGGAGCAGCAGGCAAGTCCCTCCGATCCCGATCCACACGTGGCCCAGCACGTAGTGCCCCATCTCATGTCCGAAGACGAACAGAATCTGCTCCGTGGTCATCTTCTGCATGGCCGTATCCCACACCACCACGCGCTTGGAGGCGCCGATGCCCGCCACGTAGGCGTTCAGCGATTTCAACTTCTCGCTGGCGTTCATCTCGTACATGCGATCGCGCGGAATCTCCAGCCCGCCGCGAGCCGTCACCTTGCCGATTTCCGCCACCAGCGCGGGCTGCTTCTCGGCCAGCGGAGTGAACCGGTAGAACAGCGGCTGGATCGCCACCGGCGCGATGAACATCAGGAACACCACGATCGGGATCGCCGCCAGCCAGAAATAAAACCACCAGCGGCGCGGGCTGCGGCGAATCACGCCGTACAGAATCCAGAGCATCGCGCCCGCCAGCACGAACTCGATCAGCTCGCCCTTGGTCCAATCCCAGAACCACGATCCCCAGCCCTGAATCGATTGGTCGAACTTCAGCGAGAGATGGTGATCGTAGAGCGGGAGCGGGAGGCTTAAGACGTCGATCGCCAGGAACAGCAAAGGTCCGAAAACATACGCCTGCACGATGCGGCGGCGCGAGCCGGCCTCGGCCCAGGCGCGAAACCGCGGGGCTACCTTGCAGGCCAGAAGTCCCGCCAGCACCAGGATGCCGTACGCCACGCCGATGAAATGCAGCCGCACCTCGGCGCGGTGATATTCGATGGCCCTGGCAAGTTGGTCCGGGGGCAGCGTGTAGGTCGTGGCCTCGCGCTGCCGGTTCTCCGGAGCGGGACGGGGCGCGCCAGTCTGCGCGGCCGCCGCGGCGAGCCACAAGAGCATCCACATTACGCATCGAAG
The DNA here is from genome assembly GCA_900290305.1 of Candidatus Sulfopaludibacter sp. SbA4. Lineage (GTDB taxonomy): Bacteria > Acidobacteriota > Terriglobia > Bryobacterales > Bryobacteraceae > OMOG01. The sequence continues at coordinate 2,096 of OMOG01000566.1, forward strand.
CATGGGAATTGTTATCCTTCCACTTTGGTTACCAATCTTAAGCTATTGTTGCGACTTTTGTACGAGCCGGGCGCGGCGATGAGTGCGATCCTCGATCGCGGCAGCCTTCTGTTCGCCAGCCTCGCGGCGCTGTGCGTGTCGCTGTTGCTTCAGCCCGGCATGCCCTCCGCGGTCTCGTTCAGCTTCTACACGCCGCTGCTGGTCCTGGCCGTGGTTTATGTCCC
>OMOG01000566.1:2329-2456 GCA_900290305.1 Candidatus Sulfopaludibacter sp. SbA4
CCTGCTGGCCAGGCTGGGAGGATTGGGCACGGTCTTCCAGCGCGATTACTCGCCTCTGCTCACCTGTACGGCCATGGCGTGGAGCGCTGCCAATCTCCCGCTGGTGCTGGCCTCGTGGACCGCGCCC
>OMOG01000324.1:0-640 GCA_900290305.1 Candidatus Sulfopaludibacter sp. SbA4
CTCGTCCACGGCCAAAAACCCTCCGCGGCAAGGCCCGCGGCGGCAGCCGCTTCGCAGCAGCGGATCCGTGTCGGCGGCAGCGTCACGGCAGTCAGGCTGATCAGCCAGCCGAGGCCGGTCTATCCCGCCGACCTTCAGCAACTCGGAGTCGAAGGCACTGTGGTCATGAAGGCGATCGTCTCCAAGTCGGGGAGTGTCCTCAGTCCCAAAGTGGTCAACACGGTGGATCCACGGCTCGCGAAGGCCGCTCTCGATGCCGTCAGCCAGTGGCAATATCAGCCCGCGCTGCTGAATGGCGAGCCGGTGGAAACCATCACCACCATCACCCTGGATTTCAAACTGGACCAGTAGGACAGGTCTCCCAGCCTGTCCCTGACGGGCTAAGAGCCCGGCAAGTGACAGGCGACAAGAAACGATCACCTCGCTCCGTGCACGGAGTGTCCCACCTCTGACTGGGCAAAAAGTAGAAATTCCAGGCGCCGGCTGAAGCCGGCGGCAGGCTGAAGCTTGCCCCACCAAGGCATCCAGAATCAGTGGGTTGTTCCAGGGGTTCCTGGAAAGTGTCGGGCGGTCCCTTACGGGAACGTCTCTGGCGGCAGAAACCGCCGCGAAGCGCCGTACGACGGTTCCGGGCGGGCCC
>OMOG01000324.1:650-4616 GCA_900290305.1 Candidatus Sulfopaludibacter sp. SbA4
GGCCCGGAAATCATGAACGCCACGCTCCAGATCCTGGAGGCGTCCGGCGCGGCTCTCGACATTGAGACCATCGAGATTGGCGAAAAGGTTTATCTGCGCGGCAACAGCGCCGGCATCGAACCGAGTTCCTGGAAGTCGCTCCTGCGAACCAAAGTCTTTCTGAAAGCCCCCATCACCACGCCGCAGGGCGGCGGTTTCAAGAGTCTGAACGTCACCACCCGCAAGACGCTGGGCCAGTACGCCAATGTCCGCCCCTGCGTCTCCTACCACCCGTTCGTCGATACCAAGCATCCCAACATGGACGTGGTGATCGTTCGCGAAAACGAAGAAGACCTCTACGCGGGAATCGAATACCAGTTGACCCCCGAAGTCACTTCCTGCATCAAGCTGATCTCGCGGCCGGGCAGCGAAAAGATCATCCGCTACGCCTTCGAGTACGCCCGCCTGCACAATCGCAAGAAGGTCACCTGCTTCATGAAGGACAACATCATGAAGGTGACCGACGGCCTCTTCCATAAGGTCTTCGATGAGATCGCCGCCCTGTATCCCGACATTCAGAAGGAGGTCTGGATCGTGGACATCGGCGCCGCCAAAATGGCCGACACGCCCGAGGCTTTCGACGTGATTGTGATGCCCAACCTCTACGGCGATATCCTCTCCGACGTGGCCGCGCAGATCGCCGGCTCGGTCGGGCTGGCAGGCTCCGCCAACATCGGCGAGGCGTGCGCCATGTTCGAAGCCATCCACGGCTCGGCGCCGCGGCGTGCCGGTCAAAATCTCGCCAACCCCTCGGGCCTGCTGCTTGGTTCGGTGCTGATGCTGGTGCACATCAACCAGGCGGAAGCCGCCGGCCGCGTGCACAACGCCTGGCTGCGCACTATCGAAGATGGCGTCCACACTTACGACATTTTCACCGAGGGCGTCAGCACCCAAAAGGTCGGGACCAAGGAGTTCGCCGCTGCCGTCATTGCGCGGATGGGCCAGAAGCCGAACATCCTGAAAGCCGTCACCTATGTGCAGCGCCCGGAAGGCGTGGCATCGATGAGCGCGGAACGGCCGGGCGGCGCTTCCCACATCCCCGCCATGGAGCTCAAGGGCATCGACGTGTTCGTCTACTGGCCCTCGCGCAATCCCAACCAACTGGCGGAGGCCGTGGGCGGACTCGCGGGCGAGGGACTGCGCCTGCAGATGATCGACAACCGCGGCGTCAAGGTCTGGCCGGCGGGCATGGCCGAGACCTTCTGCACCGATAGCTTCCGCTGCCGCTTCATGTCCGAAACCCCCGTACCGATGGGACGGCTGCTCGATGTGGTGAAGCGCATCTCGGACGCGGGAATCGATATCGCCCTCACCCAGTCGCTGCGGACCTTCGACGGACAGAACGGGTTCACCCTGGCGCAGGGGCAATAGCGATGGCCGATCGCACCCCCCTGGTGGCGGTAATCATGGGCAGCAAGTCGGACTGGGATGTCATGCGCCAGTCTGCCGATGTGCTCGCGAGCTTCGATGTGCCTCACGAATGCCGGGTGCTCTCGGCGCACCGCACGCCCGCCGAGACCGCGGAGTACGTGGGGCAGGCCGAGTCGCGGGGAATCGAAGTGATCATCGCGGCGGCCGGCGGCGCGGCGCACCTGGCGGGTGTTTGCGCGGCGCACACGCTCCTGCCCGTGCTGGGCGTCCCTATGGAGAGTGCCGCGCTGAAGGGCATGGACTCGCTGCTCTCCACTGTCCAGATGCCCGCGGGAATCCCGGTGGGAACTCTCGCCATCGGAGCGCCGGGCGCGCGCAACGCTGCCCTGTTGGCCGTCGCGATTCTGGCCAACAGTCGTCCGGAGTTGCGCGAGAGGCTGCGCAATTTCCGGGCGGAACAGCGTGCCAAAGTGCTGCGGGAAACCCTCGCTTAGATTGGTACCCCATTTTCATAAACACAGCCTCGTATCCATCCGTGGCGCACGCTCTCCAGCGTGCCGCGTCGACACTCATGTCGACGCTGGCTCACCTCTGGGCCCGGCTCCGATCAGAGCCGCGCGCGTAAGCAAGCGGTTCGGTGCGACGGTCGTAATGTAGTGGACTTCTGCCACAGCCCCCTATGCTATCCTGCACCATCATGGAAAGCATCTTTCGTGCGAATCTGTTGAAGGACAAGGTGGCGTTCGTCACCGGCGGAGGCAGCGGGATCGGGCTGCGGATGGCGGAACGGTTTGCCGAACATGGAGCGGCAGTGGTGCTGGCGGGACGCAAGCAGGAGCGTCTGGATGCGGCCGCATCGGCCATCCGCGCGGCGGGCGGTACGGCGGAAACTGCCGCACTCGATGTCCGCGATTACGCCGCCGTCGAAGCGGCTCTCGGGCGGACCCGCGAGCAATTCGGCGGAGTCGACATCCTGCTGTGCGCCGCGGCTGGAAATTTTCCGGCCCCGGTCGCCGGCATGTCGGCCAACGGGTTTAAGGCGGTGATCGATATCGATCTGCTGGGGACCTTCAATACCTGCCGCGCGGCGTACCCTTTCCTGCGCAAGCCCGGCGCTTCGATCCTCAGCATCTCGGCCAATCACGCGACTATTCCACTGGCTTACCAGGCCCACGTGTGCGCGGCCAAGGCCGGCGTGGAACTGCTCACCAAGACCCTGGCGCTGGAGTGGGGCCGGGAAGGCATCCGCGCCAACTGCATCACACCTGGTCCGACAGCCGATACCGAAGGCATGCAGCGGCTGGCTCCCACTCCAGAGGCGCGCCGCGCGGTGGAAAAGGGTATTCCGCTGCGGCGGTACGGCACCAAGGACGAGTTGGCCGATCTCGCGCTTTTCCTGTGTTCGGATGCAGCGTCGTTTATCACCGGCGCGGTCTATGTATGCGACGGCGGTCAGTCGCTCTGCCGTAGCGGGATCTCCGGCCTGGGACCGGTTTCGTGAGCGCAGGAGCTGGGAAAAATCGGTTTGGCAAATACGGTCACGTATTCGGGGAAGACCGCGCCCTTTACGGTCGCGGCTCTGATCGGAGCCGCGCGCGTCAGCAAGCGGTCCCACGATACGTTAGTGAACTTCTGAAACGGTGTACTAAGTCGCAGGCCCTCTGTCAACCCGTCGAAGACCTGGCGACAATCGTCTCGGCGCGGCCGGACACCGCCGATTCCCAGACGATGGGCTCATTGCGGTTGTTCCACTCGTCGACCAGGGCTAGGTAGCGGGCCTCGAGAACCGATCGTTTGATCTTGAGCGTGGGAGTCATCAGGCCGTTTCCGATGGTCCATGGTCCTTCGGCAATCGCCAGGAACTTGACGCGTTCGTGAGGATCCAGGCGGGCGTTGACTTCTGCCATCTGCGTCTGCAGAGACTCTTCCAGGGCCGCCTTCGCCAGGGGATCGGCGCAGCGCTTGCGTGCTTCCTCCGTGAGCAAAATCACCGCGAAGGGACTGGGCAACCCGGCGCCCATGAGGCACCCGGACTCGACCGCGGGATGCGCCACCAGCATGCTCTCGATGGGGGCGGGCGCCACGTACTTGCCTTTGCTGGTCTTGAACTGCTCCTTCACGCGGCCGATGATTTTGAGCTGGCCGTCGGGCGCGATGGAGGCGAGATCGCCGGTGCGGAAGAAGCCGTCCTCGGTGAAGCTGTTGTGCGTGCCCTGCGGATCCTTGTAGTAGCCCAGCATGTTCATGGGGCTCTTGATGAGCAGCTCGCTGTTCTCCCCGACCTTCATCTCGACGCCCTCGAGGCCGCGGCCGACGTATCCCGCGCGCACCGTGCCGGGCGCGGGAAGGTTGGTGACCGAGGTCTCCGTCATGCCGTATCCCTCGGCCAGATTCAGGCCGAGATTGCGATACCACAGCAGGATTTCCGGCGGCAGGGGCGCGGCTCCACAGCAGGCGAGATGCACCGTAGAGAGGCCGAGCTGATGGAGGATTCGCTTCTTGACGACGGCGCGGAGGATCGGTATCCGCAGCAGCCGGTCGAGCTTCTGCTTGGGG
>OMOG01000168.1 GCA_900290305.1 Candidatus Sulfopaludibacter sp. SbA4
CGTGGTGGACCGCTCTACTGGAAACAACCGCCCATCGCGCAACTGGTAGTGGATTCCATCCACGACGGCGCGCAGCATCTGCAAACGGGCCAGCCATTCTGGCAGGCGGAATCCTACGACCACGTGGTGCGCGACGATCGGGAATCGGACCGCATCCCAAGGGTACATTGAGAATAATCCCGTGAAAGCCGGACTCGTGGCCAACGCGGAAGACTATCCCTGGTCGAGCGCGACAAGAAAAGCCGAGATGAATCCCGGCTCAGCAGGCTCGACAGCCTGCGCCACGAAGTTAAGTGAACAGTCTTGGGGCTATTTGATGCGTCCCACGAACGTGCTCCAGTTCGTGTAGAAGTCCTTCGGTCCGCCAATGTATTCACCGGCGATCCAGATCGCCCCGTTCTCGTCAGCCACCGCCGCACTGTAATCTCCCCAGCGGCCAAGATATCCCTCGACGGGGTCATAGATGGTGAACCCGTCGTCCGGAGCTACTCCCGCCGCCGCCAGCCGAACATCGCCGGCGCCCTGACCGAGGTTCACCGGGGCATACGCCAGGCTGGGATAAAATCCGCTCGGCGAGAGAGTGTTTCCCGTAGGTCCGGTCAGCGAGAACACCATGGTGGCGTTGCCCGCGTCGCTGGCGCCAATCGAAGGATAGAACACGCTGTCGCCGTTCACCGCCACGTATCCCTGCGTCTTGATGCTGGCGCTCAGCCTCCCGTTGCCCGTCAATATGGGCTTGATGATGAAGTAGGCGATCCCGGTCCGCCCGCCGCTCACCACCGTGTTCAACCCCGTCCACAGGTGAGATGAAGCCAGTACCACCTGCTGCATCCGGTCGTCATTGGGGTTGATCTGCCCTTCCGGGAATCCAAATAGGGCTCCCAGCGGAGTAGGTCCGGGCCGCTGCGTGATCGGCGGCGGTTGCCCGTACACCTCGCTGGACACGATCGTGTATTGCAGATTCACCGCCGGGTGGACGTTCACCAGCGTGCTGGTATTGCCCATGGCCCAGACGGCGATTCGGTTGTCCAGGGTGCCCTGGAAATCCAGGGCGCTCACGAAATACTCCCCGCCGGAATTCAGTTCGCCGCTTTGCGGAGACGCCGCCGGCACCACCGAATAAGCCAGGCCCTCCGCCAGAGGGATACCCCCGAATTGAACCACGGTGGGAATGATGGCCGCCGCCAGTTGGGTCTTCGACATGGCATAAATCTGTCCGCCATTGAAGCCCGGAATGGCCGCAATTGGAAATTCGTTGGTGCTGATGTACAAGCCGTACTTGTCAAAGCCGATCAGCGGCTGGTCCCCGAAACAGGGGCAAAGCGGATGGGCCGGTGTGCCGTCCGTTCCGTCATCGGTCACGTCAATCTCGTAGACATGGTAGGTCCCCAGGGGCGACGAGGTGTCGCTTACGGCGATCACAAGATAGCCGCGGTCCGTGATCGCCGTCACGGTCACGAACCACCGGTTCGTGTCTTTATCGAAGTACACTCGGGGATCGCTGATGAAGACCGAGGGATCGATCCCGAAGAACGTACTGGCTGCCACGGGGCCCGCCAGCTTCAGGTGGGTGTTGGCATCGTAAAAAGAGAACGCCAGGTTCACCCCTTCGAAGACAACTCCGTTGCCTACACCGAGCGCCTGGTCCGGTGGTTCCAGATCGAATCCGTTAACGTTGGCCGAATCGACTGTGTTCAGGCCGGGAAAGCCGCTAAATGCGGCATCCGGAACGATCACGTTTTTGTTTGCCGGGTTGGGAACCTGGAGCGAAGGCGTGTTAGTGCCGGAGTAGCCGGTAAGACTGGCGGATCCCGCTCGCGCGCCGGGCAGATTCCTATGGACCTGTACTCTCGGACTGTGATTCAGCGTGCCCCCGTCGGGTGTTGGCAACAGCGAGCTGCTGCTGAGCGGAACCAGCTTTCGCTCAATGGAAATCAAGTTCTGGGCGCGAACCAGCATTGTTGACGCCCCAATCAGGGCGACCGCGCTCACCAACGAACGTAGTTTCATCTGTATCCCTTTTTCTGCCAGCCAGCGGCCGCACGGAGATGACACCACACTCCAAACGGTGTCCTCCCGCAGGAGATGCGGCTATTTTTGACCCGGTCGAATCAGTATACCCCGATGAGCGATCTTATTGGGTCGGACAGCAGATGTGGGGTGCGTAACCGATGTGGGGAACCCGAGCGTGGCCAACCGCTCCCGGGGTGCCCTCTGGGCCCGGCTCTGTAACCCACGCTGAGATCGGCACAACCGCAACGGAGCCGCGACCGTAAGCGAGCGGTTTTTCGACTGAGCCGCGAAATCGCCAGAACGGTTACGCACCCGCAGTGTGGCTTCAAAGTGCCAATTGGTAAACGCAAAAAACCGTGTCCCGCTTCCAGCCCATCGTCTCGTACACGGATTGAGCGCTCGCGTTGACGACCTCCGTCGAAAGGACCAGCCGAACCGCGCCGGCCCGCTTTCCGTATTGGGCGGCGGCCTGGAGTAGTGCGCATCCCGTTCCGCGGCGCCGCGCTTCTGGAGCCACGAACAGATCGTTCAGGATGAAGATCCGCGCCATGGCGCCCGACGAGAAGCTCGGATACAGTTGCGTGAACCCGATGGCGCGGCTATCCTCGAAGGCCAGCAGGATCACCGATTGGTTCTGATCCAAACGCTCCAGCAGGAAGCGCCGCGCCCGATCCGGCTCGCTCGGCTGGCGGTAAAACTGGCGATACGCATCGAAAAGCGGGACGATGAGATCCACGTCCGCCGCGGTTGCCTGCCTGATCTCAATCTCACCTGTCGTCATCTCTCTACCCGTGCTTCGAGCCAGCCTATCCCCCTTCCGAGGGCCGCATCACGCGCGCCACTGTCCTCACCACCGCGTCCCACTTCGATTGCTCCCTCGCCAACTGGCGCTTACCGGCAGGCGTCAGCTTGTAATACTTGGCCCGCCGGTTGGCCTCCGAAGGCCTCCACTCCGAGGAGAGCCATCCCTGTCTCTCCAGGCGATGGAAGGCCGGGTACAACGACCCGTGCTCGATCTGCAAAGCGTCTTCCGACTTGAGGCGAATCGCCTGGCCGATTCCGTGCCCGTGCTGCGGCCCCCATTGCAGCGTCCGCAAAATCAGCATGTCGAGGGTCCCCTTGCAGAAGCCTATGTGGTTGCGATACGCTTCCCGCTTAGCCATGCCTTCTGGCAGACAGTCTACCACAGTGGTGGGACAGCCGATGAAAAACGTGGCGCACGCACTCATGCGTGCCGCGCCGAGATTCGTCTCGGCGCTTCTTCGAGAGTGTCACGCATCGCTTACGGTACCCGCAACTCTTGATACACTTTCGGAATCATGTCCACGCCGCTCGAGCTGTACGAAAAACTGGTAGCCACCAATCCGAATGTCGAACGCAAGGGCGCGACCGTGCCTTACACGTCGTTGAACGGCCACATGTTCAGCTACCTCAGCAAAGAAGGCAAACTGGAACTCCGCCTGCCCCCCGCCGAACGTGAAGCGTTTCTGAAAAAGTACAAAGCCAAATTGTGCGAGGCCTATGGAAAAGTCCAGCCCGAGTACGTCGAGGTCCCCGATGCCTTGCTCGCCTCCACCCCCGAATTGAAAAAATTCTCGACTGCAGCTACCAGTACGTCGCCTCCCTAAAACCGAAACCCACTACAAAAAAGAAGAAGAATTAACCGCGAGGTGATTCGGCGCTGTGGCTGTCACTCTCAGAATTATTTGGCATAAAATCGTCAACATTATCTGGCATACTGTCGTATTGGAACAGTACCCGGAAAGAGGCGTGAGGATCGTGGCGAGCGCCGCGCCGTAGCAACGAAGGTGAGGGAGGTTATCGAAGGCCTCGCCCTGCAAGAGCCGCCACTGCCAATCGCAGCCTTATACCGCCACGTCCGACGACCTCGATGCTAAAAACCAGGCAATTGCCACCTTGTTGTAGACTTTCTCGACACAGAATAGCGATACTGCCGAACATCCCTTTAAGTTCCAGTACAGCTACAACAAAAAGTAAGTTATCGGATCGATCGCAAGCCAACCGCGTGATAGAATGTTCAGAAATATTTTGCCAGATCCGCGTGGGTATCGTGAATCCTCGCGAGCGAAAGATGGAGCAAGCGAGGACGCGCGGCCTGCCGGCACATCAAGCCAAGGACACTCTATGAAACGTTATGAAACAGGGAGGGAGAATTTAATGAACGGACGTTATGCTTCTATTGGATTCCTGGCGGCTGTAGGGAGCAGAGGGGCGATCGCTGCATGTGCGATCCTGTGCACGGTGGGGCTGGCTTTCTCGCAGAGTCATCGGGAGGGCACGATCGTAACCTTTGACGCTCCGGGCGCAGGCACCGGGCTGTATCAGGGCACAATCGCATACAGCATCGGTCCCGGCGGAACGATCGCGGGAGACTACCAGGACTCGAGCGGCGTCTGGCACGGCCTGCTGCGGACTCCGGACGGCACCATCATCGAGCGGAACCAGGCCTCCTGCTCCCAAGGCTATCCGGGCACGAGTATCAACCCGGCCGGCGCGATGATCGGATTCTGCGCCGACGCAAACTCCGTTTATCACGGCATTCTGCGGGCTCCGGATGGCGCCATCACCAGGTTCGACGCTCCGGGCGCTGGCGCCAGCGCCGGCCAAGGCACCTTCACGGCTTGGCCCAATGGGATCAACCCGGCAGGGGCCATCACCGGAGATTTCCTTGACGCCAACAATGTGTATCACGGCTTTCTGCGAAGTCCCGACGGCGCCATCACCAGGTTCGACGCTCCGGGCGCGGGCACCGGCCCCTTTCAAGGGACGCTGGTCAGTTTGTTTCAACCGGCCAGTTCGGGAGGCATTAACGACGAGGGGGAGATCACGGGTACCTACGTTGACGGGAACAACATCGTCCACGGCTTTCTCCGGCCGCGCGACGGCGTCATCACCACATTCGACGCTCCGGGTGCAGGCACCGTCACGGGTTCGCTGCCGGGCACTTATCCCGCCGGCATTAATGCGGCGGGGGTAATCGCGGGAGCGTACTTTGACAACGGCATTCTGGGTCACGGTTTACTCCGCGCCCGCGACGGCGCCTTCACTGCGTTCCAGGTTCCCGGCGCGGGGCTCGGGCCGTTTCAGGGCACAGTCGCGCTCGCCATCAATCCCGAGGGAACGGTCACGGGGAACTACGTTGACGCCAACGGTGCGTTTCACGGTTATCTGCGCACTCCGGACGGTGCCATCACGAAATTCGACGTTCCCGGGGCGAGCACGGTTGCCGGCGAAGGCACACTGCCCTACAGCATCAATGCGGCGGGGGTTATCGCCGGATACTACTTTGACAAGAACAACGTGGTCCACGGCTTTCTCCGGTTCCCGTGAGGTTGTTGCAGAGAAGAGACCTCTGCTGTTTGGGCGATGCTGCATCCCCTTAGCTCTCTTCAATCGTCCACGTGAATCCACTCACCGCGCCGGAGAGCGGAAACGCAATCAGGGGCGTTGCGGTGAAAATTTGTGAAAAAGGGGCTTTTGTGCGGGCTACGCACCTGGAATCAACGCCAAACCCGCGCGGAAAGCAGAAGATTCGACAGATTCGAACTTTTTGCGGTGTAGCGGTCGCGAAGGCGCGCCGGGGTGCGGGGTCGAGCCGCATCCCGACCCCTGCTTCGCGTCCCCTACCGAACCCGAAAGTCCCATGCCAGTCCCCCAAGTGAGTCATCCGCCGGCGATCGGTCGGGCACCAGGACTATCGCGTACTCGCCGATGCCCAACGGTGAATTGGGTGTCAGGACTACATCGCCTGTAGCGCTGGCCTCCTGCCGGCAGGGGATAGCCTCCTGATCCGCTCCAAGCACCTCCGGGGTGGCGGGACCCACACTCACGTGCACGCTGCGGACGATCCGCGCCGAATCCTTGGCAGAGGGCTTGACCCGCAACAGTGTAGGAGACCCTCCCTGCAGGACCGACGCGGGCACAGTAAAGCTAACTCCATCCCGTGACACGGTTGTCTCAGCCGACAAGCCCGCGAGGTACATGACGTTGAAACCCTTCACCGTATGCTTTCTGAGCTTGCCAAAGACGCGCAAGGCGCCCTCCACCGGAAGTGCGCCGACAATCGGAATTGGCAGCGCCTTGCTGGCGATCGCGACCGCCGCCTTGCCCTCCGCCGCGGAAACCGCAGCGCTCCGCAGAGCTTCCTGCGCCGTACTCGCGTTGCTGGCAACAAAAGTGACCGTAGCGGCATGGGGCGCCAGATCGATCCGCGATGATCCGGTACCTGACACGGCGGTAACGTTTTGAGCAGACGCGGTGCTCACCATCGCCGCCGCGAACGCGACGGCTGATGCGAATGTGCTCGGTCCAATGGCAAATGCGCGTTTGTGGTTCATAAAACCTCCTGTCGATGTGGCAACCGAGATCCTCGTGATCTCTTCCTGCCGCCCATAACGCGCAAAAGCTGCACTCAAAAGTGTCAAGGCCACGATCGCGGTCGGCGAAATCTCGATTGAATGGCGCGGATTTAAAGCGTAAAATTTAGTACATCTGGAAAGGAGGTTCGTGGACACCACGCCTTCCGCAGGGCTGGTGACGCAACTGCTGCACGCGTCAAGCCAGGGTAACCGGGCCGCCGAAGACGAGTTGATTCCGCTCGTCTACGCTGAGCTTCGCCGCCTGGCCGCCAGCTACATGCGGCTGGAGCGCCCCGATCACACCCTTCAACCCACCGCCCTGGTCCACGAGGCGTATCTGCGCCTGGTTGGTCAGGAATCGAGTTGGCAGAACCGGACGCACTTCCTGGGAGTAGCGGCCCAGCAGATGCGCCGTATCCTGGTCGACCACGCCCGCAAGCACAAGGCCGCCAAGCGCGCCGGCAAGGAATCCCGCGTGTCCTTCGAAGACGTCCTGGCGGTCGCGTTGGAACAGCCCGGCCACGTGGTAGAAATCGATGCAGCCCTCGATCAATTGGCGAAAGAGTTCCCGCGCCAGGCCCGCGTCGTCGAACTCCGATTTTTCGGCGGGTACACCGAGGACGATATCGCCAAGGTTCTTGCCGTTTCGCCCGAAACCGTAAAACGCGACTGGCGTTTTGCGAAAACCTGGCTGAGCCGGGAGATGCGCAAAGAACCGTGACACCCACCGAGCGGCGCCAGCGCATCACCGACGTCTTCGAGCTCGCCCTAAAGCTGCGGCCGGAAGAACGGGACAGCTTTGTCGACCACCAATGCGCAGGCGACGACGTGCTCCTTCAGGATGTGAAGTCGCTCTTGTCGGAGTATCACCGGCTTGGTGAGAGCTCCGCGGTCATCGCTCCCCCGATAGAGGCCAAACCCCTGGCGCCGCGGCGCATCGGTAAGTACGAGATCACGCAGGAAATCGGCGTCGGCGGATTCGGGCGTGTTTACCGCGCTCTCGATCCAACCTTCGACCGGGTCGTAGCCATCAAAGTCCTGAACACTCCCGATAACCTCGATATCGTGCGGCGCTTTCGAGCGGAAGCCAGAACCGTCGCCAACCTTCACCACAGGAACATCGTCACGGTCCATGATTTCGGCGAGGAGGATGGCATTCCCTACCTCGTCATGGAATACCTCGATGGCATCACTCTTCAGGCGCTCATCAACCGGAAGTCACTCTCGCTTCTGGACAAGTTGGAAATCATGTCGGAGGTGGCCGAGGGTCTGCAATACGCGCACGAGCGCGGGGTGACTCACCGCGACGTCAAGCCGGCCAACATCATGCGGCTCGCCGATGGCTCCGTGAAGATCATGGAT
>OMOG01000317.1 GCA_900290305.1 Candidatus Sulfopaludibacter sp. SbA4
CACCGCCTCCACCGCCTGCCGATATCTCCACGTTCGCTCTGCCGATCGATTTGTTCGTGGTGGCGTCTAAAGACCCGGCGGTGATCATGGCCGAGTGGGCGCGCCTCACCGGGCGTCCCGAACTCCCACCGCTATGGAGTTTCGGATACCAGCAATCGCACCGCACCCTGGCCGGCCGCGAAGCAATTCTTCAGGAAGCCAAGACCTTCCGGGAGAAGAAACTGCCGTGCGACGCGATGATCTATCTGGGCACCGGCTTTTGTCCCGCCGGCTGGAACACCAATAACGGCGAGTTCACCTTCAATCCAAAAGTGATGCCCGATCCGAAGGCGATGTTTGACCAGCTTCACCAGGATCATTTCAAGGTCGTCCTGCACGTGGCGTATCCCACCGGCATTCGCCAGTTCAAAGGAACGGTCCGCGACTCGTGCGATTCCGGCAAGCGCGCAGAACTGCAGCCGAGCTGTTATTGGGATATGCATCGCCCCGTGCTCTCGACAGGCGTGGACGGTTGGTGGCCCGATGAAGGCGACGCGCTGGATCTGCCTTCGCGCCTGGTGCGCAATCGCATGTACTGGGACGCTTATCAACTCGACCGTCCCAACGAGCGGCCTTACGCGCTGCACCGCAACGGCGCCGCCGGAATGGCCCGATACGCGTCGTTCCTCTGGACCGGCGATGTGAGCTCGCTGTGGGCCACGCTGAAGAACCAGGTGCCCATCGGCATCAACAGCGGCCTCAGCGGCATACCGTATTGGGGCACCGATGTCGGCGGCTTTGTTCCCACCGCGGAATTCACCGGCGAGCTCTACGTCCGCTGGTTCCAGTTCGGGGCGTTCTGCCCGCTGTTCCGCTCGCACGGGCGCGTGTGGACGCTGCGCCTGCCATGGGGTTGGAACCAGGGCGCGCCCACCGGCGACGTGGCCAATGAAACGCGTTTCACCATTCCCGAAGCCGAATACCACAACCCGGCGGTAGAACCGATCTGCAAGAAATACCTGGAGCTGCGCTATCGCATGATGCCGTATCTCTATAGCGCGGTTCGGGAGTGCACTCAATCCGGCCTTCCGGTGATGCGCTCTTTGTGGCTGCACTATCCCGACGACCCCGCCGCGGTGGCGCGCGGCGACCAATACCTTTGGGGCCGCGACATGCTGGTGGCGCCGGTGCTGGAGAAAGGCGCGGCCGAACGCCGGCTCTACCTGCCGCACGGCGCCTGGTACGATTTCTGGACCAACGAGAAGCACGACGGCGGCCGCGAAGTCACGCGCAAGGTCGATCTCGAAACCATACCGCTTTACGTGCGCGCCGGCGCGATTCTGCCGATGGGGCCGCTGAGGCAATACACCGCCGAGAAGGTGGATGGACCCCTCGATATTTCCGTTTATCCGGGCGCGAATGGCTCCTTCCTCCTGTACGAAGACGACGGAAGCTCCTTCGACTATCGAAAAGGCGAATGGATGGGCATTCAGATGGCGTGGAACGACGCGCGCAAGGCGCTGACCTTGCGCCTGGCCGCCGGCTCCAAAATGCTGCCGCCGGCGAAGCGCGACATCCGCGTGAAGATGGGCGACGCGTCGAAATCCGCGGTCTTCGACGGCCACAACCTGGAGGTGCGGTTCTAAATGAAAAAGCTGTGCATCGTTTTGGCCCTGGCGGGCTGCGCCTTCGCTGCCGACCCCACTTACAGCGATATCCTGAACGCCTTCCAGTTTCGCAACCTCGGGCCGTGGCGCACAGGAGCATGGGTTTCCTCGCTGGCCGTTCCGGAAACGCCGGCCCAGGTACATCGCCGCACCGTGTTCGCCGGCGCGCGCACCGGAGGCGTGTGGCGCACCACCAACAATGGCACCACTTGGGAACCCGTCACCGATACCCTGGGAATCACGTCGGTGGGCGCTGTGGCCGTGGCCCCTTCCGATGCCCGTGTCGTCTGGGCCGGCACCGGCGACAACTCCCTGACGCGCAGCGCCTACTGGGGCGATGGAGTCTACAAGTCCACCGACGGAGGAACGACCTGGGCCAACATGGGCCTCCGCGATACCGAGCATATCGCCCGCATCGTCATCCATCCCGCAAATCCCGAGATCGTCTGGGTTGCCGCGCTCGGCCACCTGGGCACACCCAACCAGGAGCGCGGCATCTTCAAGACCACCGACGGCGGCCGCACCTGGCAGAAGCAATTGTTCGTCAATGAAACCAGCGGCGCGGTGGACCTGGCGATCGACTACCGCAATCCCAATGTGCTCTACGCCGCCATGTACGACGCCATCCGGCTCCCCTGGAAAATCATGGAAGCGCGTCCCGGCGGCGGCATCTTCAAGACCAACGATGGCGGCGCCAAGTGGGAGAAGGTGGCCAACGGCCTGCCCCAGGGAAACACGGGGCGCATCGGTCTCGATATCTGCCGCAAGAACCCCGACGTGGTCTACGCCGTCATCGACAACTTCAATCTGCGGCCGGGCGCGGCGCAGCAGCAGGATACTTCGTTTGCGGCACCCGCTTCGTATATCGGCGGCGAAGTCTATCGCACCGACGATGCCGGCCGCGCCTGGCGCCGTGTCAGCGCCGAAGGTGAGGACGTCAGCCGCAAGGCCGGCTACTCCTTCAACCAGCTTCGCGTCGACCCCAACGATCCCGAGAGGGTTTTCATCACCGGGTCCAACATGATTCAATCCAACGACGGCGGCAAGACGTGGGCCGGCCTCGGTGGCGGAGGTGGCGGAGGTGGCCGCGGGCGCGGCGGATATCCCTTCATCACCACCTTCGGCGATTTCCGCAGCTTCTGGATCGACCCGGAAGACTCCGACCACATGATCGCCACTTCGGACGGCGGTGTCTCCGTTTCGTACGACGGCGGCCGCACCTCCGATCATTTCGCGAACCTCAAGCTCGGGGAATTCTACGCCATCGGTGTCGATATGAACCAGCCCTACAACATCTATGGCGGCCTGCAGGATCACGAGAGCTGGAAGGGCCCTTCGAACGGCTGGTCGGGCCGCATCAATATCGACGATTGGGTGTCCGTGGGCATCGGCGACGGCATGTATAACGAGCCCGATCCCATGGGGCGCTGGCTGTATAACACGCAGGAGTTCGGCACGCTGGGACGGGTGGATATGGAGACGCGCACACGCACCATCATCGATCCCACCAAGCTCAACTCGCCCCACCCATTCACCAACGTCCGCCCGCTCGGTGGGCGAGGCGCCGCCGCTCCCGCCGATTCGATTCTCTATCGCTTCAACTGGATCGCCCCCATCCGCATCTCACCCGAAGACCACAACACCATTTACTACGGCTCGCAGTTTCTCCTTCGCTCCAAGGACCGCGGCGATCATTGGGAAGTCATCAGTCCCGACCTGACCACCAACAACCCGGAAAAGATCAATACGCAGAACACGTCCATCCAGCACTGCACCATCGTCACCATCGCGGAATCGGCCGCCCGCGCCGGCGTTATCTGGGTGGGCACGGACGACGGCAAGGTGCAAGTGACTCGCGACGCGGGTGCTCACTGGAGCGACACTACAGCCAACGTGGCCGCTGCCGGCGGTCCCGACGATGCCTGGGTATCGCGCGTTTTCGGTTCGCGCTTCGAAGCCGGCACGGCATACGTCACCAAATCGCGCCGCCGTCAGGATGACTTCCGGCCTTTCGTCTTCCGCACCACGGATTTCGGCGCGACGTGGACGCGGATTACCAACGGCCTCCCGGACGTGGCCGAGGCCACCTCGATCGTGGAGGACACGGTGAATGCGAACCTGCTCTTTCTGGGATCGAGCGCCGGTGTCTTCGTTTCCTTTGACCGCGGCGGCAACTGGGTCTCGTTCAAGTCCAATATGGCGCCTGCGCCGGTCACCGATCTGCTGGTGCATCCGCGCGAGGGCGACCTGGTGGTCGGCACCTACGGCCGAGGCGTCTGGGTCACCAACATCGTGCCCCTGCGCGGCGTCGACAAGACGGTCCTTTCGAGCGACGCCGCGCTGCTTCCCATACGCTCCTTCGCGGAGCGCAACGAAGGTAGTTTCGGCAATTACCGGCTGCTCGGCGATCGCTATCCGACCACTCCCAATGAGCCGAACGGCATGACCATCGCCTACTATCTGAAGAGTGCACCGCCCGATGCCGCGTCGGCTGCTTTTCCCCAGGGCGGCCGCGGCGGCGGGCGGGGCGGATTCGGCGGCGCGCCCTGCGTTGCCGATGGCGGCGATGGCCGGCGGCCCTACATCACCATCGCGGACGCCTCCGGAAAGGTGGTGTGCACGCTGGTTCCCGTCAGCCACGCCGGCGTGAACCAGGTAGTCTGGTCCCTCAATACCTACGCGCCGCAGCCTGCACAGGATCCCGCCGCAGCGGGCCGGGGTGGACGCGGTGGCCGTGGGGGCGCGCAAGCTCCGCCTCTTGCCGTACCCGGCGACTATGCGTTCACGCTCAACGCCGGAGGCAAGAGCTACGCGCAAAAGGCCCGTTTGGTGTCGCGCGCCCCCGAGCGATAGGAAGGCAAGGGTCGTTGATGTTGCCGGGGACGCCCCCCTGGCAACCTATTTTGCGATATCCGTTTCGGGCCGCTCTTGTTTCACCGGTTGCAGGCGCATTTCCTCGTAGACCTGTTTGAGCCGCTCTTTCATGTCCTTGAGCCTCTGAAATTCCGCCAGCTCCTTTTGCGCATCGGCCGTACGCCCCGCGGCCCGATACACCAGGGAAAGACGGTAATGCGTGGCTGCGTTGAAGGGCTCCAGTTGAGCAGAGCGCTTGAGGTACGGCTCCGCTTCCGCCGGACGATGCATCTGGGTCAGCGTCTTTCCGATCCCCAGGCAGGCCTCCGCGTCGTTGGGCTGCAATTCCAGGGCGCGCGTGTAGTGCGCCAGGGCGCTCTCTAATTCGGATGCGCGAAGAGCGATGTCGCCAAGCCGGCATTCGGCCTTCTCATCGAAGGGGTTGTCGGACAGGGCGGCCTGGTACTCCTTCTCCACCTGCTCCTGGTCGGCAGCGGACGAAGAGAGATTCAGGGCTTCGGCCAGTTCGAATCGAAGCCCGGGAAGCTGCGGGTCCAATTTGACAGCTTCCCGGTAGTGCGCGATCGCTCCTTCGGTGTTCCCTTGCCGAGCCATCTCCTGGGCCATGACCTGGTGCATGCGCGCGGATTTGGGGGCGAGCATCGCCATGGTAAGGGTGCTCTCGCCGACCAGGTCCGAGTAGATGCGGTAGGCGGTATAGAGGACATCGGTGTTGGTGGGCGCAAGCTGCCGGAGAACCCCCGCGATGCTGGCAGCCTTGTCCAGATTGCCGGCGCCGTAGTAGATCTCGATCAACTCCATGCCGGCCTGAATGCGGAGCTTCTCCTCCTGCAACTGGGGGAAGGACTTCTCCAGGTCGGCCTGCGCGGCGGCCGTCTGGCCTATACGCCTTTCCGACATGCCGAGCAGCGCCTCAATCTTCCATAGATTGGGGCGCTGTTTGACGGCCGCGCGAAGATGCGGAGCGGCCTTGGCATAATCGCCCTTAAAAAACAGCGTCACGCCGAGATTGCCGCGAGCGTCGACATTGTTCGGGTCCAGTTCCAGAATTGAGTTGAACTCGCGCACCGCCAGGTCGGGTTGATTGGTTCTCAGGAATTCCTGTGCCTGCCGGGAGTGCGATTCGATCTGCTGCTGCTTGGTGGGAGCTTGGGAAAAGGCGGAAACGGACGCTGCAATCAGGAAGACGGAAACGACTGCGGGGATCCTCATGACTTTAGGTTACCGGAAGGACGGCCCCGCGGTGCGCG
Source organism: Candidatus Sulfopaludibacter sp. SbA4 (assembly GCA_900290305.1). GTDB lineage: Bacteria > Acidobacteriota > Terriglobia > Bryobacterales > Bryobacteraceae > OMOG01. Next base: position 5,771 of record OMOG01000317.1, read on the forward strand.
GCCGTCCTTCCGGGTGAGAGCGCGTCCGTCAGAACGACAAACGGGCGCCGAGTTGGAGCGTGCGGCTTGAAAGCTGCGCACCGGTGATCTGCCCGACAGTCGAGCCTCCGATGCTGGAGTTCGGAATGCCGAGGCTGGTGTGGTTGAGAGCGTTGGTCGCGTCAAACCGGAATTGAATCTGAGCGCGTTCCATAATGCGCACGGTCTTGGCGGCCGAGAAGTCGACGTCGGAATACCTCGGTCCGCGCAGGATGTTCCTGCCGGCGTTGCCGTAAGTGTACTGGGCCGGCGCGGAGAAAGCGGCGGGGTTGAACCACTCCGCAGCCGTCTTGTTGGCAGGATACAAAGGAACGCCAGGCACCACGTTGGGGTACTGGGAGTTGGCCTGCGAATTGGTGTTGTTGGAATTCATCTGCGCCGTGAAGACGTTGCCGGACTGGTAGAGGAACAGCGAGGATACCTGCCAGCCGCCGAGGAACGCATCCGCGATCCCGCCGCTGTTCAGGAACTTCTGGCCCTTGCCGAACGGCAGGGCGTAGACCACGGAGCCCTTCCAGTTTTGCGGGACGTCGAAGTTCGAAAGCGAGTAGGTGGTGTTCCGGGCGTACGAGTTTTGAATGGTGTTGGTGCCGTTGCGGCTGCCCCAGCCCGAGGAGTCGTAGTTCGACAGCATCTTCGACCATACATAGTTCGTATTGAGGCTGAACCCGTGCGCGAAACGTTTCTGGAACGAAAGCTGCATCGAGTCGTAGTTGGAGTACGCATCGAAGTAGTTGCCGTTGATGGCTGAATACTGCGGGTAGGGCCGGTAATTCTGCACCGGGAGCAGACCCAGGCTGGCCTGCGGAATCTGGTTGATATTCACCGGGTACGGGAGGCCGGAGCCGTGGTTGCCCACGTACGCAAGCTCCACGACCATGCCGCTGCCGAATTCCCGCTGAGCGCTGAAGGACCACTCGTAGTTCTTCCCGACCGGGATGTGCCTGGGAACAAAGTTCACGCCTTGGCCGTTGTACCCTGACGGATCGTGCGATGCCAGGACGTAACAGCCGGTGCCGGGCACGCAGCCATTCTGTACGAAAATGGGCGGCGCGTTGCTTTGAGCGTAGAACAGCGGCGTCATCTGATCGGTGTTGGAAATGGACCCTGAACTCAGGGTGCCGAAGCCCATCTCACCGCCGGAATAGGTGTCGATGCTCCAGGGCAAACTGTAGATGCCGAAGCCGCCGCGAACCGACCACTTGGCGGCCGGAGACCAGGCAAAGCCCACGCGAGGCAGCCAGACATTGACGCCTTCCATTTCGTTCTGCCGGCCGTTGGCCGAGGCGAACCACATGGCGCCCAAGTTTCCCGACAGGGGATTCTGCAGGGTCGGATCAAAGCCTCCCAAGCGGTTGGCAACCTCGTGCCAGCCGGCCTGCCGCTCGAAGCGGAGACCCAGGTTGACGGTCAGGTTGGGGAGAACTTTGAAGTCGTCCTGGGCGAAGACCTGCGGGTCCTTTTGCCGGGCGCCGGTGATGGGCGTGTAACCAGCGCTCCAGTTTGCCACCGCGCCCAGCAGGAAGTCGGCATAGCCAAGACCGCTGGAGGTGACGTTGTACCCGGACCGCGTGAAGGCGCCCGAGAAGGTCAGACTGGCGGCGTTGATATTGCCCCACGGAGTGGAGTTATCGCGGAAATCCAGCAACTCGCCACCGAAGTGCAGGATGTGCTTGCCTTTGATCAGGGTCACCACGTCCGACGGCTGGAGGGAGTCCTCGGCATAGATCGCGTTGGTGCCGGGTCCGATGCTGGTGCCGCCGACCGGCCCCGACACGCTGAGGCTGGGAAGCACATCCGCCACGGCATAGTTGATGCCCAGCTTGCTCGGGTAGCCTTCGCCGAACGACTGCGGCGTATACCAGTTGCCTTGGCGTGTATACGCCATGCGGAACTCATTGACGATGGTGGGCTTCAAGGTCCACACATCCGAAACCTGGATGTTCCGGCTGTCGATGTCGAACGGGTTGCAGCCCGACGGACAGTTCGACGAGTAGCCGATCCCGGGGTTGTCGCGCTCCGTGATGGAGAAGGTGAGACGGTTCGAGTCGGAAATGTTGTAGTCGATACGCCCGAAGAATTTCAGGAACGGGCTCACGCTGGGAACAAACGTCTGATAGTTGTTGGATACCTGGTTGGGAACGCCAAGATTTGGCGTCGGCCACAGACTCTCCGCGGCCACCGCCACCGGGGAGAAACGGCTGGTAGGAATCGTGTTGTTGGGGAAGGGCGTGCGCGAAAACGCGCTGGGGCCGGTCGAAACCGTAGTGAGCGGGTCGTAAATCAGGTTCTGGTACGAGGTCAGCTTGTTGCTGCCCGTGTCCGAGAAGTTGCCGGCGCGGGCGAGGGCGGTCGGAAAGCTGGAGAAGGGGTACGACCCACCGTTGTTGATGACCTTGTCTACGTTGAAGTAGAAGAACATCTTGTTCTTGATGGTCGGTCCGCCGACCGATGCGCCGAAGTTGTCCCACCGGCTCAGACTGACCGACGGGCTGAAGGTGTTGCGGGAATTGAAGAAGTTGTTCCGCAGATACTCGTAGGCTGCGCCGTGCCACTGGTTGGTGCCGCCCTTGCTGATCTGATTGAACACTGCGCCGCCGATGCCGTACTGGGCGGAGAACGTCGACGTCTGGATCTGGACTTCCTGAACCGTCTCGAAGATCGCCACGTCGAAGTTGTCGCTGTGCGGCAACATTACGGAACCGCCGTCCGCCATGATGTTGAAATAGTTCGGCATGTTCCCGTTGATGGACATCGCGCCGTTGGCGTTGTTGGCGTTCTGGAAGCCGGGCAGAACCTTTTCGAAATTCTGCCAGTCCTGACCGATGTTGGGCAACTGGGCCATCACCTGGGTCCGGAGGGTTTCCGATTGCTCGGGGGTATCGGTTTTGAGCAAGGGCGCCTCGGCGGTCACCTCGATTTGTTGCTGGGACGCTCCGACGGTCAACTGCGCGTCGATGCTGAGCACGCCAACGTCGAGGGTGACCTCCTCGCGCACGAGTTTGCCGAAGCCCTCTTTGCTGAAGGTGATCTTGTACTTTCCAGGACGAATCGAGACCGCGTCGTAAATACCGGCGTCATTGGTGGTAAGTTCGGTCGTGACGCCTGTTTCCGAATTGAGAATCGTGACTTTTGCGCCTGGGATCACGGCGCCGGTGGAATCGGTGACCGTGCCGCGGAGATCACTGGAATTCGTGCTTTGCGCAAAGCCGGCGAGGGCTATGCACAAGAACGCTGTTGCGACCAACAAGGCTCGCAACGCTGTTGCCTTTCTCATTTCCTGCTCTCCTTTTCGGAGTGAGTTTCAAGTTGACTTGAACCACCCCATTCAAACGCAACTCCCTTATAGTAGAAACCTACTACGCATTGGTGATGCCACATTGGCACGGCGGCAGGCGGCGTACAAGATCCATACGGTAGCAAGCTCGGATAAACGGGACTTCTTTAGCTTTTTCAGTGGCTTACGCGTGACGTTAACGCTGTCCGCACGCCCTTGTAGCGGGTGTTTTATACGCCGCAATACGGCTCGGGACCTCGGCGGCGGGTTAGAAGCCCGTCCAGGGGGCAGACGACAGGAAACGATCCCGGCTTCGCACGGGCAAGCTGGTCTGCCCCACGTCACAGACGGCGGGGGCCTTGGGCAGGTGACGATGGTGACGAAGATTTGCGGGTGAGTCGATTTATTTTCGATGGTGTATTAAGTTTCTTTGTTTGTATTGGTTGCGGGGGACACGCGAAATCGGGTGACGATGATTGGGGCTTTTGTGGAAAATCATCGTCACCCGAGGGGTCCGGGTACCGGGGTTCGCGATTGTCGGTTCCGTATAAGTCCTCCTAAGACAAAAACCGCTCAAAATGAGCGGCCGGTTTTATTTGCAATCAACAACTTACAGATGAACACGCTCAAAAGTGAGCGGTTTTAGGGGTGAGTCCGGGGCGGATCGCGCCGCGTTGTTCCGATTGGAACCTGGCCGTCACACTGAGGCTCTGCGAGCGCGGCAAAACCGAAAGTAAGCTTCGGTTTTGGAAGTGGGCCAGAGACCAAACGGCTCAGACTACTTCGACCGCAGTCCAGCTCAGTCGCCACACAACCGGGGAGTGAAGGGGGCGCAAGTCTCTTCCTGATTTAAATGTAGCAGACAGATATGCGGAGGCACGGGCACCCCGCACCGGGGTAGTCGGAGTAAGTAGTTTTAGAATCAGCGAAAAGGTGGCAAAAGGAAGGTGCCAAAAATATTTTCTGGTGACGTGACCGAGATTTTCAGGCTGGTCAATTCTCTTGATTTTGGAGCGGAGCGTGGCATGGAGTGCGCTACTCCGGAACCTTCCGGATGGGCGGGGCAGAGCGGGCTGACGGCAGGCTGAAGCCGGCTCTCCACTAACCAGCAAGGCTCCGCTCTTGATCCGATGCGGATGGGAGTCAGGAGCCAGGAGTCAGCACCGCCGCCGGCGGGCCGCCGGATGGAACAGCCTGTGACTCCAGGGGGGGCGGNNCGACTGGCAGTCGGCTCGCGCGGCGGTTGCCAACCGCCGCGCCGGATGCCATCCGGCCCCACAGTCTGCCGGTAGAAAGTCCTACCAAGTGGCTTGACTGGAAGTCACAGACTAGGAGTCAGAATCGCGGCGTCCGGCCGGCGATTGCAACGAAAGAACTTGCCAATCACAACGAGAACGGCCATAGTTTGACGACCCGCTGAGACGGAACAGTGGATTCGTGGGAGGATTCTTGGCCCGACCCAAACTTTCGGTCAGACCTTCCTTCGGCGGCGAGTTGCCGGTGCGAAGGGCATGTTCTCGCCAGGAATCTGGTGGGCAGAAGTGGGTAGTTGCCCGAGATACCGAAGTTTCGTCCGACTGACGGGCACCAGGGGTGCAAACCTCGGCAGCTCGCCGGATCAACGGAATCGCGGCTGGGTGTATACTCCAGAGCAGGCAGTCCAAAATGGAAATTCCCGCCGAAGGCAACCGCTGAAGGAAAAGGAGGAGGGTATGTTTCACTTAATCTGGTATGTTCTTATTGGGCTAATCTCGGGGGTTCGGGGGTTATCGCGAAATCGGTGATGCACGTGCACATAACGATCTTCTGGACGATCGTGCTCGGCATCATCGGATCGATCATCGGCGGCGCCGTTACCCACATGTTTTCGCGCCCGACGAACGAACGATATCATCCCGCCGGTCTCATTTTTTCTACACTGGGCGCGATCCTGGTTCTCTTCATTTGCTATAAGCTGAAGATTCATTTTCCCCAGATCGAGCTCATCGAACGCTAACCTCGTATTCCGATAGGACGGTCACGTCTCGGGCTTATGGAGCCCTGGCCTGCCTTCTTCACGCCCTTCGCCCCCAGAAAACGAAGAGGCTTTAATACAAATAGGTCCGGAAGCCCTCTGCTCGGAAATCGAAGAGCGCTTTAAGATTGAGCTCGTTTCGATCATCGGACAGGCAGGCAGTCTGCGAATTGTCCAAGAAGGCAGACGACAAAAAACGATCCCGGCTTCGCACGGGCAAGGTGTCTGCCCCAGTCCGGTTCCCAAGGCTCCGGCTCGCCAGCGATTGACACGCGGCGTGGACAGCAGTTATCCTGAACCCAACAATCGTAGCCGAACCACCGGTACCCGTGAAGCTATCCCGTCGCAACGTACTGCAATTGGCCGGCAGCGTCCCGTTCTCGCTGGACGCGGTCCGCCTGGCCGCGCAAGGCATGGCCACACGCAGCGTGAAACCCACCCCGCGTGGCAAGCCATCGGGGATTCCGTTTCTGGCGCGATTCACGGACGTCGCGGAAGCGGCCGGCCTCCGGGCGCCCACCATCTATGGCGGCGTCTCCCGGAAGGATTACATCGTCGAGACCATGGGCTGCGGATGCGCCTTTTTGGACTACGATAACGACGGCTGGCTCGATATTTTCGTCCTTTGCGGGACGCGTTTCGGGGCGGCTCCGGAGGGCGCCACCAACCGCCTGTACAAGAACAATCGGGACGGCACCTTCTCCGACGTAACGGCGAAAGCCGGCCTGGTCCGTACCGGTTGGCCGTGCGGCGTTTGCGTGGGCGATTACGACAACGACGGATTTGAGGACCTGTTCATCACGTATTGGGGCGAGAACGCGCTTTACCACAACAACGGGGACGGCACCTTCTCCGACGTGACGCAGAAGGCCGGAGTCGGCCGCAATCGAACCCACTGGGGGTCGGGCTGCACCTGGATCGATTACGACCGTGACGGCCGGCTCGACTTGTTCGTCTCCAATTACGTGAATTTCGATACGGACCGCACGCCCAAACCCGGAGACAACGAGAACTGCATGTTCCGCAACGTCCACGTGAACTGCGGTCCTCGCGGGCTTCCCACGGGTCTCGACTCGCTCTTTCACAACAACGGGGATGGCACGTTTAGGGATGTGACGGAGGCGTCGGGAATCGGCAAAATCAAAGGCCGCTACGGCCTCACCCCGGTAGCCGCCGATTACGACGAGGACGGCTGGCCGGACATTTTTGTGGCCTGCGATACCAGCGCCAGCCTGCTGCTGATGAACAACCACGACGGCACCTTCCGCGAGGAGGGCGTGGAGCGGGGCGCCGGCCTCAATGACGACGGCGTCGAACAGGCCGGCATGGGAGTGGGCATCGGGGACTACAATTTGGACGGCCACCTGGATCTCTTCAAGGGCCATTTCACGGACGACACCAGCGCGCTTTACCGGAATGACGGCAAGGGCAATTTCAACGACGTGACTTTGAGTGTGGGGCTGGGAGTGGAGACGCGATTTACCGGCTGGGGCGCCGGCATCGTGGATCTGGACAATGACGGATACCCCGACTTGTTTCTGGTGACGGGCAACGTGTATCCGGAAATCGATGGCAAGGTGCCCGGCTATCCCTACAAGACACCCAGAGTGATCTTCCGCAGTTTGGGCAACGGGAAGTTCGAAGAACTGCTGGAGGCCGCGGGGCCGGCCATGGAAGCGCTGCACTCCAGCCGCGGCTGCGCGTTTGGCGACTTCGACAACGATGGCGACCTGGATATCCTGATCGTCAACCTGAACGAGCCGCCCTCGCTGCTGCGCAACGACGTCAGTGGCGATTCCCGCTGGCTGAAGGTGAAGCTGATCGGCACCCGGTCGAATCGCAGCGCCATCGGCGCCCGGGTCCTGGCGCGATACGGCGGCAAACAGCAGGTACAGGAGGTAATCAGTCAATCCAGTTACTGCTCGTGCAACGATCGCCGCCTGCACTTCGGCCTGGGTAAGGCGGAGGCCGCCGACCTGGAAATCCAGTGGCTCGGCGGCGCGAAGCAGACGTTTGCGAAGGTTGCGGCGAACCAGTTGGTGGTGATCCGCGAAGGGTCGGCGACGGCGGAGCGGGCTCCCTGGCCTGGGCGTTGACACAGTCGCTGATCAGCCACAAGCCTTCGAATTGCACTCAGCACTTCGATCTAATGGGCCAGCCACGGAGGCGTGCAGAACGATCATCGTGAATCTCGCAGCTCGCGTATTACTTGGGCAGGGGTCCGCCTGGCCCGGATGGGCTTCGCCTGTTGGGCGCGCTCGTGCCACTCCTGCATGGTCGGCCGCTCCGCCATTCGCGCCAATTCCTTCTTGAGGTAATCGGAAAGGCTCATGCCTTCGCGAGCGGCGCGTGACTTCAGGGTGCCATGCACGTGTTCCGGGACATCTCTGACCTGGATCATCTTCGACATGTTCTAACTCTAACCGTACAAGATGAGCCCCGACTACCAGAAGTGGGCGATGAGGGCCTTGGGCGGCCCGATTTCCCGTTGATTTACCTTGGTCGAAATCACAATCTGCACGTTCTTGTGCGCCCAATTGGCCGGCACCCGCGCGGCGAATCGCCTCCACGTACGCGGGATTGCTGACGTACCGGTATCAGGAGAGGCGCAGCCGCCACTTCTCAGGGTCCCGGGAGGTGTGGAACACGGCGTAAACTGTTACTGCCGTTTCCCTGGACTCGAAAAAGACGGCATATGGAAATCGCCGTATCAGGGCACGGCGGTATTCCTCATGAACTCGAGGGTAGATCGCAGGTTGGCGACGAATGCGCTCCATACACGCATCAACTGAACTCAGAAACTCCTCGCCCAGTCCCACTCGGCGTCTCTCGTACCAGATATAAGCTTCGGTAATATCGAGTTCGGCTTCTGGTGCAACGACCAGTTTAGCGGCCATGCCGGGCGTGCGCCTTTTGCTTCACGTCTTCCCAGGGCAATCCCGAGGCCGGGTCTTTCAGAAGATTCGCTTTTCTACGCGCCAGTTCCTGTTTCTGCCAGTCGTGGACGGGCACAGCTTCTGGCGTGCCGGCTAGGTCATCCCACAGATCTTCCACAAGTTGAAGCTTTTCTGCCGGGCTTAGATCAAAGATCGACGGTTCCGTTCCCTTCATTTGACCCCCATCGTTAATTCTCTCATCAATTCTCTCACAAAGATGGGCACCTGGCCGTCGAACACCCCACAAGCAGATGTCCGCAGCAGTCACGGACCGGATTTGGGGAACGTAGGAGTCTGCTGGCGATTTTCGCCGTCAAGCGAAAGCTTGCCGTTAGAATTGATAGTGACTGGGCTTGTGGCCTGAGCCGCACAATCCCCAAACGCGCAAGGGCCCGGACTACCAAAAATGGGCGATGAGGGCTTTGGGCGGGCCCGATTTGCCGTTGATTACCTTGGTCGAGATCACAATCTGCACGTTCTTGTGCGCCCAATTGGCCGGCGCACGCGCGGCTACGGTCTCCATGTACGCGGGGTTGCTGAGGAACTCACCCGCGGCGATGGTGCCGTAACCGGTCAGTCCGCCGGCCAGCATGACCATGCGCTCGGTAACCGGGTCCAACCCGCGGGAAATGAGAGCGAAGTCCTCGGTGACATTCATGTACGGCATGGAGTAGTTCACCGCGTGACTTTTGTCGGATGGGTTCTGCAGGTCCTTGATCCAGAAGGTATCGCCATCCCTCTCGAAGCTGAAGCGCCGCAGGCCCATGAGCCGCATGCTCCAATCATTATTAAAAGCCCCGATCAGGACCACCGGCCCATCCCGCACATCCTCGAAGGTAGTGGAGCTTTCGCCGCGGATGTGGTAAAGCTTTCCTTTCGCCTGGAGCAGTCCGGCCAGCCTGCCCATGGTCGTGACATCGGGAAGGGCGGCGTTTTGACTGCCGAGGTAATACAGTTGGTACAGCGTGGTCTGGGGTGTTGCGGAAAACTGGGCGGGTGCGGACACAGACTTCGGCTCGCCCGGGTAAGAGCCCGCGAACGGACGCTGCCCCACGCACAGCAGCACCGGACTGGGTGCTTCCAGGACGGGACTCCAGAGACGGTCGAGCGCGGAATGTGCCGGCCAGAGCTTGAGCCAGGCAAACCCGACCAGGAGAGCCGCGAATCCCACCAGCGCCGCCACACGAAGTACACGCCGGGGCCGGGCGGCCGGGACCGGAGGGTTCAGCGTCGTAGGGGCAGGCTCGGCTACCAGGCTTGTGGGAATAATCGGCGGCGGCGCGGGTTTCTCGAGCGGCACCTGAAACCGGGCAGCGTAAGATCCAAGCGGCAGATCGATGCGGATCTCCGCCTCGTGATGGGGGTCCTGATAATATTGAGCGAGCCGTTTCCGAATTTCGGCGGCGGTTGTCCGAACTACCGGATCGAGATTCGTGTCATAGTCCGGCTCACGCGCGAAGACCTCGATCCCCAGGGTTCGTTCCTTCAGTTCACCAGGATGTCCATCCAGCGTCTGTTCCACCACGTAGCGCAGAAGGTTGGGATATCGTTTGCTGTTCTTGAACAGCGGATTGGCAAGAATCCGTTCCAGTTGGGCCTGGATCGCGGCGCGCTCCTCGGGAGTTTCCGACACGCCGACGGCAACGGCGTGCCCGGCAGTTGGTTCGGAGATTTTCCCGCGAGCCGTCATCAAACCCCAATCTAACGGCGATTGTATCACCCAGATCGCCGTAATGATACGTGGACTACACGGCCGCCCGCGCGGGCCTGCCAAGATAGGTAACCCACTGATAGCGCATACAGTAATGGCTATGCCCGCCATCGCTACGGTAATAGCCTTGAAAATCCCCGCGGGCTTCTCTACCCTCGGAAGCGGAACGGGAGGCTCGAAGTGCGTTTGCACAGCATGTCGAAATTACGGAGTCGTCGTGACGTGGTGATGAAGCTGACGGCGGCCAGCGTGGCTGCCATGGCCGGAAGCGGCGCGACGTTGGCGCAAACGGGGGCAGAGTCGGCGGCGCAAACGGGGGCACAGGCCGCGGCGCCGGCGCGGGAAATCCAAGTTCGCCTGACGTCGGGAACGAAGAGACTCGCGCGGGAGGCGCCCCTTCAGTGGCGGCCGGAACGCGGCTCGTCGGCCGACTCCATTGTCCTCGATCCGGCTCGGACGTACCAGGAGGTGTTGGGGTTCGGGGCCTCTTTCACGGATGCCGCCTGCTACATGCTGAACCGGCTCGCGGGGCCGGCTCGGGAGCACCTGCTGAAGGAGATTTTCCACCCCTCGGAGATGGGTTTCAGCGTCTGCCGCGTCTGTCTCGGGTCGAGCGACTATGCCACCAAAATGTACAGCTTCGACGAGGGCGAGCCGGACCCCGAGATGCGGCGGTTCTCGATCGATCACGACAAGCCGTACATTCTCCCGATTTTGCGGCAGGCCCGCGGCGTGAATCCCGGTCTGTTTCTGCTCGGTTCCCCCTGGAGCCCTCCGGGATGGATGAAGGCGGGAGGCTCCATGCTGGGCGGCTCCATGCGAAAGCAGCACTTTGCCGCTTACGCAAAGTACTTCGTGAAGACCCTTCAGGGCTACTCGGCCGAAGGCGTGCCTTTGAACGCGGTGACCGTCCAGAACGAAGTGGACACCGAACAGGACGGCCGCATGCCGGCATGCCTGTGGGGGCAGGAATACGAGATGGAGTTCGTCGCAAGATACCTTGGCCCGCAACTGGCGGAGAGCCAGATCGACACCAGGATCTGGATTCTCGACCACAACTACAATCTGTGGGGGCGGGCCATCGCGGAGCTCGACGATCCCGGTGTGAACCGGTACGTGGATGGGGTGGCGTGGCACGGGTATGTGGGAGACGCCAGCGCCATGACGCACGTACACGAGGTCCATCCCGAAAAGCACATGTACTGGACCGAGGGCGGCTCGGACTACAACGATCCCCGCTACCTCACCAATTGGCAGCACTGGGGCTCCAACGTTACGGGAATTCTCCGCAACTGGTCGCGGTGCGTCATCGCCTGGAACCTGGCGCTCGATGAAGCCGGCAAGCCGAATATCGGGCCGTTCGATTGCGGCGGCCTGGTGACCATCGACTCGAAGACCGGAGAGGTCACCCGCAGCGGCCAGTATTGGGCCTTCGCGCACTTCTCGCGGGCGATCCGGCGCGGCGCGCGGCGCATCGAGTCCTCGGGCGATCTGGAGGGGATTTCGCACGTGGCCGTCACCAACCCGGATGGGACCCGTGCGGCGGTACTGACGAACGCCGCGGCTGGCCGGAAAATCTTCCTGCGGTTGGGCGCCATGGAGGCCGAAGTCAGCCTGCCCGCGGATTCAGTGACCACATTGACGTGGGGAGCGTAACGGCCATGTCGTTCAGGTCCATGATTCAGGGACAGTGGCAAACGGCAGGGTGGGGCGGGCCATCGCCTTTTGTGGCCTGCCATTGCCAGGAAGACACTCTCGAAAAAACATCGGTCTCGCAGGGCCGACTGCCAGTCGGCCCCACAATCGGAACCGAGGCACGCGGCACGTTTTTCATCGGCTTGGGTCCGCTATCGGATGGAAGACAGGCGACAAAAACCGATCGCCTGTCCCACCAGCTAGCAAGTCAACGAGGAGATCCTATGAAACCGGCCTTTACCGGCTGTTCGCTGATCGTAGCGCTCGGACTGATGCCGTCCTCCGTGTGCGCACAGAAAAAGGGAGACGCGGCACTCTGGCTGACTACGCCGGACAAGTCGGCTTTGTTTGAGCGGCAGAAGACAGTCTTGCACTTCGCTAAGTCGGCCACACCCAATCCGGTCATCGACGTGGACGACAAACAGAAGTTCCAGCCAATCGACGGCTTTGGTTATGCACTTACGGGAGGCAGCGCCCAGCACATGATCCGCATGGATGCCGCGAAGCGAGCTGCCTTGATCAAGGAACTGTTTGCCGACGACGGCAACAACATCGGGGTCTCTTATCTGCGAGTCAGTATCGGGGCCTCCGACCTGAATGACCACGTATTTTCCTATGACGACTTGCCGCCGGGTGAGACGGATAAAGAGATGTCCAGGTTCAGCCTCGATCCGGACCGGGCGGATGTAATCCCCATCCTGAAAGAAATCCTGGCGGTCAATCCAAAGATCGAGATACTGGGCTCGCCCTGGTCGGCGCCCGCCTGGATGAAGACCAACAACAACGTCAAGGGCGGCAAACTGAAGCCCGAGTATTATGACGCCTACGCCAGGTACTTCGTCAAGTACATCCAGGGAATGAAGGCGGAGGGTATCCGCATCGATGCCATCACCATTCAGAACGAGCCTCTCAACGAGAAGAACACTCCCAGTTTGCAGATGCTTTCCGCGGACCAGGATGTCTTCATCAAGAGTCACCTGGGCCCGGCCTTCCACGCAGCCGGCATCGACACGAAGATCGTTCTGTACGACCACAACTGCGACCATCCGGAGTACGCGACGGCTATCCTGGACGATCCGGAAGCCGCCAAATACGTGGATGGCTCGGGTTTCCACCTGTACGGCGGCAAGATCGACGCGATGTCCGGCGTGCATAATTCCCATCCCGGGAAGAACCTGTATTTCACCGAGCAGATGGTGACCGGATCTATCGAGGGAAGGCCCACGGCGAATGTGGCGGCGCCGGTCCGCAGGCTGATCATCGGCGCCACCCGAAACTGGAGCCGCAACGTGATTTTGTGGAACCTGGCTGCCGACCCCAAAAACAATCCGCACACGGACAACGGTGGATGCACCATGTGCCAGGGCGCGATCACGATCGACGGCAATACGGTTTCCCGGAATGTGGCGTACTACGCAATCGCCCACGCCGCGAAATTTGTTCGGCCCGGCTCGGTGCGGATCTCTTCCAACGATCTCGATACTCTGCCCAATGTGGCGTTTCAGACACCCGACAAGAAGACGGTTCTGATCGTGGTGAATGGCGCCCAGGCCCCGCAGACCTTCCACATCCGGTATCGTGCGAAGCTGATCACGCCAACGTTGGCTCCGGGGGCAGTGGGCACGTATATTTGGTAAGAGAAAGCGGGATCACGCAAACTCGACCGCGCCAACGACTGGGCTGCCAAAGCGGAGGGCGAAACGAGACAGCCATCATACCTGCGGATGTACCGTCCCAAAGTCCGCTGTTCGGGCCGGGTTTGGGGATGTGTTGGCGGCCTGAAAATCTTTCTTGCCTTGCAGAAACGCGAGTACTAGAACTTTGGCGGAAATGGGCGATATGGAATTTATGTACTAGAGCTGTACTGAGTCCGCCCCTATGCTCGCCATAATCGGTATCGTCTTGGTGTTTGTCGCAGTTTTCGGAGGCTACCTTCTGGAGCGCGGAAACCCCTACGTGTTGATGCAGCCGGCGGAGCTGCTGATCATCGGGGGCTCGGCCGTGGGTATCGCGCTGGTGGCCAATCCCTGGCTGGTGATCCGCAGAATGCTGCGCGGCGCTCTGCTCACCTTCCGGCCGCGCCGCGAGGACCGCCAGTATTTTCTGCGCCACCTGCGCATGCTCTATGAAGTCTTCGTTTACTCGCAGCGGGCGGGGGGCATCATGGCGCTCGAGGCGGATGTAGACGATCCCTTCAAGAGCGCCATTTTCTCGCACCACCCGCAGTTCCTTGCCGATCGCAACCTGCGCGATTTCATCTGCGACTCGCTGCGCATGCTGGTGATCGGGGTGACCACCCCGCACGAACTGGACCTGCTGATGGACCTCGACATCGACATCCAGCGGCGCGCCCGGCACGATCCGGTCAACGCCCTGGGCGCCATCGCCGACGCGCTGCCGGGGTTCGGCATTGTGGCCGCCGTGCTGGGCGTGGTGATCACCATGGAGGCCATCGGAGGATCGCCCGAGACCATCGGACAGAAGGTGGCGGCGGCGCTGGTTGGGACGTTTCTGGGGATCCTGCTGTGCTACGGGGTGGTGGGCCCGATGGCGGCGCGGCTGGAGAGCCACAACGAGGCGCAAAACCAGTTTCTGCAGGTGATGCGCACGGCCATCGTGGCATTCGCCCGCGGAGCGTCGCCCATCCTGGCGGTGGAGTACGCGCGCCGGTCGATTCCCATCGAGCTGCGGCCCTCCTTTGTCGACATGGAGACCACCATCAAGCGCGACGCCAAAATTCCGAGTGTGCCGAAAGCGGGGGATGCCGGATCGCCCGAGGGGGCGCCCGATGACTCGGGGCAAGCCGCCTGAAGCCGCCGCACCGCCGCCGGTCCAGCCAGTGCGGCGTTCTTTCCAGCGGAGCCATCGCGGGGGCGCCTGGAAAGTGGCGTATGCCGATTTCGTGACCGCCATGATGGCGCTGTTCATCGTGCTGTGGATGATGAACAGCACGGAGAAGGTGAAGCAGTCCATCAGCGGATATTTCCGCGACCCTCGCGGCTATACGACCAGGCTGGGCGCGGGTCCCGCGGGCGCGGGCGAAGGCTTGAGCTTCCATGGCCAGACCGCGGGAGATCTGCAAAAGCAGATCGAACAGGCTCTGCGGCGCATGCCGGACTTCAAGAAGATCGGCGGCAACGTGCAGTTCAGCGTGACCGGAGAGGGATTGCGCATCGAGATGCTGGAGACCGAGCAAGGCATGTTCTTCATCAGCGGGAGCGCCAATCCCACGGATACCGGCGGGCACCTGCTGGGGGTTCTGGGCGCCGAACTGGGCAAGATGCCCAACCAGATCGTGATCGAGGGACACAGCGACGCGCGGCCGTTCCGCAACGCTGGAGGCTATAGCAACTGGGAATTGTCGGTGGACCGATCGAACGCGGCGCGGCGTTTGCTTCAGGAGTCCGGAGTGCGGATCGCACAGATCGTGGAGGTGCGCGGATTCGCCGACCAGAGGTTATTTCGCCCCGAAGACCCGAACGACCCGCGGAATCGGCGGGTGTCAGTGGTGGTGAAGTTTCAGTAGGCGGTCGTTCACGAAGTAACTGTGCTG
>OMOG01000167.1 GCA_900290305.1 Candidatus Sulfopaludibacter sp. SbA4
TGTGTTGCCGTCGGCGGAGAGCGCAACAGCGGTGCCCTGTGCTGCGTTGCCGACTGCGCCCGTGCCAATGAGTTTCTGCGCAGGCGCGGATGGCAGGATTGCGATTAAAGTGACTGCTGCACGAAAAATGACCCGCGACATCACAGTCTTTATATTACTCCACGGTCCACGATCCCAAGGCCTGCCAACCTGTATTATTGCTCTCGTTGGTATCGCGGGCGGCCAGGTAAAAGATCCGGTTCCCTGTGAAGGTCGAACTGAATGTGAGGTCGAGCGTCAGGGTCAAGGCGTTTCCATTTCCTGCAGCCGAGGAGCCCGCCAGGTTGACGGTGCACTGTCCGTTGCCGAGGGCGCCCGAGCCGTTCATC
The DNA here is from genome assembly GCA_900290305.1 of Candidatus Sulfopaludibacter sp. SbA4. Classification (GTDB taxonomy): domain Bacteria; phylum Acidobacteriota; class Terriglobia; order Bryobacterales; family Bryobacteraceae; genus OMOG01. The sequence continues at coordinate 369 of OMOG01000167.1, forward strand.
GGCACACCCGGCAGTGGAGCCCCCGCGTCGTTGAACAGGTAGAGCGTGTTAGTGGAGCGCGCGTACGCCACGTAACATGCCTGGCCGCCATCCAAGGACGTATTGAGTAGAACGTTGACTACGCCAAGATCCTGCCATCCTTTGGTGTCGGCGAAGGTGAAGGTGAAGGATTGCGAGTGCCCGCTGCCGGCGTTGGGACTCATCCCGACTACGGAGGTGGTGGTGTTCGCGGCGGCTCCGGGAACCCGCACGATTCCCAAGGGCAGCCACCCGGAATCGTTCTCCTCCACATCGCGAGCCGCCAGATAGATCACTTTGCTCCCGGCGAACGCGACGCTGAAGCTGATATTCAAGTTCAGAGTCAGGGTGTTGCCGCTCCCTACCGCCGAGGAGCCGGCGCCCGCGATCGTACACTGACTGTTACTCAGGCTGCCGGACGCCGCTCCACTGAGTGACAGGCCGGGCAGGAGCCCGGAGCCCGAATCGGCCACCAGGTACAACATGCCGAGCGGCTGACTGTACGCCAGAAAGCAGGCTTGGCGGCCATCCAGGAAGTTGTTGATCAGGATATTCACCACCCCCAGGTCCTGCCAGCCGCGCGGATCGCTGAAAGTGAAGGTCATCGACTGAGTGGATGCGACGGCGGCTTGCGGAGTGACACTCACGGGCACGGGCGCGGCCAGGGGACCGGGAGGGGGTGGCGGCGGGGTGACGGGCACGACCCACGAATTGAGGAGATTGCCGACGTTCACGGAGCCCAGGCCGGTGGCTTGGTCGTACCCGGTGGAGGCTTGGTAGAGAGCCCCGGCGGTGCCGTATCCAGGCTCGCCGGGGACCGCGTTGTTGCCCACGGTCACGTCATTGAAGATGCAATCCGTGGCTTCGAGCGTGGTGGTATTGGAGCCATCGCATTGAGAGAATTTCTCGCCGGCCGCCAGTTGGTAGAGGCGGGAGTTCGCGAGGCCCTGGCGGGACTTGGCCTTCTGGACGATCAGCGCCAGGATGCCGGCGAAGGCGGGCGTGGAGACGGACGTGCCGCCGACCCCGAGGAAGGTGTGCTGGCCCTGGCTGTTCGGTATGCACGAACCGCGGATGCAGATCAGGTACGGGTCCTTTGAGGAAGCCGCGGTCAAGGAAACATCGGGCACGTCGCGTTTGCCATCGGCGGGGATTCCGGCGACGCCNNNNTGGCCCGCCTGCCACGAGGGCTTGCTGAAGTAAGCGCTGGCGCCGCCGCCCGAGGCGAAGAGATTCGCCGAGAATCCGCAGGTAAAGGGCGAACAGCTTCCGTTCCAGGCATTCTCCGGGATGTGCNNGAGGCCGGCAGGCTTACCGCCAGAGTGCTGACGCCGGATTGCGAAGTGGGAGGATCGCAGGCGTCCGTGCCCGAATCTCCGGACGCGGCCAGAAAGGTGATGCCCTGCGCGGCCGCCTGTTGCGCGAGCGCCGACACGAAAGCCACTCCGCCCTGTCCCGAATGAGGCTCACAGGTACCGAAGCTCTGGGTCATGATGTCGGCGAGGTTATTATCGACGATGTATTCGGAGGAGAGCAGGACCCCATCGGTGCTGACGGTGGATTGCGACACGACGAACTTGACAGTGGCGCCGGGCGCCACGCCGCCGGCCCAGCTCACATCCACGACGGCCTCGACCTCCTCGTCTCCGCCGAGATCTCCCGGATCGGGACCATTGACTACGATCTGCGGGGGATTGGCGGAGAGACCGAAGAGGCTTCGGAACTGGACAATGTCCTGCAGGTTGAAGTTGGAGCGGCCGACCACCCCGATGGTGGTCCCGGTTCCGTTGATGCCGGATTGCCAGGCCGGCCCGACATTATATATGGTGGCGAAATCTGCGGGGCCGATGGCGTGGCTGCCATTCGGGAAGGTCGCTTGCGGCTGCCATACGGCATGCATGGGCCTCGATGCGAAATTGTGAAGCGAAGCGATGCCGGCAACCGCGCCCGCCAGAGCGTCGGGGACTTCGGGATCGGCGGCGTTGGCCCAGTGTTCCTCGCCGTTCACGACGAATTTGTGGATGGGGGTGTGGAAGGTTTCTTCGACACTGCTCGCGGTGCCGGAGAATTCGATGGAGACGCGTCCCCGCGAAACGCGCGCGATGGCGAGCCCGTGCGATTGGAGCCAGCGGGTGACGGTCTGGACGTCGGCATCGTCGGGTCCGAAGCGGCGGCCGAATTCGTCGGGAGCCAGCCACTGGTGATAATTGCCGGAAGATACGTCCTGTTGCTGTTCGAGGAGGCTCGAGAGCGCGGTTTCCTGCTCGGGGCTGCGTTTCAGTACGAGGAGGAGGCGCTCCATCGGCAGGCCGCCAGGGGCGGGCCCGCGATCGAATTCCTGGCGGGCCAGCGGGTGGATGTTGCCGGTCAATGTGTGACGACGATTCTCGTCAATGGGCTGGGCTGGGAGTGTTTCGGCGGCGATCAGAATTAAGAAACAGTAAAAAGGATACCTGGGGGAAAGCATTACTGTCTGAATCGTAACAGGGCGCACGGGAAACTTGTGTACTAGACATCACTGGTACGTGGCGATCGTTTCCGAGTATTCTGAAGCTTCCGAGTATTCTGAATCGGAGGGAAGCCGGCATGTCAGCCCAGGGGACATCGGACACACATCCAGTCGGACGAGTCCTGGCCGAGATCGTGGGTGTTGCCATTCTCTATTTCCTGACCGGCCGGCTGGGGAGAATCGTGGCTCCCCCGCCCGGAATCGCTACCGTATTCTGGCCGCCTTCCGGCATCGCCGTGGCCGCCTTGTTGATCCTGGGGAACCGCGTCTGGCCGGGAATCTGGTTGGGAGCGTTTCTGGCGAACAACTGGTCCTCCCTGCATGGCTCCAATGCGCTCGGCATCTTGTCCTTCCTGGCCACGGGAGCCGGAATTGACACGGGATCGCTGCTGCAGGCTTTGCTGGGAGCGACGCTGTTCCGCCGGTTCATCGGCGCCCAGAACCCGTTCGATCGCATTCGCAAGACGCTGACCTTCGTCGGAATCGCGCTCGCGATGTGCCTGGTCGCGTGCACTTGCGGGGTCGCCAGTCTGTACCTGGGGGGAGTGCTGCCGCGAGGAGCCATCTTCGAGCGTTGGTGGACGTGGTTTGTGGGCGACACGGGCGGCGTACTGGTGATGACGCCGTTGATTCTGGCATGGTGGCACCTGGGCTGGCCGCGCTGGGACCGCGCCCGCTGGGCGGAAGCGATTTTTCTTTTTCTGACGGTCACGCTTTTCGCCATGGCGATCTTCGTATGGTGGCACCCAACCAGCGAAACCAGGTACCCCGCGGATATCCTCATTCTGCCTCTGGTCGCCTGGATCGCGTATCGCTTCAGCCAGCGGGAAGTGACGCTGGTGGTGCTGCTGGTGCTGGGCATTGCGCTGTGGGGCACGGTCCATGAGCGCGGCCCGTATGGCGGATCGTCGCCATGGAGCACGCTGCCGGTGATGCAGGCCTTCATCGGAATTCTGTCGATCCTCGCAATCACTATCGGGGCGGTGATCACGGAACGCCGGGAGGCGGGGGAGGCGCTCGAAGCCAGCGAGCACTGGCTTCGGGAAACCCAGCGCATTTCACGGATCGGCAGCTACGTATTCGATTTCAGAAGCTGGAATTGGACCAGCTCGGAGATTCTGGACGAGATCTTCGGGATAGGTCCGGACTATCCGCACAACTTGGAAAGTTGGGGAGCGCTGGTGCATTCCGAAGACCGCCAGGGAGTGCTCCATTACTTGCAGAACGTGGTGTTCGGACAAGGCCAGGAGTTCCATCGCGAGTACCGCATCGTTCGCTTCAGCGATGGAGAAGTCCGCTGGGTGCTGGGGCGCGGAGAGCTGTCCTTCGATGCCAGGAAATCGCCTGTGAAAATGGCGGGAACCATCTTGGATATTACCGAGCGGAGAAACATGGAAATGCAGCTTCGGCAGGCCCAGAAGATGGAGAGCATCGGACGTCTGGCGGGCGGACATGGAAATGCAGCTTCGGCAGGCCCAGAAGATGGAGAGCATCGGACGTCTGGCGGGCGGAGTGGCTCACGATTTTAACAACCTGCTGACGGTGATCAACGGTTATGGAGACCTGGTGCTAAAGAGCGTGCCGGCCGGCGATCCGGTGTATCGGCAGGTCGGCGAGATTCGCAAGGCGGGCGGGCGGGCGGCGGAACTCACCATGCAACTGCTGGCCTTCAGCCGGAAACAGGTGCTGCAGCCGAAAGTACTCAGTCTCAACGACATCGTCCGGGATGCGGACCAGATGCTGCGGCGGGTGATCGGCGAGGATATCGAGCTGCTGTGCATTCTGGATCCGGGCCTGCGGCAAGTAGAAGCCGATCCGGGACAACTCCACCAGGTGATCGTCAATCTGGCGGTAAATGCGCGGGACGCCATGCCCGACGGAGGCCGGCTGGTGATTGAAACTGCCAATGCCGGGCCGGAGATTCGTGACGCCAGCCGTCCGGAGCGGCAGGCCGGCCAGTACGCCCGCCTGATCGTTCGCGACACCGGGCACGGGATGGATCCGGCCACTCTGGAGCGCGTCTTCGATCCATTCTTCACCACCAAGGGAGTGGGGAAAGGAACCGGACTTGGCTTGGCCACGGTCTACGGAATCGTGCAACAGAGCGCGGGGCACATCTCGGTCCAAAGCGAGCTGGGCCGCGGGACGACGTTTACCGTTCACCTGCCCGCGGTGGAACAACCGGTCGAAACGGTGGAAGCATCCGCCGATGCCGTTCCCGCAGGCAGCGGGACCGTGTTGCTGGTGGAAGACGAAACCGAAGTGCGCCGGTTAATTGCCATGATCCTGGAGCAACACGGCTATCGTGTACTGGAGGCGGCCGGCGGTGAGGAGGCGATCCTGACGCATGAGGCGTGCCCGGATCGGATCGACCTGCTGATCACCGATGTGGTGATGCCGCACATGAAAGGACCGGAGCTGGCCGTTCGCCTGCAATCCCGGCAGCCGGATCTGAAGGTTCTCTACATTTCCGGCTACCCCGATCGGGCCGGTTTCCGCGGACAGGAACACTACCTGCAGAAGCCGTTCGCGACGGAGGCGCTGGTGCAGGCGGTAAGGGAAGCTCTGGGGTAGGGGTGAGAGGCCGTCCGCCGGATTTCGTAAGGGCCGATGTCCGGCGTCGACCTGGCGGGCATTTGCGGTCCGCCGCGCCGGCTCAGTGATTGCGGCCGGCAGCCCGCCTCCGGTCAATCCTGGACCAGGAACCGGCAACCTGGATATATTGCAAAGAGGTGCGGCGGGAATTTTCGAAGCAAGAAACCACGAGCGTCCAGCGGCTCTTTGAATTTATTCTACGTTAACACGCTGAAGTGCGTCGATTGCATCCTTCGTATCAATATCGCCGTCCCAGTACCGCACCAGAACGTCGCGGTTGAGTTCGATCCATTGTGTTAACAGGGCCAAATCGCTTCCGGTCATCTTGCCTTCCACGACACGGATATTGGGGCGAATTGCTACCGACACCATCTCTGAGGGTAGAGCTTTCGGTCCATGTGATGCCTTGACCCGTACATCGTGTCGAACGCCACCTCCGTAAGAAATCCAAACGACGAACGGCAGGCCAGTGTGTTTTGAAAAAAGATTCGCCATTTCAAAGAGGGCTTCCGAATCGTCCTTCGTTTGTTCGCCAATCTCAGCGATGGGATCATGATAGTGTTTCATAATAAAATGTCTTTTTCCCACGCTTTACTCGTGGCCACTTGATGCCGTGGTGCGGCTACTACCGTCCATGCCCGGAGTCTAGCATAGCTGGTTTCGAAGAGCCGTTGTCCGAATGCGAGTTATGCGGGTGGCGCCCGAAGATGCCGAATCGGGCGGCGTAGGCGTGGGTGGCCAAGGGCCTGCCCCGCCAACGCCAGCAAGATTTCAGTACCGTTACACGAACATTGCCGCATCTTTCTTCTTGCCACAATCCGACATTCGAAGGACACTGAAGGATTAAGGAGAAGCACAACGTTGGACAGAAACGGCCGCAAAGGTTCGCTGGTCATGGAGCCCACGGAGCGATGGTCACCGCAATTGGCCAGCGACCTCTATGACGTCGCCAGTTGGGGCAAAGGCTACTTTTCGGTGGGGGAGAACGGCCATGTCCGGGTGCATCCGGAGAAGGACCCGGCGTGCTCCGTGGATCTCAAACAACTGGTCGACACGCTGGTGCTGCGCGGCATCAACCTGCCCATCCTGATCCGCTTCGCCGACATCCTGAAGCACCGGCTGGGGGAGATCCACAGCGCGTTTGCCACGGCCATCAACGAGCACAAATACCAGGGCAGCTACTGCTGCGTTTACCCCATCAAGGTGAATCAGCAGCGGCAGGTGGTGGAAGAGGTGTTGGAGTTCGGGCGTCCTTACAAGTTTGGCCTGGAGGCCGGGTCGAAGCCCGAGCTGATGGCGGTGATGGCCATGGCCGACAATGAGACCCCCATCATCTGCAACGGATTCAAAGACGACGAATACATCGAGATGGCCATGCTGGCCCAGAAGATGGGGCGGCAGATCATCCCGGTGGTAGAGAAGTATACCGAGCTGCACCTGATCCTGAAGTACAGCGCGAAGGTGGGGGTGCGGCCGTGCATCGGACTGCGGGTGAAGCTGGCCAGCCGCGGGTCGGGGCGATGGAAATCGTCGGGCGGGTACCGGTCGAAGTTCGGCCTCTCGGCCACCGAGGCCATGCGCGCGTTGCAGGAACTCAGAGATGTGGGGATGGCCGACTGCCTCAACCTGCTGCACTTCCACCTGGGCAGCCAGATCACCAATATCCGGCAGATCAAGGGCGCGGTGAACGAATCGGTGCGGGTGTATGTGGACCTGGCGCGCGCCGGCGCGGGGCTGAAATACCTGGACGTGGGCGGCGGGCTGGGGATCGATTACGACGGGTCGCAGACGGATTTCGAATCGAGCGTGAATTACACCCTGCAGGAGTACGCCAACGACGTGATCTACCACGTGCAGAACGTATGCGACGAGGTAGGGGTGGCGCATCCCACGATCGTCACGGAAAGCGGGCGGGCCATTGCGGCGTACCACAGCGTGCTGGTGTTCAACGTTGTCGGCGTGGCCGGAATGGGCGAGGCGGACGTGCCGACGGAGCTTCCGGCGGATGCCGAGCAGCCCTTGATCGACCTGCAGGAGACGTATCGCGGGCTGAGCGCCAAGAACCTGCTGGAAAGCTATCACGACGCACAGCAGGCGCTCGACCAGGCGCTGAACCTGTTCAGTTTGGGGTACCTCTCGCTCGAGCAGCGCTGCACCGCGGAGAATCTCTACTGGGCGATTTCGCGGAAGATCCAGAAGCAGGCGCGCGAGCTGGATTACTTCCCGGAAGAGCTGGAGGGCATCGACGCAATGCTCTCGGACACCTATTTCTGCAACTTCTCGCTGTTCCAGAGCATGCCCGACAGTTGGGCGATCAAGCAGCTTTTCCCCATCATGCCGATTCACCGGCTGGAGCTGGAGCCCTCACGGCCGGCGGTGCTGGGCGACATCACGTGCGACTCGGATGGCAAGGTGGATGCGTTCATCGACCGGCGCGACGTGAAGCGGACGCTGCAACTGCATCCGTTCGACGGCGGCGACTACTACCTGGGGGCCTTTCTGCTGGGCGCGTACCAGGAGATTCTGGGCGACCTGCACAATCTCTTCGGCGACACCAACGCGGTGCACGTGCGGGTGGGCCCGACCGGGGAAGTGATGCTGGATTCGGTGATCAAAGGCGACACCGTGCGCGAGGTGCTGGACTACGTGCAGTTCAAGTCGGACTCGCTGGTGTCGCGCCTGCGGCGGGACGTGGAGACGGCCCTGCGCGAAGGCCGGCTGAGTTATGAAGAGAGCGGCGGGCTCCTGAAGTTCTACGAAGAGGGGCTGCACGGGTACACGTACCTGGAGGACGTGCACGAGCAGTAGGTGACCGGGCTCCTGTCTCCTGACTCCTGGCTCCTTCTCCGGGTGTATACTCGTTGGAATCACTATTCGCGCATGAGAACCAAACTCTTTCCGGCCATTTGTGCCGTGGCCGCGGCACTGATCTCGCTCGATCCCCCGGCTGCCGCCCAAGATACGAGGGAGGCGCCTCTCGGCCTGATCGTCGCCGCCAGCGGGGGCAGCGTGCTGCGTGCCGGGAATGCGCTGCCGCTCTCGGCCAAGCCTGGCGACATTCTTTTCGCCAACGACGCGTTGCGCGCCGACAAGGGCTCGGTCACGTTTCTCTCCTGCGACAAGAACCAGCAGCAAACCCTGTCGCCCGATGGCGACGTGTTGTTCGAAGCGTCCGGTCCGAAACTGCGCGCGGGAAAGTTCCTCGATCAGAAGCCCGCGAGCGGCTGTTTTCTGCCGAAGCTGCCGCGCACCATCGTGGCGGCCCAGCAAGATGCCGGCGCAGCCGTAGCGATCGAGCGGACCCGGGACATGTCCCCCCCCACCACGTTCGACCAGCGGGTGCAGGCCCTGGATGCCGGGCAGCGGACGCAGTTGACGGCGGCGCTCGCACCCATCGAAAAGGCCCTCCAGGCCAATCCGGCCGACACGGTAAAGCACCTGGAGCGGGCCAAGGTGCTGGACCAATACGGGCTGAAAGCCGACGCCGCGGAAGAGATGGGCAAGGTTTCGGCCGCCTGGCCCGATGCCGCCTGGCCCAAGAGCCGCGCGTTTGTCCTCGTGGAAGACGACGCCAAGTCCAAAGTGGCGTCTGCCGCCGCGTCCGAGCCGGAGGTCGAGGGCCAGACATACGCTCTCCTGGTGGGGATTTCGCACTTCCAGGACGCAGGCATCCCCGCGCTGAGCTACGCTCATGAGGACGCTATCGAGCTGACCAAGCTGATCGAGAGTCCGCGGGCCGGTGCCGTGCCGCCGGCGAACGTCGTGCTGCTGGTCGAGAAGGAAGCCACTCGGGCCGCCATTCAGAGCGCCATCGAGACACATCTGAAAGGAAAGGCCGGAAAGAACGACACGGTGCTGCTGTTCATCGCCTCGCATGGCGCGACCTTCAAGGTGGGGACTAAGGACAGGGGTTACATTGTGACCTACGACAGCAATCCCCAGGAACTGGCCACCAGCGGCATCCCCATGGACGACATCAAGAAGCTCTTCGAGGAACAGTTGCCCAACGTCAAGCGCCTGCTGCTGTACGTGGATGTCTGCCACGCCGGCAAGATCGGCCAGATCGATACCAGGAGCGAGGCAGTCAACCGGGCCACGGCCAACGAGCTGAGAACGGAAGAGGTCTCGATGTTCGGCCTTCTGGCGGCGCAGAAGGGCCAGGTGGCCATCGAGTCGATCAACTTCGGCGGCGGGCACGGCGCCTTCACCTATTTCCTGATGAGCGCGTTGAATGGGAAAGCGGACTTCAATGGCGATAACAACGTAACCATGGATGAGCTGGCCCGCTATGTGCAAGACAGGGTCGACGAGGCCACCGGGGGCCAGCAGATCCCCAAACAGATCGGCGATATCGAAAGTAATCGCGTCATGGCATTCGTCACCAAGCCGGGCATCGAACTGAAGGAGTTCACCCCTATGGTGAAGATTGCCGGCCGCAGCCTGACGCCGCTCCCCAATCCGAACGTCAAGCCGATTCTTCTGCCTTCGGGTCTCCCGTTGACGGCCCGCTCGCTGCGCTATCAGGACCGCGGCGTCGTGGCGAAGCAGTTTGAGGACGCGGTCGATCAGGGACGGATCCTGCCGGCGGAGGACCAGGGCGCGTTCTTTTTCCTGGGCGGGCTCCGCACACTCCTCAAGCCGAACGAGTACGCGTTGGAAGCGGAGAGACTTCGAGTCGCGTTAGAAGACCGGGGACAACAGGTGCTGCTCACTTACCTGGCCGGCGACCAGACCCCTCAGAGAGCCGACGATTTCCGGCTCGGGCAGCAGTATTTCGAAGCGGCGCAAACCCTGGCGCCCAACTCGCTTCTTCTGCAAAGCAGGGCGATTTTCTGCCAGGGACGCGCGGCCATCTTCGATAAAAACTACCAGAACGCGAGCACGCTTCTGGAACGCTCGATCGGGCTCGATCCGGAGCGCGGCTATTCGTACAACGCCCTGGGTATTTCGTACCTGGAGCGCGCCGATTACGACCGCGCCATCCTGGCCTTCAAGGATGCCTCCGCGCGCGCGCCGTATTGGGCCTACCCGCTGCACAACATGGCGCTGGCGTATGTGGAGAAGGGCGATTACGATTCCGCGATCCGCATTTACCGGCAGGCCATGCGCCTGGTTCCCGGGGCCGGCTACCTGCCCTACAACCTGGGGCTGGTTTACCAGCGGATGAACCGCCCGAAGGATGCGGAGGCCATGTACAACGCGGCGCTGAAGATCTCGCCCGATAATCCGCAGACGTTCAATGCGCTGGGGTACTTGCGGGCGTCCGAAGGCAAGCGCGCGGAAGCCGAAAAATATTATCGCCAGGCCTTGGCCAAGGATCCGGAACTGCTGGTGGCGCGGCACAATCTCGCCCTCCTGCTTTCGACCACCAACGGCCGGTCGGCGGAGGCCATTGCGCTCTGGCGGGAGAACCTGTCGAAATCGGCGGACTACGTGCCGTCGCGCCTGAGCCTGGCGCGGTACCTGGCGCGCAGCGGCCAGGATGCGCCGGCAGCCACGGAGTACGAGGCGCTGGTCAAGACCAAACCGGACTACGTGGCGGCCCGGCTGGCCTTGGCGGATCTCGACGCGCGCCTGGCGAAGCGCGACGAAGCGCTTGCGCAGTTGCAGGAAGTGATCAAGCTGCAGCCGCAGAATGCCGACGCCTACGAGCGCGTGGGCGACGTGTCGAAGGCCGCCGGGCGGACTGCCGAAGCGGCGGTGGCGTATCAGAAGGCCATCGAGAATTCGGCCGACAAGGCGGCCAAGAAGCGGATCCAGCAGAAGGCGCGGCAGTAAGCACGTTTACCTGTGCCACTCCCTCAACCGATCTCCAGCCGCACGAGTTTGAAATCCGCGATACCTTTGGCCGCCCCGAAAAAGACGCCGACGCCGAAGAACAGCTCACCGGGCGAGGAGAACTGAGACACCCCGGCATAGCCGGACCGGCGTATGGCTCCATCAATCAGTAGAGATGCCTGCCGCAAACGCGGTTCGTACCGGAGCTCGTAACGGTGATAGCCGTCCGGGTCGCCGTAGACCGGCTCCGCCGGCCCGGTGACCTGCGGTACCACCTGCGTGGTCAGCAAGACATAGGGCCGCCGGTTGGCATCCAGGCCCACGTTGATGTCATAACGCCTCCGCTCCGGCGAAAGATCCAGGCACGCGTAAGCATCCCCCTCTCGCACGCGCGCCTCCAGAATCAGCCGAAAACCAAGCCGCGTCGCCAGGCGTTTTTGAGCGGACGACAGCCAGCGGGAATACCTCCCCTGCGTGGAAGTGGTGAGCCGCCACGCTTCCCAACGCTGGCGGCCGGTGTCCGCCAGCGGAGCCTCCTCGTCGAAGCCGTAGCGGCCGCGGACGAATCCCTCGTCCCACGGATCCTGCGCCCCGACCTTCTCGATCACCCGCGCCGCCTTCGCCTCCTCCCGCCATCGATATACGAAGGGCGAGCTGACCGCCGCTCCCGCGGCGCTCAGCGCCAAGGCCCGCCTGGTGACCCGCGTAACTCCGGCGCCGCGCCCCAGCGCCTCGGCCAAAGCCCGCGAAAACTCCGCTGCTCCCGCGGGGCGGTCCTCGGCCCGAAACGAGAGCGCTCTTCGGATAAGCTGCCACGCGCGCGGCGAGACGTCTGTGCGGATGTCCCGCAGGTCCCGCATCCGGCCCGCCCCCTGCTGTTTCAGGATTTCGCCCGGACCGTCCGAAGAGTATGGGCAGAAGCCCGCAATCATCTCGTAAGCCATGGCGCCCAGCGCGTAAATATCGCTGGCCTCGCCGGGCTCGCCCAGCAACTGCTCGGGAGCCATGTAGCGCGTCGTCCCGGCGATGAGCCTTACGCCCGTTTCGGTCTCCGTGTGTCCGCCTCGCACCTGCGCGATGCCGAAATCGATCACCTTGGCGACCCCGTTCTCCGCGTCGCCGGTCAGCATGATGTTCTCGGGCTTGAGGTCGCGGTGCACGATTCCGCATCGGTGCGCGAAATCCAGTGCCGCTCCCACCTGGCCCACAATGGCGGCAGCGAACGGCAGCGCCAGCGGCCCGTTTTTGAGCTCGCGGCGGAGCGTTCTGCCGGGAACATGCTGCATCGCCAGAAAGGGCTCGCCGCGTTCCGTTTCGCCGAAATCCAGAATCCGGACAATGTTCGGATGATCCAGCCGGCCGAGCGCTTCCGCCTCGCTCTGAAACTTCCGCCGCAGCCAGCGATTACCCAGCGCGTCGTCGTTCAGCAGCTTGATCGTTACGGTGCATTCGCCGTGCAGATCCACGGCCCGGTAGACCGTGCCGGCTCCGCCCCGGCCGATGATCTCCTCGATTCGATACCGCGAGTGGAAGACCGTGCCCACCAGGTTCGCATCCGGCGTTTCGATGGCCTCCGGTACGCGGGCCACCGCCCGCTCCAGGAAATCGCCCGCCGCGGCGTCTTCCTGAATCAGCCTGCGCAGAATGCTGCGCGTCTCGGCGTCGTCCGACTCCTCCTCCACAAGCCGCGAGCGCTCCTCGGGCGGCAGCGCGATGGCGCGCTCGAAGATGTCCGCGATGCGCTCCCATTCCTCCGGGCTAGTGGGCAATCGGCTCTCCCCTCAGGTAGGCGCGCAGCCAGGCTCGCGCCATGCTCCAGTCGCGCTTCACCGTGCGCAGGGCGCCGCCCGTGACCTCGGCGATCTCTTCGAACGTCAGCCCGCCGAAAAAACGCAGCTCCACCACCCGGCTCTGCCGCGCGCTTAGCCGTGCCAGCTCATTCAATCCATCGTGCACCGCCAGGACCTCCTCCATATCCAGCGTCCCGGGCCGCGCATCCGAAAGCGCACGCGGCCGTTCCTCCCGCCGTTTCTGACGGCCCGTGCGCCGCGCATGGTCCACCAGAATCAGGCGCATGAGCTGCGATGCCAACGACAGGAAGTGCGCCCGGTCGTGCCACTCCGGCCGCTGCCGCCGCAAACGCAGCCAGGCTTCGTGTACCAGGGCAGTGGGCTGCAGCGTATGCCCCGCGCCCTCCTGCCGCAGTTGGCCGGCCGCCAGCCGCCGCAAATCGGCATACACAAGCTCGATCAGTTGCGGCCAGGCCGAGTCGTCGCCTTGGCCGAGGGCCTGCAATTCACGTGTAATGGCGCCGGCAGACATCCTCGCCCTCCGAAAATCTTCGATTCAAGTGGCACTATTCTTTCACGAATGGCGCTTATTGTTCAACAGGAGTGTGGGCGCTGACTACACCCCATGTATGGAGATGATTCGCTCATGAGATTCCTCGGGCTCGCTTTGCTCCGGCTCCCATTGGCCGTGGAAGCGCTTGCGCAGACACCGCAAGTCGTGATCAACGAGGTCCTTTATCTCACGGATCCGGCCAATTCCGACCCTGACCGCACCTACGATTGGGTCGAGCTTTACAACGCCGGAATGGCCGGCGTCGACGTTCTTCTGTATTGTCCTCACCGCCTCCGCCCAACCTGTCGCGTTCAACCTGGCGCCGGCAGCCAATTTCAACAGCGGCGGCCCCTCATGCTGACCGCCACCCGCACCCCCGCCATCCCCCGCGAGCTCCCCGACCCGAGTCTCGCGAAAAGACCCGTCCGAAGCGATTGGCTGCGAATCGCTCTGGTCCCAGTCTTCGTTCTCGCCTGCTACCAATTCGCCTGGCTTGCCTGGCGCAGCTTCAACTGCACCGCTTTCCTAGCCATTTCACACACCCTGGGAATTTCCGCCTGGCGCCTCTCGACCGTTGCGTTCGCGAGCCAGGGCCGCGGGTACCACTTCGATATCGCCTGCACGGCTGTCGACGCCTTCCTGGGGTCCGTTCCGCTTCTCTGGAACTGGCACAAACCGATTCGCTCGAATCTCGCCTTCTTTACGTTGTATTTTGCCGTTCTCAATATCGCCAACATGGCCCGCCTTTCGCTCGGCATGCTGATTTTCGTCTGGGGCGTCCCTTGGTGGCTGAGCCATGAAGCCATGTCCGGGGTCTGTTACTTCTTGATGTTCTTGTGGATTGCCCGCCGCCGCGGTTGGGACAGGAGATTTCCATGCTGACATACCAGGCCACAAAGCGATTTGATTCCCTTTTCCTTTTCTGGCTCGTCCTTCTGCTCGCCATGCTCACTGGTTGTGGTGCTCTTGACGATTACAAGCGCGTGAGCGCTCTGCTCCGCGCGCACCCGGAGGTGTTCCAAGCCGTCACCGCATCCGGAGAGCTTCAAGATTACTTTGAGAAGGGCACCCTCAAGGATCCCATCTCCTCTAACGGCGAGCTGTTCGGATACGACGAAACACCGGACCTCGCACTGAGAGGACCGCTGCATCTCGGGCTCGTGCGCTACTACGATTCGCAAGCGGCGCTGCAGGGGTATACTTCCAGCGCGCTCGGAAGAAACTGGATGCACAACTTCGACGCCAAACTCCTGCCCCCCACAGTCCCCAATCCCAACGTCGTCACCGTCCAGTTGTTTCACACCAACTTTATCAACTTCAATAAAGGGCAGCTCAACTACCCGGTTGACCAGCCCTACCAGTTAGCGGCCACTGCGAACGGGTATCAGTTCATGAGTCCGGTCACCAGGCTGGTCTACTCATTCGACTCTTCGGGCAATCTCACCAGCATCGCCGACCGCAACGGCAACACCGCCACCGTCACCCGCGCGGCCGGCGCTCCCGGACCTGCCCAGGTGACCGACGGCCTCGGCCGGACACTCACCTTCGCCTACACCGGATCGAACCTCACCAAGGTTGCGGACCAGTCCGGGCGTAGCGTCAGCTATGAATACTCTGGTGGCCTGCTCTCTGCGTTCACCGATGCCAACGGCAAACGCACTACTTACGCCTATACGACGGCCACGTTTCTGCTTGGGAATCCGCTGACGGCGCTGATGACCTCCGCTACGCGCCCCCAGGGTAACAAACCGCTCTCCCAGACATACATAGCCCAAGGCCAGTCCGGCGGCCAGGTCGCCACTCAGTACGATTCTTTCGGGGACACAACGAGCCTGGACTATTCGCACCCCTCTGGCGGCGCCACCATCACCCAGCCGCTGGGTGTAACGTTTTCTCAATCGAATGGCACGGACCAGGACCTGGTCTCCGAGACCGACGCCAGCGGAGCCTCCAGTCTCTATACCTGGGATTCCAATGACCACAAAATCGGCGTCACCGATAAGCTGGGCAACCGCACTTCGGCGACCTACGATCCCGCCAGCAAGATGCCCGCCACTATCACCGATGAGCTGGGCAATGCCACTACTTTCACTTACACACCCACCGTACAAGGTCCCTTTACCTTCTATGACCTGACCAGTGTCAGGTTCGCCGATGGAACCTCCATCGCGATTGCCCGCGACGCCAGGGGCAATATCCTCTCCTTCACCGACCAGGCCGGACAGAAATGGCAGACCACTCGGAACGCTCGCGGCCAGATCGCGACCCTCACCATCCCCTCCGGCGCCGTCACCACCTTCGCCTACAATCAGGACGGAACGCTTGCCTCGGTCCAGTTGGATTCCGGCGATAAGTACGCCATCTCCTACGACGCCATCAGCCGGCCCATCGCCATCACCGAGCCCGATGGCAACACCGTCCGTGCTCAGTACGACGCCGTCTCCAGTCGGACCCAAGCCACCAACGAAAAGGGCAACAACACCAGCGCAGCCTACGACGGCAACAACAATCGCACCGCCGTTCGCCCTGGGTGCGTCCTCCGCCTGGGCATACGATACCAACGACCATCCGGTTTCTTTCACCGATCGCGTCGGAAAAACGGCCACCACCGCCTATGACGCCCTTTCGCGCGTCCAGAAACTGGCCAATGCCGCGGGCAACTCCGTGACATATGGCTATGACACGCTGAACCGCGCCATATCCGCCGTGGACGCGGCCGGACAAGGCAACAGCTACGGATGGGACAAGGAGAATCGCCTGCTCTCCATCACCGACGCGCTCGGCCGCGCCGCGCAGTATCAGCGCGATGCCCGCGGCCAGGTTACCCAGTTCACTACTCCCGCGAGCGAGAGCTACTCCGCCGCTTACGACAAGCGGAGGCGTCTCACCTCCCTTACCGATCCGCTCGGCCGCGCCACCCAGTATAGCTACGATGCCCGCGGTTCCCTGACGGGCGCGACGCTCCCCGGAGGCGTCGCCGCATCCTTCACTCGCAGCGCTCTGGGACTGATCGCCGGCGTGACCGACCCCAACGGCAGCCTCTGGAGCCGCGGATTCGACAAGATGGGCCGCCTCGTTTCCATCGCCGATCCGCTGAACCGCATGTCTACCTTCCAGTACGACTCGCGGCAGCGCCTGTCCAACGCCACGCTGCCGCTCGGCAGCGCACAATACAGCTACGACCCGGCGAGTAACCTGACAGCCGTGACTTGGTCCGATAGCACGGTGCTGAACTACACTTACGATCCCGATAACCGCCTGACCGGAGGCAGCGGGCTGGCGCTCGGCTACGATGCGGCCGATCGGCTCACGGCTTCGAACGGCTTGCAGGTCGCGCGCGACGCCGCCGGGCGAATCGCTTCCATCGCCTACGCAGCGGGGAAGACCGTGACTTACACGTACGACAATCGCGGACTGCTGACCCAGGTGGCCGACTGGCTAGCGGGTGTCACCGCATTCACCCACGATGCCGCGCGCCAGCTTACCTCGCTCGTGTTCCCCAACGGCGTCCGCGAGGACTATACCTATGATGCCGATGGACGCCGCGCCACCATCAAGGTGAGCAACAACGGAACAACCATTTCCTCCATCACGCTCCATCGCGATGCCCTGGGCCGTGTAACCAGCGCCGACCGCACCGTTTCCGCGGTTCCGGGCGCCGCGCCGCCGAACGTATCGCTGGCGTTTGACGCCGCGGAGCAATCCACCGCGGCGACCTACGATTCCATGGGGCGTGAGACCGCCGATTCCACCCGAACTTTTGCGTGGGACCTGGCTTCCCGCCTCGCATCCTATCAAGGCTCAACCGGTGCGGCGTCGTTCACCTACGATGCCCTTGGCCTGCGGACCTCCAGCACCACAGGCGGCGCCACCCAGAATTACGTTCTGAATTACGCCCTGGGCCTGCCGAGTGTTTCGGTCGTGCAGTCCGGAGGAGCCGACCAACGTTACTATATATACCTGCCCGGGGGCGCACTGCTCTACGCCGTGGATGCTGCCGGCGGCGCGCGTCACTTTTACCATTTCGATGAGATCGGTTCCACCATGTTTCTGAGCGGTGACAACGGCGGCGTGACGGACACATATGCCGCGACGCCCTACGGTGAGTCTGTCCAGCAAACCGGGACAACCAACAACCCATTTACCTGGCTGGGAAGATGGGGCGTGATGCAGGAAGCATCGCCTGCTCTCTACTACATGCGCGCCCGCTACTATGACGGCGTCGCGGCCCGATTCCTTTCGCGCGACCCGGTGAGTTCGTTGAATCCCGCAGAAACCAATCCTTACCAGTATGCCCGCCAGAATCCCCCGGCCTACGTCGATCCGCGCGGCACGGACGCGGACAGCGAAGATAAGGGGTCGGAACTCCAGTTTCTGTTGGATTTAGTCGGAGCCACAGTTTACAAACCGGCCCCCAGGGAGCCCTCCTTGTCCGAGCTGCTTGCGGCGCTTGAGCCGCCCGCGTCCCCCGATCCGCCCGTGGGGCAGCCCCCTGAGTCGCCTCCGCCTAGCCCGGCCCACCACATTGTGGCCTTCGTTGTCGATCAAGACTATATCAACGCTCTCACAGCCGAACCGGACCCGCCCGGCGGCGGAGACGGCGGCTCCCTGACCCCAGAGCCCGGGATCCCCGTGGCCGACCTCTTCAACCTGTCAGAGGCGCTGCAAGATTTCGACCCTGATGCGGTCTTCTGGGCGGTCATTGCCCATGGCATCGCAGAAAAGGGCAAGGCAGACGGGACTGCCTCGGCCTCAGAGGGCTTTGCCGGACTTGTGGGGTTGGTGGGATTGTGGTCCTCGGTCGGCCCCACCGAAGTATCGGCAGCGGTTTTCGCAATCTTGCTCGCCGGATGGATTCTCTTCCCCAGACGGGAAGCCAAAGCGTGATCCTGAGGAAAATCATGAAACGTATCCTTTGCTTCTTGTTCCTTTCCACCCTCGCCCTCGCCGCCGTCACCTACTCCTACGACCCCGCCGGGCGTCTCTCCAAAGTCGATTACGGCAACGGCCTCGTCATCTCCTACACTTACGACAGCGCCGGCAACCTCCTCAGCCGAACCTCCCAAGGCGGCATCGTCACCGGCGTTCCATCCGTCACCGGCACACAACCCGCCTCCGGGAACATCACCACTCAGAGCTTCACCTTCACCTACTCACACTCAGCCGGCGCCCAGAATCTCTCCGTCGTCAACGTGCTCATCAACAACTTCCTCGATGGGCGCCATGCCTGTTACCTCGCCTACGTCGTCTCCACCACCACTCTGATCCTGGTCGATGACACCGGCGATGCCGGCGGTCCCTATGCCGGCTCGGTGGCCCTCGGCAACCCCTCGGCCACCATCCAGAACAGTCAGTGCGCCGTGAATCTCACCTCCGCCACCACCAGCGGCAATACCCTCTCACTGACTCTGAACATCGCCTTCAAAGCGTCCTTCGGAGGCAACAAAATCCAGTACCTGGCCGCCGGCGACGCCTCGGGAAACAACACCAACTGGCAGGCCGTAGGCGTGTGGCAGGCGCCCTTCACTCCCGCCGGCACCATCAGCGTGGTCAGCGCCACTCCGGCCCGAGGCGCCGTGGCCGGAGGCACGCCCCAAACCGTCACCCTCACCCTCAACGACAGCAAGGGCGCCACTGACTTCGGCGTCGTGAACCTGCTGGTGAACAATTTCATCGACGGCCGGAGCGCCTGCTACCTGGCCTACGCCGCCGGAGCCAACACGCTGTACCTGGTGGACGATGCCGGCGACGCCGGAGGTCCCTTCGCCGGAGGCATGCTGCTAAACGGCAGCGCCGGCACGATTCAGAACAGCCAGTGCAGCATCAACGGCGCCGGCTCCTCGGCATCGCCAGCCGGCAACACGCTCACCTTGGCCTTGAACATCACGTTCAAGCCGGCCTTCACCGGCAATCGCATCCTCTTCGTAGCCGGCCGCGACGCCGCCGGTCTCAACAACACCGACTGGCAGTCGACGGGCACGTCCAGCGTCCAGTAATATTTTGTAACGCCCAACCTGAATCGTTTCAGTAAGATGGCGGCCACACACCGAAAAATCGGGGGCGGCCGGATCACGGTCACCAAGGAACGAACTATTTTTTCAACTAGACTTTTACTGATTCTAAAGGTGGTTACCAGCCCTCTTCCGCGCTCCACCGCGCGAACCCGGCATGCTTGTCTGCTACATTTAAATTAGGAAGGGAATTGGTTCTGGAGTAGCGCAATCCGGGAGAAATCCCCAGGCGACGCAGATCTGCGTCGCCGAATTCGGGCAAGTCCCTTATTTGCAGCATCGAGATACCGTTTGGCGACGCAGATCTGCGTCGCCTGGCTGGTAGGCCAGGCGCCCCGGTTTGCGGGTCCGTTCCGGATTCCGCCTGCCAACCCGCCGCAATTCCGGAAGGATCCTTCCGGAAGAATTCGCGTAACCCCTGCGGATTCAACGTCCGCCCTCCGAAAACCGACCGATCCTTCCGGAACTGCTCTTCCGGCCGACCTGTGTAGAGATTTCCCCCACTTGGGTCATTTACCCCACGCGAGAGCCCCATCAAAATGTTGAGAAATCCCACAAACACCACCACTTTACTCCATATTAAGATAAAAGGACCGTTTGGTAACCATATTGCCTAAGCCCATACGACCAAGGAGGGTCCGACTTGCGCCGCCTGCTCCATGACTCGGGACATCTGCTCCGCCCCGCCATCGTTCTGCTCGCCGGAATCGGCCTCTTCCTCGTGCTGCGCGGCGCCGTCATCCCCAAAAACTTCGGACAGTACGGCCACTACCGTCCGGGCGCCCTCGCCGACATCCGCAAGCGGCCCATTTCCTTCGCCGGCCAGGATACCTGCGTGATGTGTCACGACGACCAGGCCAAGGCACGCGCCGCCGGCAAACACGCCCACGTCGCCTGCGAAGCCTGCCACGGCCCGCTCGCCGCGCACGCCAACGACCCCGGCTCCGTCGTTCCCAAGCTCCCCGAGGTCGGCGCCCTCTGCCGGCGCTGTCACGAAAAGGATGCGGCCAAGCCCAAGTGGTTCCCCCAGGTGGCCACCGCCGACCATTCCGGCGGCGCCCTCTGCAACACCTGTCACCAGCCGCACAATCCGCACCTGTAGAGAGATCACATGGATATCACCCGGCGCGACCTCTTCACCATCGGCACCAAGCTCCTGATCCTCGGCTCCGTGGGAGCCACCCTGGAACAGATCACCGGCGCCGCTCCCCCCAGCGAAACCTACCAGATGGCCGACCACTGGTGGGGCATGATCATCGATATCGATAAGTGCATCGGCTGCGGCAATTGCGTCCGCGCCTGCTCCAAGGAAAACAACGTGCCCCAGGGATACTTCCGCACCTGGGTGGAGCGCTACGAAGTCGAGGAGCGCAAACAGCCGCAAGTGGAATCGCCCAACGGCGGCATGGATAGCTTCCCGCCCTCCGACCGCACCGACGTCAAGAGCTTCTTCGTGCCCAAGCTTTGCAACCAGTGCGCCGATTCCCCCTGCACGCAGGTGTGCCCCGTGGGCGCCACCTTCATCAGTCCCGATGGCGTGGTGCTGATCGACGAAAGCTACTGCCTGGGGTGCCGCTACTGCGTCCAGGCCTGCCCTTACGGTTGCCGCTACCTGCATCCCGTAAAGGACACCGTCGACAAGTGCACCCTTTGCTACCACCGCATCACCCAGGGCCTCACCACCGCCTGCTGCGAAAACTGCCCCACGGGCGCGCGTCAACTGGTGGATTTCAAAAACCCGCAGGACCCCGTGCACGAGTTCCTGCGCAACAACAAAGTGGAAGTTCTGAAGCCGTATATGGCTACGCAAGCCAAGGTCTACTACAACCACCTTGATGGGTCGGTGAGATAAGGATGGGTCGGTGAGGTGACGGAGAAATAATGATACCCGGCGTCGATGGTTTCATGTACCCCAACGAGGTGGAGCTGCAATGGAGCCTCCTCATCGTGCTCTACCCCTACATCACCGGGCTGGTGGCCGGTGCCTTCATCCTGGCCTCCCTCGAGCGCGTTTTCAAAGTGGAGGCGGTGCGGCCCACCTACCGTCTGGCCCTGCTCACCGCGCTGGCGTTCCTGTTGGTGGCGCCGCTGCCCCTGCAACTGCACCTCGGCCATCCCGAGCGCTCGCTCGAAATGTACCTCACGCCCCACACCTCCTCGGCCATGGCCATGTTCGGCTTCGTCTATCTCTGGTACCTCACGGTCGTCCTGCTGCTCGAAATCTGGCTCGAGTACCGCGCCGATATCGTCCGCCTCGCGCAATCCACCACCGGATTCACCCGCCTCGTCTACAAGGCGCTCACCCTGGGCTCGGAGAATGTCAGCACCGCTTCCCGCATCATCGACGACAAGGTGGGCTACACCGTCACCGTCATCGGCATCCCCTCGGCCTTCCTGCTGCACGGCTACGTGGGATTCATCTTCGGCTCCATCAAAGCCAACCCCTGGTGGTCCACTCCCCTGATGCCCATCGTCTTTCTGTTCTCCGCCATGACCTCCGGCATCGCCGCCGTGCTCCTGCTCTACATGGCGTCGATGAAGGTCAAAAAGATGCCCATCGACATGCCGTGTCTCGACACTATCGCCAAGTACCTCTTTTATTGCTTCGTCATCGACTTCACCCTCGAGATGCTCGACCTGATCCACCGCATGTACGAGGCCGACGAATCCTTCCGCAGCCTGGACTTCATGGTCCACACCAAGCTGTTCGGATCGCAGGTGATTCTGCAGATCTGCCTCGGGACCCTGGTGCCGCTCGCCATCCTGGCCGCCTGTCAGTTGTGGAAGTTCACCGAAGCCGCGCGCCGCGGCCTGTATCTCACTGCCTGCAGCCTGATCATGATCGGGATTTTCGCCATGCGCTGGAACGTGGTGATCGGCGGGCAACTGTTCTCCAAAAGCTTCCTCGGGTACACCACCTACAAGGTGGCCTTCGCCACACGGGAAGGACTCTTTCCAGCGATCGGGCTCATGCTCCTGCCCTTCGTCATCTTCGTCGTGCTAGTGAAGCTCCTGCCGCCATGGCCGGAGAGTGAGGTTGTCCATGCAGCCGCAACTGCAGCCGGAGCCGGAAGGGCTTGAAGCCGAGGTCCGCGACCTCGCTGCCCGTGTAGCGCGCCTCGAACACGCATTGGGCTTAGTGGCACCGGCGTCCACGCCTCCCGTGGCACAGGCGTCCACGCCTGTGTCTTCGCCCCTGGAAACTCACACACTGCTCCCCGTCCTGGGCCGCGCCCTTCTCGGTCTCGCGGGAGCCTACCTCCTCCGCGCGGTCACCGAGTCCGGAACCCTCGCGCCCAAAGTTGGAGTGGGAGTCGGACTGCTTTACGCCATCCTGTGGCTGGTCTGGGCCGCCCGCACACCCGCCGCCCGCCGCCTCGAGGCCGCGCTCCACAGCCTGACCTCCGTGTTGGTGCTCGCGCCCTTGCTGTGGGAGGCCACCCTTCGCTTCCACACGGTGTCCACCTGGACGGCCGGCGCCATTCTGCTGTTTTTCACCGTGTTCGGCCTGGCCATCTCCTGGCAAAAGGACCTGCTCATCGTCGCCACCATCGCCACCCTGGCCGGGCTAGGTACGGCCGCCGCGCTGCTCCTCGCCACCCACGATGTTCTCCCGTTCACCTTCGTCTTCCTGGCGATCGCCGCGGCCGTGGAGGCTTCCGCCTGCCTGGACCACTGGCTGAGCGAACGCTGGCTCGCCGCCACCGCCGCCGATCTTTCCGTCCTGCTGGCCACCTGGCTGGTCACCAACCCGCGCGGGCTTCCCCCGGTCTACGCCCCCATTCCGCATGCCTGGCTCCTGGCCGCACAGGTCGCGCTCCTTGCCATCTACCTGTCGAGCACGATCATCCGCACGCTGCTCCGCGGCGTCACCTTCACCGTATTCGAAACGGCGCAGTGCGCGGTGGCGTTCCTCATCAGCGTGTGGGGAGGCCTCGGGCCCGCCATGGCCCTGGTTACCCTGGCCTGCGGCGCCGCCTGCTACGTGGTCTCGTTCGTGATGCTCGACCGCCCCGGCTCCCGTGGGCGGAACTTCTATACCTACTCTACGTTCGGCATTCTGCTGGTCATCGCCGGCAGCCGCATTCTGCTGGCGGGCAGCGTCGCGGACGCCGTGTGGTCGTTGCTGGCGGTCGCCTGCGTCTGGGCCGGCGCGTCGTTCGGGCGCCAGACGCTGCAGGTGCACGGCGGCACTTACCTGCTGCTGGCACTGGTCACTTCCGGAGCGCTGGCGCAAGCGGCCGCATTTCTGGTGGGTACGGCATCCTGGCCCGGGGCCAACGACGTGGCCCTCGTCGCCGGCGCCGCCGCCGCCGCCGTGTGCTATTGGCTAGTAGGACAGGACTCCCGGCCTGTCTCCGGGCCTGTCCTCCGCTTCGGTGCTGCTGCCACCCTGGCGTGCCTCCTCGCCGGAATCGCCGCCGGACTGCTCACCGCTGGCTATCACGAGGTGTTCGGCGAGGCCGCCAGCCACGCCTACTGCGCCACTCTGCGCACCACCGTCGTGGCCGTCGCGGCGCTCCTGTTGGCGTGGGCCGGATCCCGCTGGGACAACCTCGAGCTCTCCCGCCTGATCTATCCGGCGATGGCCCTCGGCGCCTACCGATTGCTCACCGACGATCTCCACCAGGACCGCAAAGCCGCTCTGTTCCTTTCGCTCCTGGTCTACGGTTCGGCGCTGATCGCGCTGCCGAGGCTGAAGAAAGCGAGGGCGTGACTAGCGGTGTTCCAGATCGTCAAGCCGCTGTTCGTGGGCGGCGGCGATAACGGCAAGGCGATTGATCGCATCCATGGCCTGAATCGTTCGCTCCGTGACGACATCGACCTTGGCGGTCAGCTCCTCCATGTGGGCGCTCAGCTTCTCCACGTGGGCGGTCAGCTTGTCCATGTTCGCGGTCATCTTTTCCATGGTGGCGCTTGTCTGGGCCATATACTCAGCCATACGCCGCTCATTGTCAACGTGGAGGGAAGTGAGAAGTTCCACGCTCTGGGCAATAGCGTCTGTCCGTTCGATTAGGCGATCAAGCCGCTCGTCAGTGGTCATCCGGGAATCTCCTCTCCAGTCTAGCGCACTACAGCAAATCCGGCCGCAGCCGCTCGGTCTTCTCCCGCGCCGCGCGCCTGCGAAATTGACGAATCTCTTCGTGATTGCCGTTGAGCAGCACCTCCGGCGCCTTCCAGCCTCGGAACTCGGCGGGGCGCGTCCAATGCGGGCAATCCAGCAATCCTTCTCCGTGGCCGGTTTCCTGGAACGAGTCGAAGGCCGCGGAAGTTTCGTTGCCCAGCACTCCGGGCAGCAGCCGCGCCACGGTATCGATCACCACCGCCGCCGCCAGCTCGCCGCCGCTCAGCACGTAGTTGCCGATCGAGATCTCGTCGTCGGCCAGGTGCGCGGCCACGCGCTCGTCCACACCTTCGTAGCGGCCGCAGATCAGCAGCAGCTCGGCCTCCGCGCTCAGGCGGTTGGCCATGGCCTGGTCGAACGGCCGGCCCTGCGCGGAAAGCAGCAGGACTTTTCGATCCGAAAGGGGCTGGTCCGGCCGGCGCTCGGGCCAGATCGATTCCACCGCCAGGAAGACCGGCTCCGGCTTGAGCACCATGCCTTCGCCGCCGCCGAAGGGACGGTCGTCCACCGTCCTGTGGCGGTCGAAGGTCCAGTCGCGCAGGTTGTGGATGCGGATCTCGAGCCGGCCGGCGTCCTGGGCGCGCTTCACCACGCCATGCGCGAACGGTCCCACGAAAAACTCGGGGAAGATCGTCAGCACATGGAAGATCACGATCGGTTCAAACCTTTACGACCTGTTCAAGTCTCGCAAGCCCTCGGGTAATTCTACCGCGACGCGTTTGGCCGCGGGATCGATCTCCACGCAGATGGAGCGGGCGAAGGGAATCAGCCAGTCGCCATCGATCTCGAGCAAGCCGGAGCCGCCGGCATCCTGCCAGCCCGTGACGCGCCCGAGCGGTTCGCCCGTGCGGCGGTCCACTACTTCGCACCCGGTGAGGTCAGAAGCGAAGAACTCGTCCGGTTCGAGGGGCACACGCTCCTCGATGGGGACGCGGACTTCGGCGCCGGTCAGGCGCTCGGCGTCCGAGATGTTGTCGACTCCCCGGAATTTGAAGATGAGGATTCCATTGTGGAACCAGGTGGATTCCAGTGGCACAGGCATTTCTCGACCCGTGACCGGGCCTGCCTGTGTGCCGCCGCCGAACAGCCAGACCTCTTTCAAAGTCTGGTAGCGCTCGGGTTTGCTGAAGGCAAACGCCGTGATTTCGCCACGGTTGCCGCGGGTTTTCCCCAATAGGGCGATCGTGACCCAGCCGGCGCCGGGCGAACTCACTCCAGGATTTCCAGGGTGAAGCGGCGGTTCAACTTCATGCCGGCCGCTCCCAGGATGGTGCGGATGGAGCGGGCAGTCCGGCCCTGCTTTCCGATCACCTTCCCCAAATCGCTGGGCGCCACCTTCAGTTCCAATACCGTGACCTGTTCTCCCGTAACCTCTCGGACCGCAACGTCCTCGGGGATGTCAACCAGAGCTTTCGCGATGTCTTCGATCAACTGCTTCATGCACCCCGCCTCCAAATTCCATGGTAACTGAAGGGGGCAAGGTGCACGATGCAAAATCGCCCGTTACAAGGGTCAAAGCCGTTCTAATTCTTACAGTAAACGGCTAACTGGGGGTTCAGGCGACGGGTTGTGCGGCTGGAGCTGGGTTCTTTTCCACCAATCCCTTGACCGTGCCGGACAATTGGGCGCCGTTCTTGGTCCAATATTCGATACGGTCGTGCTTCAACAACACCGCGGCCGGATGGGTCAGGGGATTGTAATGCCCCACCACCTCCAGGTTGCGGCCATTGCGGGCGCGCTCCTTCTCGATCACGACGACGCGATAAAACGGCTTCTTTTTGGCGCCAAACCGCGCCAGGCGAATCATTAGCATCTACACTCCTTGAATCTCTTTACAAACCGGGCATGTCTCCAAACGGGAACCCGGGGGGCAGCTTCATCTTGCCCATCTTCTTCCCCAGCATGCCGCCGGAAAAGCCCTTCATCATTTTCTTGGCCTGCGAATACTGCTTGAGCAACTGGTTGACTTCCTGCACCGACGTGCCGCTGCCCTTGGCGATGCGCCGGCGGCGGCTGCCGTTGATGATCATGTGATTGTCGCGCTCGCGGGGGGTCATGGAATCGATGATTGCCACCACGCGATTGATCTCGTTTTCGTCGACCTTGACGTCCTTCAGCTCCTTGAGGATTCCCACCTTGGGCATCATGCCGAGGAGCGATTGCAGCGGACCGAGCTTGCGGATCTGGCGCAACTGGTCGCGGAAGTCCTCGAGCGTGAAGTCGTTATCCAGCAGCTTGCGCTGCATCTCGACGGCCTTCTTCTGGTCGAGTTCGGTGGAGGCCTTCTCGATGAGCGAGAGGATGTCGCCCATGCCCAGGATGCGGTTGGCCGCGCGGTCGGGATGGAAGGGCTCGAGTGCGTCCAGCTTTTCGCCGATGCCCACGAACTTGAGCGGCTGCCCGGTGACGTGGCGGATGGAGAGGGCCGCGCCGCCGCGGGCGTCGCCATCCATCTTGGTGAGGATGACGCCGGTGATGCCCAGGCGCTTGTGGAACTCGTCGGCCGATTTGACGGCGTCCTGGCCGGTCATGGCGTCGGCCACGAAGAGGATCTCGACGGGATTGAGCTGCTCTTTGAGCTGTTGCAGCTCGACCATGAGATCGTCGTCGATGTGGAGACGGCCGGCGGTATCGACCAGCAGAACGTCACGGCCGCTGTTGGCGCTTTCGCGGCGGGCGGAGCGGGCCAGGTCGAGCGGCTGGTTCTCGCCGGGCACGCCTTCGTAGATGGGCTGGCCGGCATCGCGCGCGACCACCCTGAGCTGCTCGCGGGCGGCGGGGCGATAGACGTCCACCGAGACCAGCATGGGGCGGTGGCCATTGCGCGAGAGCCATCGCGCCAGCTTGCCGGTGGAAGTGGTTTTGCCCGAGCCCTGGAGCCCGACGATGAGGAACACGCTGGGCGGCTCGTTGGCGAATCGCAGCCGGGACTCGTGGCTGCCGAGGATCTTGATCAACTCCTCGTGAACGATCTTGACCACCTGCTGGGCGGGCGAAAGGGAGCTGAGAACCTCCTCGCCCATGGCCTTGACCTTGATGTTCTCGATGAGCTGTTTGACCACCTTGAAGTTGACATCGGCCTCCAGCAGCGCCATGCGGATTTCGCGCAGGGCGCTCTCCATGTTAGCGGCCGTAAGCTTGCCTTCGCCGCGCAGGTTCTTGAAAACCCGCTGCAATTTTTCGGATAGGTTGTCGAACATGAGAACACAACACCCCCGCTTCGTGAAGAATGCGGGGGACGCTTAAGCGGTTCTTCTATTATAGCGGTTGCCAGGCCAAAGCGCCTGCCCCACAAAAATGGGCGGCCGGGTTGACCCGGCCGCCCGTTGTAACAGGGTGCTTGGCGGGAAACTAGCTCTTCTTGGCGGAAGGGTGTTCGACTTCGAGGTTATTGGTGACGGCGCCGAAGCTCAATCCGGCGGCGGAAGCGCGCATGCCGGCCAGTTCCTTCTCCATGGGCGTGCTCACCACGCCGGTGAGCGTCACGTGGCCGTTGTCGACGATGATGTGGATCGGCGGCAGCGCCCGAATCGCGTAGCGTGTGAACGCCGGATCGCGGTAGATCGCGCGGGCCACCTGCAGGCGCAACCGGTCGTCGTTGGGCGAAAGCGGCAGCACCTTCAGCTCATCGGTAAGGCTGGTGACGCCCGGAACCTTCCGGACCAGGCGATCGAGGTCCGACTTCTTGAAGGGCTGGCTTACCGCCCCGAGCAACTCCACCTGGCCATTGGTGACGCGGAAATTGACATCGTCCCAAATGCTGTAATAGGGATACATCAAGACTTCGTGGCGCACGTGCTTGGCGATATCGGCATCGCTCTGCGGCAGGTTGGCGTTATCTTTATTAGATGCCGCGGCAACTCCGGCGCCCAGCAGCAGAGCGGCCATCAGAAACCGTCCCAGGAACGTTGGCTTCATTTTCTCCATACCTCCTGCCTATAAGAACGTAGCGGAGGGCTGAGCGGTTTTGGCGGCTTTGTAAAGAGTTGGTAAAAGCGGGGAGGCGACGTAGACTATGACATAGGGGACTGCGATGATCGAAATGCCAACGAACCAGTTCGTCGAAATACGCAATCAGGGCTATTACCTGGCTGGCAGCCGCATTTCGCTCGACAGCGTGGCCTACGCACTGAAGCGCGGCGAGACGGTGGAAGAGATTCTCGCTGATTTTCCCGTAATTGAGAACCGGCAGAGGCTGGAAGGCGCTATCGCTTTCATCAAGGCCCATCCGGTCGAGGTGGATGCATACCTGGCGGAGAAGGCTGAGCGGTGGGAGGAGCTACGAAAGCAGAACCCGCCCCCGCCGGAACTCCTGGAGAGGATACGCAGGTATCGTGAGAGCAAGGGCTTGAAATCGGCGTGAGAGCCCGACTTCTGGCCGATGCGGATCTCCAATTCGCCATCGTTCGCGGCCTTCGAAGACGAGAGCCGACCATCGACTTCTTGCCCGCCCAGGGAACAATCCCAGAGGCACTGGGAGACCCGGGTGTGTTGGCCTTGGCAGCGGACCTGCAACGGGGCCTGGTCTCGCACGACTATGAAACCATGCCCGGGCATTTTTACCGGTTCGTCGAGTTTCGGCAATCGCCCGGTGTCGTCTTGATTCGGCAGCTAATGCCGATCGGCCAGGCGGTGGAAGGACTGCTGGTTGTGTGGGTCTGCCAGGATGCCGATGAGTTCAGGAATCGGATTACTTATCTGCAGTGGTAGCCTTCCGCCTGGAGGAACCTCAGGCCGTCTTGTCTTTCGCGTAGCAGATGGAATTCAGGGCGCACTCGGCACACTTCGGACTACGCGCCACGCATAACGCTCGCCCGTGCAGAATCACCTGGTGCGAAAACAGGATCCACTTTTCCCGGGGGACGATCTTCATGAGGTCCTGCTCGATCTTGACCGGGTCGGTTTGCTTCGTCAGGTCGAGCCGCGCGGCGATGCGCTGCACGTGGGTATCGACCACCACGCCCGAGGCGATGCCGTACGCCGTGCCGAGCACGACGTTGGCGGTCTTGCGGGCCGCGCCGGGGATCGTCAACATTTCGTCGATGGTCCGCGGCACCTTACCGCCGAATTCGGAGACGACTTTCTTCGCGGCGCCCACGATGGACTTCGCCTTGTTGTTGAAGAACCCGGTGCTGCGGATATCGTTGGCCAGCACTTCGGGACGGACGGTGGCGAAATCCTGTGGTGTGGGATACTTGGCGAACAGGCCGGGCGTGACCTCGTTGACGCGCTTATCGGTGCACTGCGCGGAGAGAATGGTGGCCACCAGCAGCTCCCACGGGTTATGGTGGTGCAGGGCGCAGGTGGCTGCGGGGTACATCTCGTCGAAGCGGCGCAGGATTTCGGCGATACGCTGCTTGCGCTCGGCTGCGGTCCTGGGCCGTTTCACGTAAGCTCGTAAGAGATCATGCGGTCGCGCCTTCTTCTGCTTGCCGCGGCGTTGGTTGCCTTTGGCGCTTCGCTCGGTTCGGGCTTTCACTTTGACGATTATGCCATTTTCCCGGACCCCGCCCTTACGTCACCGTGGGGCTGGCTGGGAATCTGGAGTTTGCGGCAGACCCGGCCGCTCACATACCTCACGTTCTGGCTGAATTACCAGGTGGGCGGGCAGGACCCGCTCGGATACCATCTGTTGAATCTCGCGCTGCATCTGGGGGCGGTGATGCTCCTGTACGAGTGCTTGCGCAGATTGATGCCGGAGACGGCGGCGGTGGTGGCGGCGGCGCTGTTTGCGGTCCATCCGATTCAGGCGGAGGCGGTGAATTACGTTTGGGCGCGCAGCATCGTGCTGGCGGCGCTCTTGTGCTTCGCCTCGCTACTGGCCTGGACCGAAGGCCGCACGTGGGTGGCGGTGGCGTGGTTCGCCGCCGCGCTTCTGGCAAAGGAGGAATGCGCCACGTTCCCGCTCGTGCTGCTAATGCTGCCGCCGCTCGACCGAAAGCGCCTGGCAGCCATCGCCGCGATGATGGGGCTCTCGGTGGCGGCCGCGGCGCGCGTGATTTACGCCACCGCGGTGACTCCGGGCGCGCCGGCGGGATTGCAGGCGGGAATTACGCCGTGGCACTACTTCCTGGCGCAAGGTCCGGTGATCCTGCGCTATCTCCGGCTCCTGATCGTGCCCTACGGATTCACGATAGACCCCGACATCCGCGTGCCCGCGGTGTGGCTGGGGCTGCTGGCGTCGCTGGCGGTGGGAGCCATCGCGGCGATCGCGTGGAGGTACGCCCGCACCGAGCGCGCGTGGCTGCTGGCGGGGTTGATCCTGCTGATTCCGAGCTCCTCGATTTTTCCGGCGGCGGATCTGGCGGCCGATCGCCGGATGTACCTTCCCCTGCTGGGATTCGCCGCCGCCGCGGGTCTGCTGCTGGATCGGGTGAAGCCGCGGGCTTTGGCGCCGGCCGCTATCGTGGCGCTCGCGGTGGTGAGCATCGTCCGGACGCAGGTGTGGATGACCGACGAGTCGCTGTGGCGCGAGGCCGTGGACCGCGCCCCGGACAAAGTGCGGCCGAAGATTCAACTGGCGCGCGCGCTGCCCGCGGCGAAAGCGTTGGAACTCCTCTCGCAGGCTCGCGACCTGGCGCCCCACGACCCGGCGGTGGCGGCGGAACTCGGCAAGACGCTGCTCGCCGAAGGCCAGCCCGCGGCCGCATTGCCGGAGTTTGGCCGCGCACTGGCGCTCGACCCGCGGGACGCGCGCAACTTCAACAATCGCGGAGTGGCGCTGGCCGCGCTCGGCCAGACCGAAGCCGCCCGCGCCGATTTCGAGCACGCTTTGCGGATGGACCCGAACCTCGCAGAGGCACGGCAGAACCTGCTCAAGATCCAGCCGCGGTAATCTGGACGTCGGTTTTCACAAACTGCCAGTCGGGCATCTCGACCATGGGCAGCTTGCTGTCGAGCGGCTCAGTGAGGTCCTTGGACTGATACGGTCCGATGTCGGCTTTGAACGAGAAGGTCCCCACGGGCGAGTCGGATTTCGGCGTGTGGCTCAGGACGGTGACCGTCGCCGCGAGGCCGTAGATATCGGCTCCGGAGTGGTTGATCACGACGAACTTGACCACCAGCTTCTTCTTGGCGTCTTGGGTGAAGCGCACGCCTGAGATCTCCACAAACTCCTGGTAAGGATTGGGCTTCGTCCCTGGCGCGGCCGCCGGGTTTGCCACGGCCGCCGTGGGCGAGGAGCTGCTACCGCCGCGACCGACCAGCGAGTAGATGCCCCATACGACTCCTACAAAGACCACGGCAAACAGAACGGTCATCAGCCAGACGGGCAGGCCGCGGCGCTCGGGGGGAGGCTCTGACAGCGAAGGCGCGGAAGGCGCGGAGTCCAGTTGTCCCAGGAACGATGAGGGTCGCGGCGGGCGCGCGGAGTTCAGTTCTCCCAGGATCGATTGGGATTGCGGCGGAGGCGCGGAGGGCGCGGTGCTCGCCGGTGGCGGGATCGATTCGGATGGCGGCGGATACGCCGGCTGGGGTGGATAGCTCGGCTGCGGCGGATACTGGGGTGGCTGCGGCGGATAGGGCTGCTGCGGGTAGACTGGTTGCTGCGGATAGACCGGCTGTTGCGGGTAAGGTTGCGTCTGGTAAGGCTGCTGCTGGTAAGGCTGCTGCGGATAGCCCGGCTGTTGCGGCGGGTACGGTTGCTGTTGCTGCTGGTAGGGTTGCTGTTGCTGCTGGTAGGATTGCTGCGGGGGCTGATAGGGAGGTTGCGGGGCCTGATACGGCGGCTGATACGGGGGTTGATACGGCGGCTGATACTGGGGCTGCGCCGGCGGGTATTGCGGCGGCGTAGCGTATTCCTGAGGGGGTGGAGGAGTTGGAGGGGGCGGAGGCGG
>OMOG01000642.1:0-12259 GCA_900290305.1 Candidatus Sulfopaludibacter sp. SbA4
GGGAGCCGCTCCGAGGGCATGGCGGGGGCGTTGGCCGTGAGGATATCGGACGGGCCGTCCAGGACGCGATGTCCGTGCAGCAGATCCGACCACATCAGGGTGGGCGGCCAATTCCGCACGTCGTCCACGGTGAGCGGCCGGCTGTAATCGACGTCGATGCCGATCAGCTTCTCGTACTGGTGTTTGATGGCGTTCAGCTCCGGCCAGGGAAGCGAGCCCTTGCGCCGGACGATCAGCACGAAGTCGAGGTCGTTGTATGGGCGCTCTTCGGCGCCGGCCCGCAGAACGCCGCCTTCGCCGCGCCCATATCCGCCGCCCAGGACCAGGGCGACGAGATTCGCTCCCATGGCTTGGCGAACCGCGCCGCTCATGCCGGAGAGCCAGCTCTCCATGCGGGCGTTGAAGCCGGCCGAGGCATGCCGGGCGTAGAGGAACGGGGCGCCATCGGTGATGTTCGACACTTTGTTCCATCTATATTACTCCGACCCCAAACCGCTTGGCGCGAAGGGAGTCTAATAGGCCTATGGAAGCTCTCTGGCAAGATGTCCGCTACGCCGTGCGCGGCCTGCGCCGGAATCCCGGCTTTGCGGCGACCGCCATCCTGTCCCTGATTCTCGGCATCGGCGCGAGCCTGGCGATCTTTACGATCACGGACAACCTGCTGCTGCGTCCGCTGCCGTACCGCGATCCGTCGCAGCTCACCATGGTCTGGGAAATGAGCCGGCGCCGCCCCGCAGTAGACGAGAACGTGATCTCGCCGGGCAATTACCTGGACTGGAAAAAGCAAAACGACGTTTTCGAGGAGATGGCCGCTTTCACTCCGTCGCGCTCGGTACTCTCCGACGGCGCTCGCACCGAGGAATTGGAAAAGCAGATTGTCAGCCCGGAATTGCTCCCCATGCTGGGCGTCCAACCCATCCGCGGACGCCTCTTCACCGCTGAGGACGATCGCGCCGCCCAGGGAACCGATACGGTGGTATTGATCAGCTATCGCCTCTGGCAGAGCTGGTTTGGCGGCGATGAGAGTATCGTGGGCCGCGAGGTACAGGTCAATTCCACGCCGCGCACCATCATCGGTGTTCTTCCCCCGAGTTTCTATTTCCTCAGCCGCGAGACGGACCTGTGGCAGCCGATGGGGCTCGATCCGGCGCGCGACTACCGTGCCACCCAGGGGCGCTGGATGATGTGCCTGGCGCGCATGAAGCCGGGGGTGAACGCGCGCCCAGGCGCAGGCCCACATGACGGCCGTGGCGCAGCGGCTGGAAGCCGCCTACCCGAAGTTCGATACCAACTGGACGGTCAACGTGGAATCGCTGCGCGACTCCATGGTGCGCGAGGTGAAGACGTCGCTTGAGGTGCTGCTGGGGGCGGTCGGGCTGCTGCTGGCGGTGGCGTGCGCCAACGTGGCGAACCTGCTGCTGGCGCGCTTCGCCACGCGCCGCACGGAGATGGCGGTGCGGGTGTCGCTGGGCGCGGGCCGGGGGCGCGTCATCCGACAACTCCTCACCGAGAGCGTGCTGCTGGGCGTGGCCGGAGGGCTGGCGGGGATCGCGGTGGCACGCGGGGCGGTCACGGGCCTGTTGGCGATGGCGCCTCGGGATTTGGTCCGCGGTGCGGCTATCGCGATGGATCTGCGGGTGCTGCTCTTCGCGGTCGCGCTTTCGGTCCTCACCGGCATCTTCTTTGGACTGGCCCCGGCCGTGGCGACTTCGCGCGCCGGGCTGATGCAAGGCCTGCGCGGCGGCGGGCGCTCGGGCATTGGCGGGGGCGGCCGGCTCCGCTCGTGGTTCGTGGGCACGGAGGTGGCGTTCTCGGTGATCCTGCTGGTGGGGGCGACGTTGCTGTTCCGCAGCTTGGTCGGCTTGCTCGCCGTCAACCCCGGTCTTGACCCGTCGAATGTGCTCACTTTCCGGGTGACGCTGCCCGCCGTCCGGTATCCCGATTTGGCGCGCCGCACGCAGTTTTTCTCCCGCGCCATCGAACAGATCGAGCACTTGCCCGGTGTCCGCTCCGCCAGCGCGGTGAGCTACCTGGATTTCAACGGCATGGTCGCGGGCACGGGAGTCCAGATTGGCGGAACGCCGGCGCCCAAGCCGGGCGAGGATCTCGGGGCCAACATCCGTACGGTGATGCCCGGCTACTTTCGGACCATGGGGATCCCAATGGTGAGCGGCCGCGACTTCACCGCGGCGGACAACGATCCGGCCAGCCCGTACCGGTTCATCGTAAACCAGGCATTCGTGCGGAGCTACCTGCGCGGCGAGCCGCCGTTGGGCGTCCAGATCAGCGCGGAGATGGACCAGCAGAACCCGTTCGGCGAGATAATCGGGGTGGCCGCGGACGTGAACGATGGCGCGCTCGACAAGCCGGCGCGGCCCACGGTTTACTACGTCCACACGCACCTGAACTGCACGTCGATGGTTTTCGTGGCGCGGACGGCCGGCAATCCCATGGGCCTGGCCGAGCCCGTTCGGAGGATCATCCGCGGCCTGGATTCCGCGCAGCCGGTGGCCGACATGCGGCCTATGGAGGCGATTGTCGCGGAGACCTTCTCGCGGCAGCGATTCAGCGCGCTGCTGCTCTCCGGGTTTTCGCTAACCTCGCTGCTGCTGGCGGCCATCGGGATCTATGGCGTGCTGGCGTACTCGGTTATGGAGCGTACGCGGGAGATTGGTGTGCGGGTGGCGCTGGGGGCTAGGCCGGGCCGGATCGTGGGGCTGATCGTGGGAGGCGGGGCACGGGTGGTGGCGGCGGGTACCGTGGTGGGGATCGCGGGAGCGCTGGGGTTGTCGGGGCTCCTGAAGGGGCTGCTGTTTGGAATCGGACCGCGGGACACGGCGACTTTTGTGGTGGCGCCGGTGGTTCTGGCGGCCGTGGCTTTGGTGGCGGCGTACGTGCCGGCCAGGCGTGCCGCTCGCCTGGAGCCCATGCAGGCGTTGCGGGCGGAGTAGGGGCGGAAGGCGATGCGGCCGGCGGCGGAAGACAGGCCAGAGGCCTGTCCCACTGCCTGGCATTGCGCTTGCACTGGTCTTCTTCGTGCTCCAAAGGAAGGCTGGAACTCCTTGGGTTTCAAGGATTTTACAGGTTGGCGTCGTGCCGATTCCGCACACCTGTGCGACCCCGCGGCCCGACGCTTGGTATAATTGGAAATTCACCAACGCATGAAGTCTCTTTCTGGAATTATTCTCTGCGCGGCCACCTTGTTGTCACAGGCAGGAATGCCTGTGCTACTTGGACAGGCCGGCAGCTTTACCAATGGACAGGCCGCCCGGCTGGTGATTGGCCAGGCGACGTTCACGAGCGAGGATTCGAACTCGAGCGACGTGTTCATCGGCGGAGTCAGCGGCTTGGCCTACGGGGCCGATACTCTGATCGTGGCCGACTCGAACTTCGTAGGCGCCAGTCCGGTGAACCACCGGGTCCTGATATACCAGGGTCTCTCCGCCATGCTGCCTGGTCCCACGGCGGACCTGATCTACAACCGGAAGTGTCCGGTGTGCGTGGGCCAGGCCACGGTGGTGCTGGGGCAGCCGGATTTTACGACCGCCACCGAAAACCTGAACGCCACGCCCAGCGCGCTGCGGCTTCCGACCGCGGTGGCGACCGACGGCGTGCACGTGGTGGTGGCCGATACCGACCACAACCGCGTCCTGATCTGGAACCGGATCCCTAGTGTCAATAACCAGGCGGCGGACGTGGTGGTGGGACAGGCGGACATGGTCAGCATCACCCTGCCTCCCAACAACACGCCTACGGCGAAATCCATGCGTGGGCCGCAGGGGGTGTGGATCCAGAACGGCAAGCTGTACGTGGCCGACACGCAGAACAACCGCATCCTGATCTACAATCACATCCCGACCACCAATGGCGTGGCTGCCGACGTCGTGCTGGGAGAGCCGGATTTCACCACGGCCACGCAGCCGGACCTGACCCAGCAGACGACCAGCGCATCGGCTTCGAACATGTTGAATCCGGTATCCGTGACCTCGGATGGAATCCATCTCTTCGTGACGGACCTGGGCTACAACCGCGTGCTCATCTGGAACAGCATCCCCAGCACGAACGGCGCCCCGGCGGATGTGGAGATCGGGCAGCCGGACTTTAACAGCTCGGTGGCGAACAACGCGTTTACGACCGATACGACTTCCACGTTAACGCCTCAGCCCGAGATACCGGTCTTGTGCACCGTTTCGAACGGCAACGACAGCAACAGCAACCCGACGTATCCCACGGTTTGCAATTACACGTTGAGTTTCCCGCGCTTTGCCCTGGCAGGCGGGGGGCGGCTGTTCATCGCCGATGGCGGCAACGACCGGGTGCTGGTATACAATACGATTCCGACGCAGAACGCGCCTGCCGCGGACCTCATTTTGGGCGAGCTGGGCGGCACGGTGGTGCAGGCAACAGATGCCGCGGATTCGATGTACTGCCCGATGTCAATGGCTTGGGACGGCACCAACCTCTACGTCAGCGACCCCTATGACCGCCGCATCACGGTCTACTCGCTGGCGCCCACGGTGCTGCCCTACCAGGCGGTTCGGAACGCCGCCAGCCTGGACATCATCGCCGACGGCACGGTGACCATCGGGGGGACGATCCATTCGGGCGACATCGTCACCATCTCGCTCGGAACTTCGAACACCGCCACTCCAGCGCAGTACAGCTATACGGTGAAGGCGACCGACACCCTGAACGAGGTTGTGCAAGGGCTGGTGAATGCCATCCAAGCCAGCAGTGGCGGCCAAGGCGATCCCAATGTGCTGGTCACGGCGGACATCACAACCGAACAGGTGGTCCTCACCTCGCGGGTGACCGGCGATGCCGGCAACGACATTACCTTAGCAGCGACGGTCTCGAGCGGATCGCAGGTCACGGCCACGGCGTCGGGCGCGAATCTGAGCGGTGGAGGAGACGCCGCCAAGATCGCTCCCGGAACCATCGTGGCCATCCTGGCGGGCGCGGGCACGTCCCTCTCGGCGCAGACCGCCGCCGCCGACCTGACTCAACCAACGCTGCCCACCCATTTGGGTGGAACCAGCGTGTATTTCAACGGCATTCCCGCGCCGCTTTACTCGGTTTCGCCGACCCAGGTGATGGCCCAGATCCCGTGGGAAGTGAACGACACGACCAGCATCAACGCCTACGTGCGGTCGGTAATGAGCGATGGCAGCATCATGACCACGACGCCGGTGGCGGTCACCATCGTGCCGGCCAATCCGGGGGTGTTCGCGCAGCCCGGCGACACGTCGAATCCGCCCGCGGGGATGGTGACGCACGCCTCCAGCCGGGCTGTGGGCATCGTCTCGGTGGACGGCAGCGTCACCGCCAACGACGTAGTTACGGTGACGATAGAGGACCGCACTTACAATTACACGGTGCAATCCACCGACACCTTGACCAGCATCCGCGACAACCTGGTCGCCGTGATCAGCCAGGATCCCAAAGTGAGCGCCGAGGGTTCGGGAGAGTATACCCGCATCATCCTGAAGGCCCTGGTGGAGGGGCCGGACGGGGACAATATTGCGTATGGCGCTTCGGCCAGCGCGGCCGCCACCGAGGTCATGACCGCGTTCACGACGGCGCTATGTTGCGCCAACGTGGAGAACAGCCCGGTGACGCAGGACAATCCGGCGGTCCCCGGGGAATTCATCTACGTGTATGCCACCGGGCTGGGGCTGCCGGTGCTCAACGACACGATCGCCCCGCTGGTATCCACCGGCGTGGCGTACCCGCAGGGAGCGCCCATCACGACGCCCAATAGCGCGCTCTCCGCGATTGTGGGTGGAAGCACGGCCGACGTGATCACGGCCACGCTCGAGCCCGGAACGGTCGGCACCTTCAAGGTAACGCTGCATCTGAATTCGGGCCTTTCGAGCGACACCGCGGCGACACTCACGGTGGCGCAGGATATCTATGTGAGTAAGACAGTTACCGTGCCGATTCAGCAGCAGTAGATCTTGCTCACCCGATCGTGGATCGCCGGGGGCACGAGGTGTTCCCAGGGTTCTCCATGCGCGATGCGGGACCGGACGTCGCTGGCCGACACGTATTCGAATCCGGCCGCGAGGGGCAAGCGCCGGATGGCTGCCTGCAAACCGGCTGGCGGCTCATATTCGCCGCCCCGGGCCGCTACCAGCAGGTCGAACTGCCGCAGCATGCGGGCGAACTCTCCCGGACGTCCGTAATCCCAGTTGACGATCCGCTCGGCGGCGTCGCGTCCGCACAGGAAGGTGAGCCGGACGTGCTCCCCATAGGCGGCGCGGCACTCTTCCGCGATCTCCACGAACAGGCCTCCGGCGGAGGCCGCAATCGAGCAACGCGGCTGACCGGACAGCGCGGTCGACAGCATGTCGACACGCTGGGCAAATGTTGCACCGGTGTATTCCTTATGCGGCAGTGATCGTGGCAGAACCCACACGACTTCGTCCACGTGGCCGACTGCGGCACTGGCGAGGGCGAGGTGGGCGAGGGTGACGGGATTGAAGGTGCCGGGCAGGATTCCGAGGCGCGACGGCGTGCCCGGGGAGCGGTGGAAGAACTCCATGGGTATTCTGTCAGACGTAAAACCGCTCCCTGACGGTCGCGGCTCTGACGAGGAGTCAGAGCCACGACCGTAAGGGAGTGGTTACTGCCTTGCGTGAAAAGCCCCAAGAGATCCCCACAGACGAGGGGAGTGAAAGAGCGGCGTTTCACGCAGGGTCCTGGAAACACGAAGGGCGCGAGATCTCGCTCGCGCCCTTGGATGGTCCGGAGTTTAGGCGGCCAAAAGCTGGTCCATGGTCTCGCCGGAT
This sequence comes from Candidatus Sulfopaludibacter sp. SbA4, assembly GCA_900290305.1. Lineage (GTDB taxonomy): Bacteria > Acidobacteriota > Terriglobia > Bryobacterales > Bryobacteraceae > OMOG01. Next base: position 6,792 of record OMOG01000642.1, read on the forward strand.
TCGGACTCGAATTCGTGGCGGTCCGCCGCTTCCTGGCAGCGGATGCAGTATTTGGTCCACGGCACCGCATCCAGGCGTTTGGGTTTGATCTCCTCCTCGCAATGCATGCAGATGCCGTAGCTGCCGTCTGCCATGCGGGCGAGAGCGCCCCTGACATTGCGGAGCAGGTTGGATTCGCGGTCGAGGTTGCGGATAGCGAGCTCGCGCTCGCCAGCCAGTTGCACTTCATCAATGGCATCCGGGGTTTTTTCGATTGCGATGTCTTCCCGGTTGCGGAGCCCGGCGGACAATTCCGCCTGCTTGGTCTCCAGCATCGCTTTGTATTTGTTGAGTTCGGTCTGGTTCATCGGTCCATCTCCTTCAATCCTCCAGCAAGTTTTTCCTTTTATTTGTTGTCTTTATCATATTCGCTTGCTGCAACAATATAGACGGAAAAATATGCCAAAGGTTTCACGTCAGCTCTCTAAAATCCGTCCCTCAAAAGGGCTATGCTCGTCGTGTTTTCGCCCAGCGACGTCTGCACGGCTCCATATCTGAGCAATCCGGCTGCCAAAGTCTCGAGCCGCTCCGAAACTCCGTTTTGGGCGCCACCGCCGCTGGAATCTGTTCCTCACGGTCCATTCACTTATCGGCAGATGCTACCATTTCTGTTGCGGTTGTCCAAAAAAAATCGGTGCGCGACCATACTACATTCGGGACTAGATCCGGCCATCCCTACCTCTACAGGCGAAATACGTTGGGCGCGATGATCGCTTGTCTCTTTTTTTTAAGCGCCGGCCTGGCCTTCATTCCCCATGCCGGAATCCAGAATGACGAAGCGCTGTTTGCCGCAGCGATTTACCGGCCGCGAGCCGAGGTCTACGCGATCCACGTCGGGCGCTCCCACATACCGCTGATGCTGATCAGCTATTTGGGAGCCTTGAAGTCCCTGATTTACAAACCGATACTACTGGCTTTCGGAACGGGACTTTTCGCCCTGCGGGTACCCATGCTGCTGGCGGGAACCGCCAGCGTATGGCTCTTCTTCCTGCTTGCGCGCCGGATCGCGGGCGAACGCGCTGCCTTAATTGGATGCTGTTTGCTGGCCGTGGATTCAATGTATCTGATCACGGCGTGCTTCGACTGGGGGCCGGTGGCCCTGCAGCATCTGCTGATGGTGGGCGGCGCCCTGCTGCTGGGGCGCTTTTACCAGGAGAAACAGGGTTGGGCACTGGCCGGCGGATTCTTCCTCTTCGGGTTGGCCATGTGGGACAAGGCGCTGGCGGTGTGGATGTTGAGCGGGATGGCAGTTGCCGGAATATCGACACTTCCGCGGCAAATTTTTGCCATCATCACGGTCCGCCGGGTAGCCATTGCGGTGACGGCGTTCGTCCTGGGGGCGCTGCCGCTCGCGGTCTACAACGTGGGGGACGACTGGGGGACCCTCCACGGCAATTGGGCCCGCGACACCGGGCATATTCCAGGCAAAGCGCGGTTTCTCATGCAAACCGAGAGCGGGGCGCTGTTCGGCTGGTTGAGCGCGCCCGACTGGCAGACGCCCAAGCCCCAACCGCCGCACGGCCTGGCGCAGAGCGCTTCTGCCCGGATATCGGCACTTGCCCGCAAGCCGCACAATTTCCCGCTGTTCTATGCCTTCGTTCTGGCGCTGCTCGTGGCGCCGCTGGCGGGCCGCAACGGCATACGCGCGATTCTGTTTTGCCTGGTTACCATGGCGGTAGCCTGGATCCAAATGGCGGTCAATGCCAATACCGGCGGGAGCGTCCATCACACGATTCTGCTGTGGCCCATTCCGGAGCTGATTATCGGGATCTCGTTCGCCGCCGCGTCCCGGCGATTGGGACGTGCCGGTATTCCGGCACTTGCCACGGCGATGGCGGCGCTGCTGGTGTCCGGCGCCCTGGTGATTAACCAATATTACTTCGAACTGTGGCGATACGGAGGCGCGCAGAATTGGACCGGGGCCATTTTCGCGCTGTCCGACTACGTCCGGGGGGTGCACGCCGAGAACCTGGTCTGCATGGATTGGGGCCTGACTGAGCCTCTGCGGCTGCTCCACCGGGGCAAACTGCCGTTGATCTGGGGGGGCGACGCGGTCTCCAAGCCGGAAATGAGCGACGAGGATCGGCGAACCGCGACGTGGATGCTCTCCGAGCCGGCCAATGTGTATATCGCCCACACGAAGGAGTTCACATTCTTTCCGCTGCCGAGCGCCAACCTCACCCGGTTTGCCGAGAACTCGGGCTACCGGCGGACGGTGCTGGCGGTCATCTCCGACGGCTACGGACGGCGCGTTTACGAGGTATACCGGTTCGAAGGAGCAGGACAGGCAGGGATGCCTGTCCCACGCTCACTTGAGCGCCAGCCCGATACTGCTGACCACGATCCCCAACTCGCGCTGGTCCACTAATCCGCCGGGCATGGACTTGTCCAGTTGGAACTCGATTCGCACGGCTCCGCTCTGAATCAGGTTTGCGGGGACATCCCGCTGGTACACGTAGTCGCCCGGCTTGGAGTACGTCTCCGGCGCGAGCGCGCCATCGCCGATCGAGGCGGAAAGGGTGATGGCCGACAGCTTCTCGATCACCACGGGCGGCACTGTGAGATGGACCTGCAGGCCGGCGCCGAGCTGTCCGGAGCCGGCGGGCGCGCGCAGGACCACGATGAACTGGCGGGCGGTCCAGCGCCAGGCATTGGCCTCGATCTGGTGAAAGCCGCTGACCAGTTGGTCGGCGACCCGGGGATCTCCCAAGTGGACGGTGGAGGCGAGCTCGGGCGCGCCCTTTTCAAACGATTGGGCTTGTTTGCGTTTGCAGCCCAGCGGCGCAAACGCGAGAATGACCAGCAGGACGGCGGCGATTGGACGCAACACTTAATCTCCGATTCTTTCCACTTGCACGAGACAACTGTAAAATGTCGCTCCGCCTCCGGCGTCGGTGAGCCGCTCGGAGGTCAGCGCATTGACGTTGCGCTTCCCGGGCGCGCGCTTGGCCCAGCGCACCGCGGGCGCTGCGACCACACCCGCACGCACGGTGTCGTCGACGCGGGCCATGAGCACGCACGAGCCGCGGTCGTTGTAGACGCGCACCTGGTCGGCAGTGCGGATGCCCAGGACCGCGGCATCGGAGGCGTTCAAGTGCAGGGTGGCGGTCTGGAGATCGACGGCGTCGCGATGGCCGAAGGTGGAATTCATGCTGTCGTCGTTCTTGGGCGAGATCAGCTCCAGAGGGTACTTCCGCCGCAGGGCCGTGTCGCCGTGCCGCGATTCGACGGGCGGCGTGTAGTCGAGGGTTTCGGCGTGGAAGTGGCACTTGCCGTTGGGGGTGCCGAAGCCGCCTTCCGCGAACGGCTGGAACGGCTCGGGCAGGCGCAGGCGGACAGAGCCGCAGCGGTCGAGCTCTTCGAGAGTGATGCCACGGACGAAGGGGTGCGGAGAATCGAGGAGGGTGCGGATCATGTCGTCTTCCGAATCGCGGAAGCAGGGATCGTCGAAGCCCATGCGCGCGGCGATTTGGCGGAAGATATCCACGTTCGATCGGGCCTCGCCCGGAGCGGGAAGCGCGGGCCGTGCTAACTGAAGATAGTAGTGGCCGTAGGCGATGTAGAGGTCGGTGTGCTCCAGGAAGGTGGTGACGGGCAGGAGAATATCGGCGTAATCCGCGGTGTCGTTCTGGAACTGTTCGAGGACCACGGTGAACAGGTCGTCGCGCCGGAAGCCCGCCAGCACCGCGTTCTGGTTAGGGGCGATGGCGGCCGGGTTCGAATTGTAAACGACCAGGGCCTTCACCGGCGGGTTGTCGAGACGGGTCAGCGCGGCGCCCAGCTCCGACATGTTCACGAGGCGCGCCGGGCGGCCGAGCGCCCGCTGCTGCAAGTCGGCGCGCTCGAGCCCCGCGCGGTTCAACTGGTGGGCCTGCGAAACCGATAGTTGGAGGCCGCCGCCGATGTCTTTCCAAGACCCGGTCAGCGCGGGGAGGAGCGCGATGGTACGCACCGCCATGGCGCCGCGCTCGCTGCGCTGCGTCCCATAGTTGAGCCGGATGGCCGCGGGCCGGGTAGTGGCATATTCGCGGGCCAGGGAGACAATCTCTTCGGCGGCAATCCCGGTGAGCCCGGCGGCGCGTTGGGGCGTCCAATCGCGAACGCGCTCGCGCAGCGAATCGATGCCCTCGGTGTGGCGCGCTATGTAATCGGCATCGTGGAGGCCCTCGCCCAGGATTACGTGCATCATGGCCAGGGCGAGCGCGGCGTCGCTGCCGGGGTTGATGAAGAAGTGCTTGTCGGAGGCCGCGCCGGTGCGGTTGCGGTAAGGATCGATGGTGTAGAGCCGGGCGCCGTTGTGCCGCGCCTCCATCACGAACGGCCACAGGTGCACGTTGGTGCCGAGGATGTTGGCGCCCCACGCCAGAATCAGGCGCGAGTGGCGGAACTGTTCGGGCTCGGTGCCGTAGCGGAGGCCCAGGGCTTCGGTAAGACCGGCGCCGCCCGCCGCCGAGCAGATGGTGCGGTCGAGACGGGAAGCGCCGAGGCGGTGGAAGAAGCGGCGGTCCATGCCGGAGCCGTTGAGGAGCCCCATGGTCCCGGCGTAGCTATAAGGAAGGATGGCCTCGGGTCCGAATTCTTCGGCGACGTCTTTCAGGCGCGCGGCGATGGTGTGGAAGGCCTCGTCCCAGGAGATGCGCTCGAAGCGTCCTTCGCCCTTGGGGCCTACGCGGCGCTGCGGATAGAGCAGGCGGCCGGGCGAGTATTCACGCTCCAGGTACTGCGCCACTTTGCCGCAGAGGAAGCCGCGGGTGACCGGGTGGCCGGGGTTGCCGCGGAGCTTGGTGGCGCGGCCATTTTCGATGGTGACCAGGAGGGAGCAGCAATCCGGACAGTCGAGTGCACAGACGGAAGGGCGGATTTCGGGCATTTGAAATGATTATAACGAAGCGGGGGTAGGGGTTGAGGGCACTTCATCTACGTTTCTTCTGGAAGAGAGTGAACAGAAACGCTTGGGCGGCATCTTCCTTCCGAATCGATTTCCAGGCTTTGAAAGCGGCCTCCACGGTGGCGACCAGGGCAGCCACATCCGATCGCACCCAAGTAGTTGAGTAGTCGTAGTCGGCGTTTTCACGCCACTGGTGCATCTCGACGAAGGTTTCCGCAACGAGATGAAGATGCCTCTTGACCGTCAAATCGTGAGTTGGCGGCGCCGTCTCCTGGATTCTCTTGAATTCTGCATTCAGCTCGTCGCGCTTATGCGCACAGGCGGTTCTCATGTTCGTGTGCTCGAACATCCGTGCCAGGTCATCACGGTCTTGGGCGCGCTTCCAGTTGAGAATTGCTTCGGAAACGAGCAAATGAAACAGCGCATAATATGCCGTGGAAATCGCCCGGCGGAGGCTGACTTGTCTGGGACGCCTCGGCTCGCGCCGCACAAGATGTTGTGCCTGCTCCAGCAAGCCTTCGTGCAGTTTCATGCCCTATTC
>OMOG01000642.1:12269-13803 GCA_900290305.1 Candidatus Sulfopaludibacter sp. SbA4
TGCACAAGATGTTGTGCCTGCTCCAGCAAGCCTTCGTGCAGTTTCATGCCCTATTCCCATGCCGCCTCTTTTAGTTCGGCTTGCTCCGAAACGCTCCGATAGGTGAAGTAGGCTTCCAGGCCGTACTTCTCCCGAGGGTTGACGATGTCGAGGATCTTGTGCTTGATGCGCTGTGTGGTTTCGAAAAGTTTGTCTTCCCTGGTGGCTCGATCGGAAAGAAGGACGCGGAAGAATATCGCGTCTTCTCCTATGGCGTCCGGAGCCATTTTATATCGAATCCGCACGACGTCAGGCGCGAGAGCTTTCGCAGCTTTTTGCACGGCGGCTGCGATCTGGCGTTGGTTGACGATCCAACTCGGCACTACAGGCATTGGACGATCCCCTTCGTTCAACGATACCGCGCCCTGGCGAATGGAGACAACCCCACCGGGGACTATGGCTCCTCGGTGACGGTCTTCACCAGGTCGATGACGATGCGGCGCACGGGACGCATCAGCGGGAGGTCGGAAAGCTTAACTAGGCGCACCACGATGGCCAAGCTTTTGTCTACCAGGGCGCGGGTGCGCTTCTGGGACGGGGAGCGGTCGTAGATCCAGAAGAGAATCAGGCCCATCTGGTACATCCACAGGATGCGGGGAAGGAGCTCCTCGAAATCGCGGGGGATGCGGACGCGGCATCCTTCCAGCGCGCGATGGAACGACTGGATGTCCCGTTCCCGGATGGCGCGGGTTTGCGAGCTGAAGGGAGAGAGCGGGTGCTGGGGATCCGTATGCGCGGCCAGCGCCCCCAGCAGGCGGCGATTCGGCTCAAAGTACGCGAGCTTGACATCGAGCAGGCCGCGCATCCGCTCCTTCAAGTCTTTGCTGCCGGCCAGGGCCGTTTCGAGCAGCGGCGCCATCTCCTGCTGTGCCTGGTCGTAAAAGGCCAGCACGATGGCGTCTTTGGAATCGAAGTAGTAGTAGGCGGCGCCGGTCGCGACTCCGGCCTCCGCTGCAATTTCCCGCATGGTGGTCTCTTCGAATCCCCGGCGGCGGAAGAGGTCCATGGCGGCGCCCAGGATGCGGGCGCGGGTTTCGTCGCTCTTGGTTTTGGGTTTTTCGTCAGTCGAGGACTTTTCCAAGCGGTGCTCCTTGGGGCGCCCAACCGGGTTCCGGCGCGAAGCGCGCGCGATCGGTCCGCTCCCGCCCCCGCTTGCGGAGCCGGTTGAAGACGTAGAGGTTGAAGAAATGCATCAGGCCCAATACCAGCAATACCACCCCGATCTTGTCGCACACCAGCTCGATCGAGCCGCGCGCGTTGGACAGGATGGTATCGGTGCGCAGGGCCAGGGTGACGTAGCCGACATTGATCAGGTAGAAGCCTACCACAAGCAGGTGATTGACGGAATCGGCCAGCTCCCCGTTGCCCTGAAAAGCGTCCAGCAGAAAGACCCGGCCGTTCGAGTGAAGAGTCCTGGCTACCCAGACGGTGACGCCCAGGCTGACCGCCAGGTAGACCAGGTAGGAAACGACGATGTACATGCTGCCCTCCTTTT
>OMOG01000529.1 GCA_900290305.1 Candidatus Sulfopaludibacter sp. SbA4
TGTGCCATCTCCTTGCGCGGCAGGGTGACCAGGTCGAGACACGAGGGCCGGTGGGCCTTGCGGCGCCACTTGGGCAGCGGCTCATAGGCGGCGCCGCGTTCGGCGCCGAAGGCGATCAGCGAAGCCAGTAACAGGGCGCTGTAAGCGGCCACCGCCAAAACGGGCTGTCTGGGGACCGCTTTCACATTCCACAACTGTGCCTGGCCCACTCCCAAGGTGTCTTTCTCGTCGCGGTGATTGACTTCTATCTGCCAACGGTCGCAGTAGATTTGCAGTAACTGTTTGGCGGAGCTTTTCAGATCGGTGGTCAACAAAAAGGCCGGCTGGCGGTAATACAACTTGCCGCTTTTGCGTTTGCGATAGGGTGTCGGTGCGACCACCAACAGCCGCAAGGGGCAGCGGCCCGCACCGCCCTGCCAGTACACCGCGGCCACCTCTTTATACCGCACCTTTCGCCGCTTGCCCCCGTAGAAGACCTTGGTCGTCTGCCACGGCAGCCGCTCGTCCTGCCGCACCTGTTCGGGAGTGAATTTCCCGGTGTCGTAGTAGCGGCGGCCGCCGAGGGGCGCGCGGCGACACAACACCGCATCCTGGCGCGTGCGGGAGATCAACTCGGTCCGATCGCGCGGGGCGCGGAAGCAGGTGCGATTGCAGAAACTGCCGTCGCCGGCCACTATCAGAATCTTCTTCGCGCCACCAGCCCGATCCAACTCCACGAAGCTCTGCGACAGATTGTGTTGCTTGCGGGCCGCCCGGTAGGCGCGCCAAACTTCCGGCCCGGCTTTGCGGGACGGCTTCTTGACGCGCGACACTTCCTCGAAACGGATGGGCAAGCCACGCGTGCCGACCCGTGCCATGCGGTGCACGGGCACCAACAGGGAGGCCTGCAGGAAGCGCAAGCCCAGCGTCAGATTCACATGGAAGGGCGTCGAAAGCGGGTCGCGTTGATAGAACGCCTGCTGGATCGAGCGGCCGGTTTTCAAGCGGCGAGTGTCATCCACCGCGACGCCG
>OMOG01000166.1 GCA_900290305.1 Candidatus Sulfopaludibacter sp. SbA4
GGAAACAACCGCCCATCGCGCAACTGGTAGTGGATTCCATCCACTACGGCGCGCAGCATCTGCGATACTACGAACTCGAAGCATTCGTCGTCATGGTGAACCCTAAAGGGCTACACCGCACGAGAGGCGAATCGGTTGCTCGGACGCACGGGCCAGCCATTCTGACAGGCGGAATCCTACGACCACGTGGTGCGCGACGATCGGGAATCGGACCGCATCAAAGGGTACNNNNACCACGTGGTGCGCGACGATCGGGAATCGGACCGCATCAAAGGGTACATTGAGAATAATCCCGTGAAAGCCGTACTCGTGGCCAACGCGGAAGACTATCCCTGGTCGAGCGCGACAAGAAAAGCCGGTAGAGTCGAGGTTGGGCGCGGGTGCTGACGCAGAGCGTCGTCCCGTTTCCCAACCCCGCTCATCAAACCGGACGTGCCGATTTCCGGCATCCGGCTTTCCGACTGGATTCATCGTAAACTCACGAACGCGCGCCCATCGGCCCTTGCAGGCGTATCACGCCCAGGGGACCAAATACCTGTTCCTCGGAGAACTGGCGGGTGCCTTGCGATGACACCTTGTGGCGCCTTCTCAGAAAATGCCGTACCTTCTCCTGCACATACCCGTCTACCGCCCGGTATGCCTTGGCCGTTGCCCCTAGGTTGAAGTACGCTCGCCAGCCTCCCAAAATCTGATTCAGCAGCTCGCTCACCTCTTCCCATGGTTTTACGTTACTCGGTACCAGCACCTTCCCCACTTTCTCCTTGATCCTGGCCACGCTCTTCTTCGACGGACTGTATCCGATGTACTTCCGCCCCGTTCGCGCGCTGTAGTGCGGCCCGAATGTATATCCCAGAAAATCGAATCGCTCCTCACAGGCGTTCCGGATGCTCGTCTTCTTTTCGTTCAGGGTCAGTTCCAGCCGCTCCAGCACTCCACTCGTCCACTCCAGTGATTCCGCCGCTTTCCCGCGACTGACGATCACGAAGTCGTCCGCGTAGTTTACCAGGTGCGCCCGATATTGCTCCCCTCGCCCGGTCTGCCGCCAGCCCTTCAACATACGGTTCATGTACAGGTTCGCGAGCCCTGGACTGATCACCCCGCCTTGCGGAGTACCGCGATCATGATCCCGGCCACCCGTTAGCTGCTTCTTCCCCGTGTCATCCCGCTCCTCGACCGGCACCTCCAGCCACATCTTGATCAGATGCAGCATATGCCGATCCACGATTCTCCGAGCCACACTCTTCATCAGCTCGGAATGCGGAATCGTATCAAAGTACTTCGACAAATCCGCGTCCACGATATCCGTATACCCCTCGTGCAGCAGTTCATCTACTTTCCGTATCGCATCCTGCGCACTCTTCCGCGGCCGGTAGCCATAAGCATTCGGCTCCATTTCCGCCTCCCAGATCGGTTCCAGCACCAACTTCGCAGCGGCTTGCGCCACTCGGTCCCGTATCGTCGGTATCCCCAGTGGTCGCTCCCCGCCCCCGGCTTTCGGGATCATCGCCCGTCGTACCGGTTGGGGTTGATAGCTCCGGTTCCGTAACTCTTCTCTGAGGCCCTTCATCCACTCCACCCACCCCCTGGTCTCGATGCTCTGGAAGCTCTCCCCATCCACCCCTGGTCCGCCTCGATTGGCTCTGGCCAGTTCGTATGCATGGTTGAGAATGTCTTCCCGGTACACCTTATCGTAGAGCTGGTAAAAGCGGAATCCCGGCTCGTTTTTCGCCTTTCGATACAGCTTGATCTGGAGTTCCCGTATCTTGCTCGGTGTTGTCAGGCTCTTCGCCAATCGCCGCTCCTTTCCTCCTTCTCAAGCGCTCCAGAAGCAAGGGCCCTTCCCTCCCCCGGCGTTACCCGGCTTCTTCGGTACTTCTGACCCTCTCCGACACCCAGATGGTCCTCCATCCTTAAGATGGCGTTCGAGGATTGCGACTCCCCAACCATCCCGGGCCTCACCCACTGACGCAGACTACCTTCCTCACATGCCGTGCTCACTACCCCGGTGGTCCGGATCGGTTCACGATGGTTATCGCGTTGGCGCGCTCCCGCGCCGGGTTCTTCCCGATCCGCTCGGCCTTCCCCGTTCATCTGCCGGGTCGGCTCCCACATTGCCGCTTTCGAGGCCTGCTCGAGCTTTACACACGTTACGGCCTGCCAGGTTGCTCGCCCACCTTTCCGTGGACTTTCGTCGCGAGGTTTCAGATACCCCCGTTACCAGGTGTACCTGCTCGCCAAGCTATCGAATCTAACCATCAACTATTCGAGTGGGCTTGTTCCCACTGGTAATCTGCCCCGTTGGGGCACGCAGATGAATCTCGGCTCAGCAGGCTCGACAGCCTGCGCCACGAAGTTAAGTGAACAGTATTGAGTCTAAACCAAGTCTAACCACGTTTCTCATCGGCAAGGCGTCGGCATGAGTGCCTGAGCCGCCCAATCACACACTGTCGGGCGGCGAACGCGGCGCACGCTCTCAGCGTGCCGGGGTGCCCTCTGGGCCGGGCACTCATGCCGACGCCTCTTGCCCACGATCGATCAGAAATCCGGGCTAACCGTCCACGAGACCGGTGAATCGGGAAGGCGTGGCAAATGATGCCCAAAACGAGTAATCACTTCCCGCCTACCGCGGCAGCTTGTCGGGATTGGTAACGAAGTACAAATTCGCGATCCGGCCCTCGGCGGTCACATCGAGCGCCATCACGCTGTATGGTCTGGCTCCCTCCAACAGGATGGCTCCAACCCCTCCGTTCACGTCGGCAAACTGCACGGTGAGCGCCGGGATTTTCCGCCCGACGCCGATCAGGAAGCGAACCACGCGATCAGCTCCGGCGATGGGGTTCAGCGCCGCGCTTACTTTGCCGCCGCCATCCGAATACAACACGGCATCCTGCGACAGCAAGGCGGTGAGCTGGGATGGGTCGCCGGTGGCGCAGGCCGTGAGGAATTCGCGCAGTACCGCCGATTGGCGGTCGCGGTCTACGGCAAAGCGCGGGCGGCGGTCCTGGATGTGTTTGCGCGCGCGCGCCACGATCTGGCGGCTGTTGGCTTCGCTGGTTTCGAGCGCCGCGGCCACCTCCTCGTAGCCGGCGTCGAAGACCTCGCGCAGCAGAAAGGCGACGCGCTCGGACGGGGAGAGCGATTCCAGCAGGCGCAGGAAAGCCAGCGAGAGCGATTCGGCCATTTCCACGGGTTGCGTTCCCATGGGTTCCACCAGGGGCTCGGGCAGCCACGGACCCACGTAGGTCTCGCGTTGCCGGTGCGCCGCCTTCAATCCGTCGAGCGCCAGCCGCGCCACTATCGTGGTGAGGTACGATTTGGGCGATCGCACTTCCCCGGCGGCAGCCGACTGCCAGCGCAAGTAAGCGTCCTGCACGATGTCCTCGGCGTCGGCGCGCGTACCAAGCATCCGGTAGGCGAGCGCGAACAGGAGCGGCCGCAAATCCTGAAATTGAGTCTCCCGGTCCATAACCGCCGGCGTCAGGCTGCACGCAGCCTTTGCCGTTGTACCATGCCGGCGGCGCGCAGCGCACTGGCCACGGCCGCATCCGCGAGCATGGCCTCCGGGCCGACCCAGTCGCCGGCCAGAGCCACGCCGGGAATGCCGAGCTCATCGGCTGACGGCCGGCCTTGCGGCGAAAAGACCGCGGCGGTGACGGTCATCTGGGGCAGGAAACGGACCAATTCAACCTGTTGGCGCCAACCGGGGATGGCGCGGTCGGCAAACTGCTCCAGTTCCCGCCGGTCGGAGGCGGCATCGGTCGCGCCGGCCAGGTACTTGGCCACGTGCACGAGTGCGGCGCCCGCGGGCGCCAGCCTGGCAACCGCCGAATGCACGGAAAGATAGAACGGCTGGTCGACGCCGAAAGTGACCCGTGCCGAACCTTCAGGCAGAGTACGCAGGCCCAGGTCGAGGCAGGCTGCGCGCGCCGGATACATGATCGGAAGACTGCGGCCGGTGATACGCTCGATCGTAGCCGGAGGCGCCGCCAAGACGATGCCATCGGCCTGGATCGCCTCCAGACTCTCCACCGCCTCGCCCAGGCGGACCTCCACGCCCAGCCCCCGTGCGCGTTGCTCCAGACCCGCAACCAGCGTCTGCCAGCCTCCATCGAGGTAGAGCACGCCGTGGCTCTTGGCGCTGCGGAATTGATCCAGGGCCGCACGAGCGCTCAACCTCGACGGATCGGCCGAATAGGTGCTGACCCGCACCAGCATGGCCACGAACTGGCGAACCCGTGGGGAGCGGGCGCGGCGCTCAATCCACTCCTCCATGGATTCGCCCTCGGCGGTCCCGCCGCTCACCAGTTGTTGCAGGATGCGAGCCGCCTGCAGTTTTTCGGCGGCGCGGAACAGGGGCGTGGTCAGGAGTCCCCGGGTAGTGAAAATTAGCGGGTACATCCGGCCGTCGTGCATCATAAAAGACGCGGACCTCATGTCGGGCGGATTGCCGTGGAACGGCACGCTCCATTGCCGTAGCGTCCGTGCGGCCACGCCGCCCCGATACAGGGCGTGCGGTCCGAGATTCAACAGATAGCCGCGATCCTGCTGCGTCATGGCGCGGCCCCCCAGGTGCTCCGATTGCTCCAGGAGCACTACTTTGCGCCCCTCGCCTGCCAGCGCATTCGCGGCCGTGAGGCCGGCCAGGCCTCCTCCCACGACGACATATCGTTGCATTGGTCCCCCTCTCGTGTCTGGTTCCGCTGGTAGGACGAGAGAGGCGGCCGGTTTGTGACAGCGTGATGTGTAAGAGGGGCAGGCCCCATGTCCGCTTCGGGCGAGGCCTTGCCATTGGCGAGTTCCGCCGGGGGTGAGGAGTCCTCCGTGGATGGATTCTTGCGCAGAAAAGACGACTACACGCAACTGCAAATTGTGGTTCAATGGCAAATGAAACTGCGGATCGCACTCGCGCTGGTGGTGTTGGCCGTCGCCGCGAACCCGGAGTCTACCGGGTATGATCGCTTTGGCGGCTGGCTGAAGTTGACCGGGACGAAGACCGGATTTTTCCACACTCAACAGATCGACGGCCGCTGGTGGTTGGTGACGCCAGACGGCCATGCGTTCTTCTCGAAGGGCGTGGACAACGTCGGCTACCGTCCTGAGGCCGCGTCGTCACCCAAACCACCGGCCGATCCCGAGGCGTGGGCCACATCGGCAGCACACCAGTTGCGTGGATGGAACTTCAATACTGCCGGTGCGTGGTCGGTGACCGAACTGTACGGAAAGGAAATTGTGTACACTCCCGTGGTCAACATGGCCGCATCGATCCAGCGCGATCTGTGGCTGAAGGGCGGGGTGGTGGATTATTTCAGCCCGCAGTTTCGCGAGGCAGCCGACGGCGTGGCCGCGCGGATGTGCACGCCGCATGCGAACGATCCGTGGCTGCTCGGCTACTTCACGGACAACGAACTGCGGTGGGGTAAGGACTGGCGGTCCGAGGACAGCCTGTTGGAGAGCTATTTGAAGATGCCTCGAGATTCGCCAGGCTTCACCAAAGCAACGGCGTTCGTGAAGGCGCTCGGGCACGACGCGACGGACGAGGACAAGCGGAAGTTCGAAGGCCTCGTGGCGGTGGAGTACGCCCGCGTGACCAGCGAGGCGATTCACCGGCACGATCCGAATCACCTGGTGCTGGGGTGCCGCTTTGCGGGGTATCCGGGTGACGCGGTGATCAAGGCCGCGGGTGAATACTTCGATGTGATTTCGTTTCACAGCTACAACGCGGCGGCTCCAGTGGACCGCCTGCGGCAGATTACGCGCGTCACGGGCAAGCCCACGATGGTGACGGAGTTCAGCTTCAAGGCGATGGACAGCGGCCTGCCGAATACGAAGGGGGCGGGAAAGCCCGTCGCGACGCAGGCAGATCGGGCGAATGGCTTCACGGGTTATGTGGAAGCGCTGGCGGGGCTGCCGGGAGTGGTGGGCTACCACTGGTTCGAGTATCGCGACGAGCCGAAGGAGGGGCGTTTCGACGGGGAGAATAGCAACTACGGCGTGGTCAAAATCGATTTCACTCCCTGGGACGCGCTGACGGCGAAGATGACCGCGGTGAATGCTGAAATCGAGGCACGGCACGCCGCGGCGGGCCAGGCCGCAGAGACCATCGACCCGATGCCACCCCCGGATTTCAAGGGTTGGACGCGCATTCCGATTCCTCCGGTGGACGGTCTCAAGCCCAAAATGCAGTGGCGCGTAGACACCGCGCAGCACGCCCTGATCTGCAGCGGGGACGGCGGGCACGAGTGGCTGCGTTACGACCGCGAGCTCGGCGATTTCGTCTTCGAGGCCGATTGGCGATTCACGCCCCGCGGACCGGAAGAGAAGCGCTACAACAGTGGGATTGGGGTGCGGCTCTCGAAATACGGCGAAATCTGGTATCAGGCGCAGACGGGACTCACGGGCGGGTACCTGTTCGGCGTGAATTTCGTAGACGGTGTTTTGAAGCCGTTCAATCTAAGTAAAGAGATGAAGGAGAATCGCGTGAAGCCCGCCGGCGAATGGAACCACTACGAAGTGACGGCGCGCGGCGACCGCATCGCGCTGGCCGTGAACGGAGAGGTGGTGAATGAGTTGCCCGAATGTGGCCTGCGGCGCGGCTATGTCGGCCTGGAGGCGGAAGGGTACGAAATCACGTTCCGCAATCTGAGATTGCAGGTAATCGAATGAAACTCGCCCCGAGGCCAAATCTCCCGGGCGGGACCATCGGCACGTTGGCGGGCAACGCAAGGCCCCGGTTCCTCAGGTGACGCCGGCTGGCCAGCGGTCGTGCAGGCCAGGATCAACAGGGAAATTCGGGACATAGTGAGGCAGAGAAAAGTCGGCTTCGGTCCTCTCGATGGGATTCGTGGAGGCCCGAAGTCAGAGCGGCGCGCGAATCGCCACCATTGTGTGTTCCACGAATCAACGGGCCGTCCAGCCGCCATCGATGAGCAAAGTCTGGCCCGTAATCAGCGAAGCTGCCGGCGATGCCAGGAATACGACTGCGCCGGCTACGTCCATGGGCTGGCCTATGCGGTGCAGTGCCGCGATTCGCTCGATCACGTCGGCGCGGAACGCGGGGTCGCCGAGGCACTCCTCCGTGCCCGGCGTTTCGATGAACGTGGGCGCGACGGCGTTTACAGTTATGTTGTACTTGCCCCATTCCACGGCGAGGCATTTGGTGAGGTGCGCTATCCCGGCCTTGGTCATGCAATAGACAGACTCGGTGGGAAGCGCCGCGAAGCCGGCCTGCGAGCTCATGTTGATGATCCGCCCGCGGTTCTGCCGGATCATGACGCGCCCGGCAGCCTGGCTGGTGAAGAAGGTTCCCTTCAGGTTCACCGCCAGCGTGAGGTCGAAATCTTGTTCCCGAACATCTTCGGCGGGGTTCCCCGGCGCGATGCCGGCATTATTCACGAGGATGTCGAGGCGTCCGAATTCGTGAACCGCGCCGTCAACCGCTGCAAAGATCTGGTCGAGGTCCGTTACGTCCATCTGCAACGGCAGCACGCTCCGGCCGAGCGCTTCGATCTCGCGCGGGAGTCCGCCGTGCGCATTGCGATCTCGCAGCCCCAAGGCGATATCGGCGCCGGCGTGCGCCAGGGCGAGTGAAATCGCGCGGCCGAGACCTCGCGCCGAAGCGGTCACCAGAGCGACCTGGCCGGTAAGATCGAAGTGTGGAAACTGATCCATAAAACAAGATTAACCGCATCGCGTGGACCGTGAGGCGCGGCGGCGCGGCGCCTTGTCGAACTGTTACGCCAGCGCCCCAGAGGCATCCTTCGAGGGCGGACGAGCCTTCGCGCCGCCGTAGGCCGTTCATGCAGAGCTACCAGTGGCCTCCGCTTCCCCCACGAAGGGCCTTTTCCACCGCCACGGTGACGCGGTCAAGCGTCGCCCGGTCCGCTTGCGGCGGCTCCCCGACTCGGAAATAGCGGCCCTTGAAGAAACCGACCTTGCCCGGCTCAGCGGGGCGCCAATTCTGGAATGCGTCGAACGCGGTGGCACCCGGCCATTCCGGCATTTCAAAGACAGAAGCAACCGATTGCGGTCGCGGAGACCGAGCCCGTGGCTGAGGGCCATTATGATTTTGAGCCGCGCAAGCACGGGAGGCGCCTTAGATCACGCGCGCCTGGCGCATGACGGCTTCGGCCTTCTCGCGAATGCGCCGCGCCACCTCATAGGGGTCGCCCTGCTGGAACTCCCGCAGGAAGAGTTCCACGGAAAGCGCTCCGGAGTAGCCTTTTCCGGCCAGTTTCCGCAGAATCCGGACCAGCGGGGAAACGCCGTCGCCGGGAATGCGCCGTGTGGTGTTATCCAATAACTCGCGGGGCATGTCCGGCACGTCCTGGAAGTGCACGTGGGCGATTTCCCCGGGGCGGAGCAGATCGAGATCTTCGAACTTACTGAGCCCCGACCAGAAGTGATAGCAATCCAGCATGGGATGGACATTGGGATGCGCGGCCTCCCGGGTCAGCTTGAGCGAGGTGGTCAGCGTGGAAATGAAGGATGAGTTGCGGAGGAACTCGATCATGGCCGTCATGCGGTACTGCATCGCCACCTCTCCGCCCTCCCGAATGCAGTCCGCAGAGCCTTTGTAGTCCTCGGGCGTGACCTTGCGAGAGGTGACGGCGGGGCAGTAAATCCGCTTGAGGCCGAGCGAGGAAAACTGATCGCAACGTTTCTTCCAGGTTTCGAGAGACGCCGTCCGGTTCGGACCCGGAATCCAAAAGTCGGGTAAGACGGCGGCGCAGGAGACCGGCGTCAGGCCGAGGTCGGTGACCACGCGCTTCGCGGCCGTCAGGCTGTCGGTCTTCAGGAAGTCATCGAGCAGTCTGTCCGTCAGTTCCACATTCTTGATGCCTGCGCGCGCCCAGCCTTCCAGAGACTTGCGATATCCGGCAGCGGCAGAGGTGGTCTGGTGCAGGCATAGCGACATTTTGGGGGCGGCGGCGGCCACGCGGGCTCCCGCCCCAGCGGCCAGGGGAGCGAGCAGTGCCGTTCGCCGGGAGAGCATTAAGTTCACTATAGTATCCGAAGCGTGAGCTATATGCTAGACTTCCGGCATGACCCTTGACCGCTCACTTCTTAACGCCGCATTGGCAGGCTACCAGCACCAGATCGATCAACTCGACGCCAAAATGGCCGATATCCGCCGGCAACTCGGGGCCACGCAAGAGCCGGTTCCCGCCCCAGCACGGAAGAAACGAGTAATGGGCGCCGCTGCCCGCAGGAAGATCGCCGCCGCCCAGCGCAAAAGGTGGGCCGTGTTCCACGAGTCCAAAGCCGCGCCGGCCAAGAAACGGAAGATGAGTCGGGCGGGAAAGAAGCGCATTGCCGAGGCCAACAAGAAACGTTGGGCGGAGTTCAGGGCGAGGAAGGCGGGCCGGTAAACGAAAGGCTCGCAAGGTGGCCGGCTAGCTGTGCCGGATAGCCTGCCCCCACGGTGATTCGTGAACGCAGTTCTTCGAAGTTCACCAAACCTGCGTAACCGTCCCGGCTGGTATCGCGATTCGCCGCGCGGACTGTCATCTCCCAGAACCGGACTTCCGGACAACGTCGGCGAATGCTGCAGCCACAGTTTGGGTGTTTCTCGCCCGAGTAGGATGCTCTCCCACGGTTGCCGGCGACAATATCTTCTATCGTCAAGTAAAATCTGGGCGGCGGCCGTACGCGGCAGCAAGCGCCCGAGTATTGGTGTACTCGCGGAATTTGGCGACCTTGCCGCTGCGAACAGTAAAGGCATGGATCCAGCCGGCCCCGCAGGTCCGGCTTGTGGCCTTCACTGTCGCACGCTCCCAACCGACGACGAGAACGCGGTCCCCTTCGGCCACGAATTCGCGCACTTGGAAATCCAAAATGTCGATATCCTGAGCGACCTTTTGAAAGAAATGCGAGACTCCTCGGCGCCCCTGATAGGTGCCTGGGAGCGAATATCCGGCCTCGGGATGGTGCCACTCAAGGTCTTCCGTCAGTAGCGCCAGCAGATTTGGGATATCGCCGCGGCTAAATGCCGCGTATCCATCCTTCACGAACTGCAGATTCTCTCACCCATGGCGGGCACTCCTTACGAGCACTTCCACTTTGGCCGCCTACACGAGCGTTCCATCATACAACATACGGCACAGCGCCGATAATCCAGAGTTACCTCCACTCGGACGGAAAGGTCGCCACCTCGCACCTGTTCCGCCCGCGGTAGTATCTTGCCGTGGGCGCCCGCTCCCTGCTCGCAACTCGCTAGGTCAACCTCGCACCTCTATGCCATGGATTGGATAAGTTCTGCCAACCCCTGCGCCACCTTCCGCGCACCACCACCGTGGATGCCGTGTCGATGGTTGGATTTAGGGAGTGGCCTTCGGCTTTCGCGGTTCGAAGCGCACCTCAACTTCGGTGCTTACTTTTACGGGGTGGCCGCCACGGACCGGGGGCTGATAGCGGTACTGAGACCACGGCACAAACTCGCACAGTTGCTTCCCGGTTTGCAGCTCAGCGATTTTCCCGTCCGGTCCGATGAGGACTTTGCAGCTTGTCGTTCCGGCGTTGGGCTCCCAAAGCGGTGCGGTTTGAGCCGGTGGACTCTCCATCAGGAAAGCGCGTTGTTTATCTGCTGCAACCGAGACTTCGGGGGCATTCTTGTTCTTCTCCGTGTCGTCCTTCTTCGATCCCGCCGAATCGCTTCCGCTCTCCGTCGATTTGACAGGCTGAATCCGGGTAACCAGGAATACGGGCCTGGCGGGATACCGTTTCACCCTGTCGTGCAAAACCTGGGCATTCAGATCGATTGCATCAAAAGGCAGGCCGCCCCAGACCATCCTCACGACATGCTCGCAACTGGATCGCAGCGGATAGCCGTCCTTGCCCTCGTCGGGATCGCCGATCTCGTCAATTACTCTTTGCGCGTAAACGCCTTCAACAAGGTACTCGTCTCCATGGACCACCTCGTAGGGTGTCTTGAAGAACAGGCGGTAGCGGCGCGTGCCTTCCCAAAGGTACACAGAAGAGGTGCTACCCGCGTTCAGAGCGGCATCCAGCGCCCCGCCGGATTCGATCAGAACCTGGGCCTTTCCCTGAATTCGGTCTAGCGCAGCCGCGGCTTTCTTGCCTTCATTGGCTGATGGCTTGCTCGAACAACCAGTCCATCCTGCAAGCGTCAATACGAGAAAACTGAGAATGCGTGCGTTGCTGTTCATCCGCGAGATCCTCGCTCTCCGGACCTGTTGGTCCGAATCTGACGGTAGCACGTCGATTGCTCGCTGGCAACGGACCGTAAGCGGCAACCTGCCGGTGCGCCCGGCTCCGCACGTGACGGCATTGATGTTTGCGGTCGGGCAAAATTCGGTTTGGATGGCATGCGCCTGTAGCGTCTGGGCGGGCTTGGCACGCGCTCAGTCTTGCATTCAGCCATTGTGTGCGAACCGGATTGATGACAGTGCGACGGCTCCAGTCAGCGGAATGCTGCGTTATGCTGTCCTGACGACGATCACGTTCAGCCCATCGTTGGCAGGGCTGGCAATCGGTATATGAGCACAAGGGAGACGCGTTCCTTCTTTAGCCAGCTGGCCAAAGACGCGAACAGCGCGTGCTTCTGACGTGAAATCGGACCTGCGCTCCAAACGAGCACCCCTCGGCCGGCTTCACGGACGACCTCACTGGCGGAGTTGTAACTGGTGGCGCCCCGGACGGCCTCATCGGGAACGGCCGCCGCCCCGCAAACCCGCCCCGAGACGGCGGTAACCGCTTCCGCGGCCAGAGGCGCGTGCCAGTCTCCAGAATTTCGGCCCACCCAAAACACAGTCACCGCCCTTCCGCCTTTTTTTTCAACCCCCTCCATCCTGAAGAATCAATAATTTACCGAACATCCCCCCGCATTCTGCCCGAGTTCCCGCCACGCCGTCGTGCTCCAATTAAATTGGGAGGGGAAAAGTGCGCCACCGTCAAAACAGCCAAACCGGGCCAACCACGCCGCGCCTACCCGTCCACCATTTTGTGACGCGTGGGCCGAAAAAAACCCTCTCCACGCGTCACAAAATCTCGACCCATCGCCGTAACCATAAGCAAACAAGCCTCTTATTCGACACCACAATAATGCGTGCAGATCCGGCCAACTGCGTCACACCGGACCCCGCACCTCCCGATTTTCCCCAGTCCCCGTAACCCCAAGCGCACAAGCCGCCTATCCAGAGGCAAAATAATGTGCACACACACACGGCCACGCCTGCCTCCGGCACTTGGCCCCTGCCTCCCGGCCCCCCGTGTAACATCGCCCCCTGCGGAAACCATCTTATCCTGCATGAGGTCCCCGCTGTCCCGCGGAATCCGCGGCAAGAAAACCGAACTAAGTCCCGTCAGCGGAGAAACATAGATAGCCTTGTGATGCGTCTACTCGTTGCGCTTTTTCTACTGGGTACGGGTCTCCTCACCGCGGCCCAGCAGAGCGGTTCGGTACGGGCCGCGGACCAGTTCATTCCCGGCGCCACCGTCACCGCCCGCAACGGCGGCGCCAAGGTGGTCGCCTACACCGACGAGACCGGCCACTATTCGCTCGATCTGCTGCCCGGCGCCTGGGAAATCCAGATCGACATGTTCGGCTTCGCTCCCTTCCGCACCCAGATCGACGTCGGTGCTCTGCCCGAGAATCACGATTGGACGCTCGAAATGCCGCGCCTCGGCCAGCCCGCCCCGGCGCCCGCGGCCGCCAAACCCGAGCCGGCCAAACCCCCACCCACCGCGGCCCCACAGCCGGTCCAGACCGGCCAGAACGGCGGCCGGCGCGGCCCGGGCGGCGGTCGGTATGGCCAGGGCCGCGGCGGCAACAACGGCAACTCCGGCAACAGCGCCGCCGCCCAGGGTGGTCGCGGCGGCCGCAACCCGCAAACGCCACAGCAGCCCGGCTTCCAGAACATGTCGGTCACCGCCACCGAAGAAGGCGCACAGGACCTGGCATCGGCCGCTGCCGAACCTCCACCCGATTTGACCGCGGGCGCCGACTCTAACGACTCATTCCTGGTCACTGGCACCACGAGCGGAGGCCTCGCCGCAGCCACCGACGAGCAGGCCCGCCGCGATCGCATGATGGGCGGCCGTGGTCCCGGTGGGCCCGGCGGCGGTCCCGGCATGATGAGCGCCGCCGACCAGTTGACCTTCAATGGCGGCCCCGGCGCCGACCCCCTCGGCATGAACGGCTTCGGCGCGGCGGGCGCCAACAACGGATTTGGCCTCGATAACGGCGGCGGATTCGGCCCCGCTGGTGGGCGCGGTGGCCCCGGTGGCCCCGGCGGCGGCCGTGGTGGACCCGGCGCCGGCGGTGGAGGCGGTGGAGGCGGCGGTGGAGGCGGTGGTGGCCGAGGTGGCGGTGGCGGAGGCCGAGGCGGCCGTGGCAATCCCAATCAGCGCCGCGGCCCCTACAACGGACAGTTTGCCTCCTTCGGCAACCGCCGGCGGACGCAGCCCGCCTACACCGGGTCGATCGCCGTCACCCTCACCAACTCGGCCCTCAACGCCGCGCCGTTTTCGCTCAACGGCCAGAGCCAGCCCAAACCCTCGACCGCCAGCGAGACCGTCGCCGGCAACATCGGCGGCCCGGTCCGCATTCCCAAACTGGTCACCAACGACAAGTGGCAGATCTACCTGAATTTCACGCTGTCGCACAACCGTAACGGAGTCAGCCAGGTGGGTACGGTCCCGACCCTCGCCGAGCGCGCCGGCGATTTCTCCGCCGCCACCGTGCGCAATACGCCCGTCACCATCTACGATCCGTTGAACAGCGCGCCGTTCCCCGGCAACCTCATCCCGGCCGTCCGCTTCAATCCGGCGTCCGTCGCCCTGCTGCAATACTTCCCGCAGCCGCTCTTCAGCGGGATTATCCAGAACTACGACATCGACCCGTCCACTCCCAGCGACCGCCACTCCATCTCCCTGCGCTTGAGCGGCGCGATCACCACCAAGGACCGCCTCAGCATCAACCAGCAATACAGCGGCAACGATTCCAAGAGCGAACAGCTCTTCGGCTTTCAGGACACCTCCAGCGGATACGGCCTGAGCTCCACCGCCGCCTGGAGCCACAGTTTCAAGCCGCGCTTCAACAACAACGTCAGCCTGGCCTTCAGCCGCAATATCAGCCAGGCGACTCCCTACTTCGCGTACAAGGACAACGTGGCCGCCAGCCTCGGCATCCTGGGCCCGGACCAGACCCCCATCGATTACGGCCCGCCCAATCTCTCGTTCACCAATTTCGGGAGCCTCAGCGACGGCTCCGCCTCGGTGAATCGCAACCAGACCACCAACTTCACCGACAACGTCACCTACGTCGTCCGCCGCAAGCACAACCTCACCTTCGGGTTCGGCTACCGCCGAATGCAGCAGAACACCCTCTCGTACGCCAATTCGCGCGGCTCGTTCAGCTTCGGCGGGTTGCTCACCAGCGGATTCGACGCCTCCGGCAAGGCGCTCCCCAATACCGGGTACGATTTCGCCGATTTCCTGCTGGGCTATCCGCAAACCAGCTCCCTGCGCATCGGCAACTCCAATAACTATTTCCGCGGATGGGCCACCAGCGCCTACGTGCAGGACGATTTCCGCGTCAACCGCGGCCTCACCCTGAACCTGGGATTGCGCTACGAGTATTTCGCGCCCTACACCGAGTTGTTCGGACACCTCGCCAACCTCGATCTCGGCCCCGGCTTTACGGCGGTGTCGGTGGTCACCCCCGGCCTCAGGACCGGGCCGTACAGCGGACAGTTCCCCGCCAGCCTGGTGAATGGCGACCCCAACAATTTCTCGCCGCGCATCGGTTTCGCCTGGCGGCCCTCGCAGAAACATAGCCGCACCCTTCGCGGCGGCTACAGCATTTTCTACAGCGGCTCGTCGTATCCGCAAATGGCCGCCCGCATGGCCGCGCAGCCGCCGTTCGCGCGCACCGGATCGCTCGCCACTACCCTGTCCGACCCCCTGACCCTGCAGGATGGCTTCCCCGCGCAGCCTTCCTCCACCATCACCAACACCTACGCGGTCGACAAGAACTATAAGCTGGCCTACGCCCAAACCTGGACCATTGCGATGGCGCAGACCCTGCCGCACAACGTGGTGACGGAGATCGAATACGTCGGCACCAAGGGCACCGGCCTCGATGTAGTAGAGAATCCCAATCAAACTCCACCAGGCGCACCGGCGTCTACGACGCAACTGGTGTCCAACGCCAACGCCTTCACTTACGAAACCGATCACGCGAACTCCATCTTCCATGCGGGGCAGGTGCGCGTCACGCGCCGCTTCACGCGCGGCATGTCGGCCGTCGCGCTCTATACCTTCTCCAAATCCATCGACAACGCCTCCAGTTTCACCGGCGGCGGTGGGGGCACGCTCGTACAGAACCCACTGAATCTATCGGCGGAACGCGGGCTTTCCACTAGCGACCAGCGCCACCGCCTCACCCTGACCTACATGCTTTCATCGCCGGTGGGCATTCACGGCCTGTGGCGCAACGGCGGCTGGAAGACGCGCCTGTTTACCGGCTGGACCCTGAACGGCAACTTCAGCGCCAACTCCGGCTTGCCGCTCACCGCGTACATTGCCGGAAACCTCGCGGGCACCACCCGCGGCAACGCCATCTCGGGCAATTTCCGCGCGGAGGCCACCGGAGAAAGCATCTACGGCGACTCCGGCTTCTTCAACGAGAATGCCTTCGTGGCGCCGCCCGCCGGCCAGTACGGGAACGCCGGCCGCGATACCATCCCGGGGCCGGCGCTGATCTCTCTCTCCGGCGCCCTGAACCGCGCCTGGCGCTTCGGCGATACGCGGCGGCAACTCCAACTGCGCATCTCGGCCTCCAACGTTTTGAACCACGTGCAGATCACGAATTTCGGCACCACGGTGAATTCGGCAACTTACGGCATCGCGACCGGGGCTTCCGGAACGCGAAGGGTCACACTGAACCTCAGGTTTAATTTCTGATATGCGGACCTCCTGGATCGTCGTGTTTCTCGCGCTCGCCGCGGCCGGACAGCAGCAGCAGCCCGCCAAATTCACTTCCAACTCCAACCTGGTGATCGTGGATGTCACCGTGAAGGACAAGTCCGGCAAAGCCATCAACGGGCTCAAGAAGGAAGACTTCGTCGTGCTCGAAGATGGCAAGCCCCAAAAAATCGATGTCTTCGAACACCAGGAGCTGAGCGTCGAGCCCGAGCCACCCGAGCCGCCGCCCTCGCTGGATGACCGCAACGCCCTGCCCGAAGCTCCCAAGACCGTCATCACCGCGGAACATCCCGGCCAGATTCAGTACCACGACAAACGCCTGATGGTCTTCTTCTTCGACTTCTCCAACATGGGGATTCCCGAACAGCTCCGCGCCCAGGAGGCCGCCCAGAAGTTCCTCGACACCCAGATCACGCCGTCGGACATGGTCGCCATCCTGCTCTTCACCACCACCATCCAGGTGAAGACCGATTTCACCGCGGACCGCACCATCCTCACCGACATCATCCAGAGCCTGCCCATCGGCGAATCTTCCGACATGGCGGACGCAGCCAATACCGGCGACGATAACGAAGAAGACACCGGCGCCGCCTTCGTGGCCGACGAAACCGAGTTCAACATCTACAATACGGATCGCAAGCTGGCGGCCATCGAAGACGCCGTGCGCAAACTCGCAGCCCTTCCCGAGAAGAAGGCGCTGGTCTACATCACCGGCGGCATCAGCAAGACCGGCATGGACAACCAGGCGCAACTGGAAGCCTCCATCAACGCCGCCGTCAAGGCCAACGTCGCCATCTACCCGATCGATGCCCGCGGCCTGATGGGCGACCCTCCCGGAGGCGGCGCCAGCAAGGGCGCTTCCCGCGGAGCCGGCATTTTCAACGGCAGCCTCTTAAATGCCCAGCGCGCCGCGATCAACGATTCGCAGGAGACCCTCGCCACCCTGGCGGCCGATACCGGCGGGAAAGTCTTCCTCGATAGCAACGATCTTACGCTGGGCCTCCAGCAGGTGCAGCAGGAGTTTCGCAGCTACTACATTCTGGGCTACTACACCACCAACACCAAGGAAGACGGCAAGTACCGCAAGCTCTCGGTGAAGCTGAAAGAGAATCTTTCCGCGAAGCTGGATTTCCGCGACGGATACTACGCGCAGAAGGTCTGGGGCAAATTCAACGGAGCCGAAAAGGAGCAGCAGCTGAAGGAAGCCCTCGCGGCCGCCGACCCCCTGACCGACCTTCCGCTGGCCCTCGAAGTGGACTGGTTCCGCGTCTCGCCGAGCGCCTATTTCGTGCCCGTGTCGGTGAGGGTGCCGGGCTCCGTACTGGCGTTGGCGATGAAGAAACCCGGGGCCGGCGAAACCGAGTTCGATTTCATCGGCCAGATCCAGGACGAGCGCAAGGCCGTAGTCGGCAACGTGTCGGATTATATCAAGGTCAAGCTCGGCGCCTCGGAAGCGGAGAAGCTCGCGCGCCGCAACTTCCACTACGACGCCGGATTCACCCTCGCCCCCGGCCGCTACCGCATGAAGTTCCTGGTGCGCGAGGCGCAATCCGGCAAGATGGGCACGTTCGACACGCACTTCGTGGTGCCCGACCTGGCCGCCGATTCGATGACGCTCAAGACCAGCTCCATAGTCTGGAGCAGCCAGCGCGAGCCGCTGAAGGCCGCGGTCGGCGAAGCCGAGAAGGTCAAGCGGAAGGTAGTGCAGTCGAACCCGCTGGTGGTCGGCGAGGAAAAGGTGGTCCCCAATATTACCAAGGTCTTTCGCCGCAGCCAGAACATGTACATCTCGTTCGACGTCTACGATGCGGCCCCCGACCCCGCCGACGCGCGCGCCCGCAAGGTAGCGGTGAGCATGAGCCTGTTCAATCAGAAAGGCGCCAAGGCATTCGAGGCCGGCCCGCTGCACGCCACGGAGCTGGCCGCAACCCGGCCCAACGCCGTCCCCGTACAACTGCAGGTCCCGTTGAAAGACCTCGCCCCCGGCCGCTACACCTGCCAGATCAACGTAGTCGACGAAGTCGGCCGCAAGTTCGCCTTCCCCCGGACGGCGATGGTAGTGCAATAGGTGGCACAGGCATTCCTGCCTGTTGTGGCACAGGCATTCCTGCCTGTGTGCGTTTTCGCCGCTCCGCGGTCCTCAGGCGCCAACCAGGGCCCGAATCCGCCGGATTAACCCCTCGAACCCGGAGCCCTCGTGCTGGTCCGGACTCAGCGCGTTCATGTCGCGCAGAGTTTCTGTGATCCCGTCGAACAGCCGCCGAATTTCCGCGTAGAGGTTTAGGTCCTCCTGAAGCTTCGCCAGGCTGTCGCCCCGCACGGTCTTCAAAGCAGCATCAAGCTCCTGGATTTGGTCCTCCCAATGACGCACATATCGGACACGCCCGGTAGCCTTGTAGATGTCCGCATCCGGCAACACGATCGGGAATACCCGTTCCGGAAGCGCGCCTGCCCGCGCGAGAGCGGTCCGCAACCAATTCGGCAACCTCTGGATTCAAGTTCGCCACATTCCTCCCATGATCTCACCATAGTATAGGAATCTCAGGTCTATAGGAATCTATAGGAATCTATGTCCTGCCGGTTCGTGACTGCGACAGGTGGTGACGGGGCTGCGATAGGGCTCTTCCGCTCTGCAAACCAACACTGGTCCGCCACTAATCGGTGAACGCTGTTTATTTTGAGGCCAATCGCGGGCAGAAGGCCCGGCACAGAAGCTGGGCAAGTGCCTCCCGATCGGGACCCGACAGGCCACCGAGACTGCGCACGACATCGATCTTCGGAAGCACGGTGAGTTTGTGAAGTCGCGGGACGACACCACATTAAGCCCTGCCGCTCGCCAGTCCTTGATCACCAGATCGAATTCAGAATCTCTCGGATGCGACGTTATCGGAGCAGCGATAAAGTCGTCGTCGCCAGTATCCAGAGGACCACTGCGGGGCGCACCTTGGCGCCTGCCGCTTGGTGAAACTGCATCCGAATCAGGACGACTTCACCGAGTTGAAGCTTCATCCATCAGTTGCTCGTAGACCGAGTCTTCGGGGGCATAGGCTGCTTCGAACCGTTGGCGTCCCAAAGAGCTCCATGCATCGTCGACCATTGGAGTCTCCCACAAGACGACAATTTGGAGCTGCTCGCCGGCCGGAATATGGCGCGCAACTTCGGGCGGAACGGCGATTTGGCCGTCCGGGGCAACCGTGCCTTTGAACTCCACAGCTTTCATGCGATCCGCTCTGTCTCCATCATGGCACAGCCAAGCTTGGGAATATAGGTATCGGGCCCAGTCCGTCAAGATCGGCAAGCCTACTTGTACCAATACGGCGTGCGATCCGCCACGGAGATTTTGGATGCCGTTGGTGCAGCAACGCGAACGCCTGCTGCGAATATTTTCCGGCCTCGGCATCCGAGCCGCGGTAACGCGTTGCCATGACAGCCCGATGCAACGCCTCAGGCACACGCGGATCGTCGGGATGTCTGCGCGCCCATTCGAGCGTTTGGCGTGCGCGGCAGGTCCCTTCCCAAGGCTCGGCTGTCCAGATCTGATTCCACTCGGCTTCACCGGCGGCGCGCTGGTCCGCCGTAAGGAAATTGCCTTCATCGGGGCGGGCTCCGCAGGCACGGACTGGAGCCAACAATTCCGATTCCAGCATCCGCCACCGACGTGGTGCGCTGCTGCAAAATCCGGTGTTGGAGTAACGGGTGGGGGAAGTTGAGGGTCCAGAGACGGAACCCGCAGGATGACGTACAAGGCGGCGAAGTGGGCTTCTTCAGGGTCGCGCGCCGAGAGGAATCCGCGCGCACCGCGGCTGCCTCCCGCTGGAGCCCAACCACGCGCTGCATTAGTTCCCGGGCCCCGTCGTCCTTGCCAAGCAACACCGCCGGGCGCTTCCCGAGAAAAAGGCGCTGGTCTACCGTCCTTCAGCAACGCGCTCTCGACCATTAGCGCAAGGCCGTAGTCGGCAACGTGTCGGATGATATCAAGGTCAAGCTCGGCGCCTCCGAAGCGGAGAAGCTCGCGCGCCGCAACTTCCACTACCACGCCGGATTCACCCTCGCCCCGGCCGCTACCGCATGAAGTTCCTGGTGCGCGAAGCGCAATCCGGCAAGATGGGCACGTTCGACACGCACTTCGTGATGCCCGGCCTCGCCGCGGATTCGATGACGCTCAAGACCAGCTCCATAGTCTGGAGCAGCCAGCGCGAGCCGCTGAAGGCCGCGGTCTGCGAAGCCGAGAAGGTCAAGAAGAAGGTAGTGCAGTCGAACCCGCTGGTGGTCGGCGAGGAAAAAGTCGTCCCCAATATCACCAAGGTCTTCCGCCGCAGCCAGAACATGTAACAGCAGAGTCAAAGACCTGGATGTCGCTCTCCTCATAGCATCAGGCGGACTGGATAGGCAGAGGATGCTGGACGCCTTGCGTCTGACCTTTGAAAGAAGACGAACGCACGATTTGCCGTCGGTCTTGGTTCCGCCGCCGGGGGAATGGCAGATCCCGTTTCAAACCCTTGCGGAAGAGTGCGGACTCCCGACCGATGTCGCCGCCGTGTTTGCGGGTGTTCGGGAGGATCTTGAAGAAGTGCTGGCACGGTGAACCGGTATGACCGAGAACGGTTCAGGATCTCTCCCATTCGAGTATCCAGATATCACCTGGCCGGCGATTGTTGCGCCTGCAGCCACGCGCGGATCGTGCGCGTGACGAAGTCGGATGCGTCCTGCTGAACGAAGTGGCCGGCGCCGGGAACCGTGACCAGAGTGAGATCCTTTTCCAGCCAGTCCCAGGTGCCGTTGAGGGCGCCGGGAAGCAGGAACTGGTCGTTGAGTCCGTGAATCATCAGCACCGGGGATTTGACTTTGGCGGACCAGCCGGCGGGTACGTCGTAGGGCGGACGCGGGTAGTTGCGCTTGTAGTAGTTCAACATCGCCTCGAAATCGGAACGGCGGAAGGCCTCGATGTATTTCGGTTTGGCGGCCGGGTCGGTGACCCAGGCAGCGAGTCCCTCGGCGGTGAGTTTGGACGCGGCATCTTCCTGCTGGAAATTCCGGGCGTACTGGCTGTTCTGCTGTTGCTGCGGATTGTTGGCGAGCTCGCGCAGCAGGCCGCGCGGGTGCGGCAGGTTGAGGATCACCAGGCGCTCCACGGCATCGGGCGCATTCATGGCCACGGTCCACGCGATGGCGCCACCCCAATCGTGGCCGACCACAATGGCCTTCTGCTGGCCGAGATGGTGGATCACGGCGAGCACATCGCCCACCAGCAGTTTCATGTCGTAGTTCTCGATGCCGTGTGGTTTGTCCGAGAGGTTGTAGCCGCGCAGGTCCATGGCGGCGACGCGGTAATTCTTCGAAAGCTCCTCCATCTGGTTGCGCCAGGTGTACCAGAAATCCGGGAACCCGTGGATCATCACGATCAGCGGGCCGCGTCCCAGCGCGGCGTAGTGGATCTTGACGCCGCCCGAATCGGCGTACCCGTGTTCGACGCGCGACTCGAGATCGGCGGCGGCTTGAGGAAGGGCGCAAGCCAGCGTGAGGACGAGGAGCCGGGTGACGGTGGACATTCGGCTATTATCGCCGATTCCCAGGCAAAGAACTGCTGGCCACTCCAACAGAACGCGGCGCAACGGAGCGGCTGAGGGCTGGCCGCCGCTCATTTTGGCAGCGCCGCATCTGCACTATTGCCCCGCATTTCGGGCATGTGCCAAACTGGGCCGCCGAATCCGTCCGAAGCCCTTTCGGGGGCAGTCTTTCATGACGACATGCCCTTTCGGGTTTTGTGAGGCCCTCCAGCGCCGCATGGTCCAGAGCGCGAGGAGGAGTATAGCGACAGACGCCAGAACCAATCCTACCGTCCACGCAATGGTAATTAGAGCCGCCAACCAGGTAGGACTCTGGGAGAAGAGGAACCAGATCCCAAGGGGAATGAGGAGAAGCGACGCACAGATGCTCGAAATGAGTGTGGCCACTTCCCAAGGAGTCGACGAAAGGAAACCTACCCTCTTGCCATTAAACGCCAATGGCACTGAGACGACGAGCACCGTGACGGCTATCGTCGTTCGTAAGCTCATGTTCGGGATCAGTCGAGATCAAGTTCTCTCTTGGCCTGGTCCCATGGAATACCAGGACGGCCTCGAGAAGCATGTTCAGCGGCGAGAAGATCGCGCAGATCCTCGAGGTCTTCGACTCGCTCGCGAAGACGCAAAACTTCGGAAGCCAGTTCGCGCAAAGTCGGCTCGTGGGGTTCGTTCAGGGCGTTGTTAACCATAAGGCTTCCTTCCTCTGTTTCACAGCATACACGTGAATCACATTGCCGTCCAATCGAAACAGAACCCGGTGGTCGCCGACCCGAAGCCGGTAGCGGCGTTCGTCTCCTTCCAGCTTCTTGATATCTCCTTGGAAGGAGTTCTGGAGCATCTCCAGACGGTGGCAAGGTTACGGCGGATTTCTTTGGGCAGAGCACACAACTACTCAAGAGCAGCCTCATCAATGACGAGTTGGTAAGTCACTCCCGATTCGCGATATTGACCAAGCAAGTTCTGCCCTACTCCATCAGATCGCGGCGCTTGATGGTGGGGCGTTCGTCCTTATCGTCCTGCTGGCCGGGTTGTCCCGAACCGGGCGCGACACGCAGGCGCGGACGGCCGTCATTCTCGTCGCTCTTGCGGCGGTTCTGGGCGGCGATCAGGCGCGCGCGCACGTCGTGGTACTCGGAGGTGGTCACGACATACTCCGGCTTGGAAGGCAGGATCCGCTGGATTTCTTTCTGCGTCCGGTCGATGCGGTCGGCATCCATGGGGTGCGTGGAAAACAGCCGGGCCGCCAGTCCGGGATTAGTGCGCTGCAGCGCTTGAATTTTCTCGAAGATGCTGACGGCGCCGTTGGGGTCATAGCCCGCGGCATACATGTACTGCACGCCGAGGTAGTCGGCCTCCGTCTCGTCGCTGCGGGAGAACTTCAGAAAAGTCATGGGCACGGCGACGCCGGCGGCCTGGCGCGCGGCGTATCCGCCCCAGCCGCCCAGGAGCACGCTGAGCGGAATGCTGGCGATGTTGGCGATCTCACTCTTGGTCGCGCGGCGGGTCATGTGGCGCGCGGCCACGTGCGCGATCTCATGGGCCACGGCGCCCGCCAACTCGTCCTCTTCACTGGCGATATCGAGCAGGCCGGTATAGACGAA
This sequence comes from Candidatus Sulfopaludibacter sp. SbA4, assembly GCA_900290305.1. GTDB lineage: Bacteria > Acidobacteriota > Terriglobia > Bryobacterales > Bryobacteraceae > OMOG01. Next base: position 23,111 of record OMOG01000166.1, read on the forward strand.
GATGTAGCCGCCGGGAAGGGCGAACGCGTTGGGCGCTTCGCCTTCGATCACCTGAAAGGTGAACGGCACCTTGGCGTCGGAGTTGCGGGCCAGATTCTGTCCGAGGCGGTTGATGTACTCGGCCAGGATGGGGTCGGTGTTGAGCTTGGCCTCGCGCGCGACTTCCTGCGCCAACTGCTTGCCCAGCGCCATCTCGCGTTGCAGCGTGTAGAAGTTGATGCCCTTGCCGACATCGCGGTTGCCGATCTGGCTGGGGTCGTCCTTTTTATTCTTTTGGTCGTCGGCATGCGCTACCGCTACGGCGAATGCGACGGTCAGGATTATGGCGAAACGGGATCGCATCGGTTGGCCCTCATAACGTATTGTAGAGGGAATGGGCTCGAATATAAATGCAAATTCTTTGGCCGAACCGGCTCTTTGCGAACGATACGCCGGCCAGTTCCCGGTTCGGGAGCACCTGATCTACCTGAATCACGCCGCCGTGGCGCCCCTGTGCAAACCGGCGGCCGACGCCATGAAGCGCCTGGCGGACGATTGCACCAACTTCGGCAGCCTGCACTACGACCAGTGGCTGGCGGCGTATGAGGGCGTGCGCGTAGCGGCGGCCAGGCTGATTGGGGCGGACCGCTCCGAGATCGCGTTGGTGAAAAACACCTCAGAGGGGATTGCGACGGTGGCGATGGGGCTGGATTGGCGGTCCGGCGATCGGATCGTGGGGTTCCAGGAGGAGTTCCCGGCCAACGTCTACCCATGGAAGTTATTGGAAGAAAAGGGCGTAACGGTGACGTGGCTCTCCGTGACCGACCCCTTGGAGCGGATCGACGAAGCCTGCCGGGGGGCACGGTTGCTGGCGATCAGTTTTGTACAGTTCCTGACCGGATACCGGGCTCCCGTTCAAGCGATTGGTGAAATCTGCCAACGTAATCATTGCATTTATTTGGTAGATGCGATCCAGGGCCTTGGGGCATTTCCATTGGATGTGCGTGCCTGCGGCATCCACGCGCTGGCGTCCGATGGGCACAAGTGGCTGCTGGGTCCGGAAGGGTGCGGTATCCTCTACATAAATCAGGAGCTTATGGCTCAAGTGAGGCCTGTGGAATTCGGCTGGACTAACGTGGCGGGGTACAACGACTACGGATCGCGGGATATGGCGCTTCGCCCGGATGCAGGCCGGTATGAGTGCGGAACGCTAAATACCATTGGATGCTTTGGTTTGCAGGCTTCAATTGAATTTCTACTCGAAGTCGGGGTCGGAGAAATCGCCCCGGTTGTCCAAAATCTCGGCGATCGGATCGCGGAGGGTGTTCAGGCCAAAGGCTATGAAGTGTTGGGAAATCGGACACCCGAGACGGGCGCGGGAATCGTGAGCTTCCGCAAGCCGGGATTCGACGAGAGGGAGATCGTGCGGAGGCTGCGGGCCGCCGGGATCACTGCGGCGCCGCGGGCCGGGTGGGTCCGGACTTCGCCGCACTTTTACATTAGTCCCGCGGAGATCGACAGGATGCTGGAGGTATTGCCATGAGAGCCGTTCGTAAGAGAATCGCGTGCGTTTTGGTGGCGGCGTGTTCCGTTTTCGCCGCCGTTCCCACACCCCAGAGCTACTTCGGCCACGAGATCGGCGCCGACAAGACGGTGCTGGATTGGGACAAGGTGGTGGGCTACTTCCAGGCGCTGGCCAAGTCGAGCGACAAAATCCGGGTGGAGGAAATCGGCAAGACCGCCGAAGGCCGTCCCTTCATCGCGGCCACCATCGCGGATGCCGAGACGCTGAAGCATCTGGACAAATATATCGGCATCCAGCAGAAGCTCGCGGACCCGCGGAAGACGTCAGCGGCGGAGATGGAAAAGCTGCTGCCGGAGGGCAAGACCGTGGTGCTGATCACCTGCTCGATTCACGCTACCGAGATTGCGTCGACGCATACCGCGGTGGAGTTCGCCTACAAGCTGCTGACCGAGGACACGCCGCATCACCGCGCGATTCTCAAGGACGTGATCCTGCTGCTGGTGCCCTCCCAGAATCCGGACGGCGTGGACATCGTGACGCGGTGGTATCGCAAGACGCTGGGCACGCCGTACGAAGGCTCGAACCCGCCGGAGCTGTACCACAAGTACGTAGGGCACGACAACAATCGCGACTGGTATATCTTCTCGCAGCCGGAAACGCGGGCGACGGTCTCGAAGCTGCACAACGTGTGGCATCCCGAGATCACCTACGACGTGCACCAGATGGGCGGCAACGGCGCGCGCCTCTTCGTGCCGCCGTGGCTCGACCCCACGGAACCGAATATCGACGCCATCCTGATGCAGGAGATGAACATGATGGGAACGTCGATGGCGGTGGACCTGACGGCGGCCGGGAAGACTGGGGTCGCCATCCACGGGGTCTACGATTTCTGGACGCCTTCGCGGCACTTCATGGCATTTCACGGCGGGCTGCGGCTGCTGACGGAATCGGCCAGCGCGCGGATTGCTTCGCCCATGATCATGACGGCCGACCAGATCTCGGAAAACGCGCTGGGATACAATCCGCGCGAGCGCTCGTGGAACTACCTGGAGCCGTGGATGGGGGGAACGTGGCGATTGCGCGACATCATCGACTACCAGATGATCGCGTTTGAGTCATGCCTGTACAACGCCGCGCTGCATCGTGAAGAACTGCTGCGGAATTTCTACCGGGTAGGCGCGCGGCAGGTGGCGCGGACGGACCCGTGGGGCTTCGTGATTTCGTCGAACCAGCGCGACCCGGGGGCCACGCGGAAGCTGATCGAGACGCTGCGTTTCGGGCAGGTGGAGGTGGGCCGGGGCGCGGACGGCAGCGCGGTGGTCTCGATGCATCAGCCCTACAGCGGGTGGGCCAAAACGCTGCTCGAAGTGCAGCATTATCCCAACGACCTGCTGTATCCCGGCGGTCCTCCCAAGCGGCCGTACGACGTGACGGCGAACACGCTGCCGATGCTGATGGGCGTGGAGGTGAAGACGGTGCAGCAGCCGGTGACGTTTTCGGGCGAGTGGCAGGCGGCTCCGGCTGCGAAGGGGCCGGTGCTGAAAGCCTCGGACACGGATTCGTGGGTGGCGGTGAATCGCGCGTGGAAGGACGGCAAATCGGTGTGGCGCGATGGGGCCAGCGGAGATTTTTCTCTGACCGCGCAGGCCGGATGGCGCCCGTTGAAGCAGCCGCGGGTGGCGCTGTACCAGCCGTGGACGGGGAGCAACATGGACGAAGGGTGGACGCGCTGGCTGTTCGACCAGATCGGGTTTGCGTACACCACGGTACACAATAAGGATATTCAGGCGGGCGATTTGCGCAAGAAGTTCGATGCGATCGTGTTTGCCGACCAGGCTGCAGCCAGTATCGAAAACGGACAGCGCAACATGCCGGAGGAGTACACGGGCGGGATCGGCACCAAGGGCGCGGACGTGCTGAAGGAGTTTGCCAATGCCGGGGGCACGCTGGTGTTTCTGAATGGCGCTTCGCAGTACGCGGTCACGAGGCTGGGCGTGCAGGCTCGCTTGGTGACTCCCGCGGGCGGGCGCGGCGGACGCGGCGGGGACACGGAACCGCCGCCCGAAGCGAATCGCGTGAGCGGATCGAGCGAGTTCTATTCGCCGGGATCGCTGCTGAATGCCAGGGTCGACACGCGCAGCCCGCTGGCGTATGGAGTGCCGGCGGAGATCGCGATCTGGAGCGAGCAGAGTCCGGCGTGGGAGACGCAGTTGCCGGTGGTGGCGCGGTATCCGGATTCGGGCGTGCTGGCCTCGGGGTGGCTGGTGGGCGAGAAGGTGATCGCGGGCAAGGCGGCTCTCATTGACGCGCCCACGGGCAGCGGGCACGTGGTGCTGTTCGGGATGCGGCCGCAGTATCGCGCGCAGAGTTACTTGACGTTCAAGATGCTGTTTAATGCGCTGGTGATGTAGGGGGGCAGGACGTGTCTTTTCACGTTATTCTCCGCTTCGAGCCGCTGCCGGAAAAGGAATCGGCATTTCGCGATGAGTTGCTTCGGGTCAATGAACCTTCCCGCGCCGAGATTGGTTGTTTGAGCATTGATGTGTTTGAGTCGGTGCGGGAACCGGTTGTGTTCGCGGTCCATTCGGAGTGGGTGGATGAAGCTTCGTTTGAGCTGCATGCGACCTTGCCGCACACCTTGCGGTTTCTCGCGGCAGCGGAGACTTTGCTGCCGCATCCGGTGCAAGGTCTCAGGTTGCGTCAGATCGGTGGTGGCGCAGGCGCGGGCCGCGAGTGACTACTCCGCCGCGTCAAGCAACCGGAGGCGGTCCGCCATCATAGCGCGATCGCATCGCGCATTACCTCCGGCGCGACGCGCGGCCTCAGACCCCGGCTGGAAACGACATCCACCTTACAACCCAGGGTCCCTTCGAGGTCGAGCCAGAAGCCGGTCAGATCCAGTAACGAGCGGCCTGGCTCGAAATCGACCAGGAAGTCGATGTCGGAGTCGGAACGCTGATCGCCCCGAGCGACTGACCCGAATACGCGAACATTATGCGCCCCGCGCTTCTCCGCGAGTCCGATGATTCGATCGCGATATCGAGATCGCAATTCGTCCAACGTCATGACGTCTCCAGTTCGAGTATGCCACAAACGGTCTGGCTGGGCGGGTCAGGCATCGAGAGTGATCACAGCTCGCCGAACGGTAGCGCGACCACATTCGGCGCCAGTGGCAGCCGGACCTTGCCGGGGTGAATGACGTAACCGGGGCCGGCCTTTTCACCGAGGTCTTCACGAAACGTTCGGATAGCATCGGCCATCGCCGGCCGCGGTGTCGCGGAGAGTTTCACTTCGATGGGGATCAGTTTGCCGCCGGTTTCGACCATGAGGTCCACTTCCACACCGGCCGAAGTGCGCCAGAAGTAGACCTGCGGTTCTTCGCCGCGGTTCACAAATGCCTTCACGATTTCGAGAAGAACGGCCGTCTCGAAGATCGCGCCGCCCATGGGGCCTGACGCAGCATGCTCCGGGTCCTTCAAACCCGCCAAGTGGCACAGCGTTCCGGTGTCAGTGAAGTATACTTTCGGCGTCTTGACGAGGCGTTTCCGACGTTCGCATGATAGGGCCGCAACACAATAACCTGGAAGGTGGCCTCGAGTACCGACATCCACGCTTTGCACGTGTTGACCGCGATACCAAGGTCGCGCGCCACGTCGGTAAGGTTCAGAAGCTGGCCGCTCCTGGACGCCAGGGCGCGAAGGAAGCTCTGGAACGATGTCAGGTCGCCCACCTGGCGCAGCGACCGAACGTCACGTTCCAAATAGGTCTGGATGTAGCTGGAATGCCACAGCGAAATATCGCGATCCGGTTCCGCGGCCAGTTCGGGATATCCGCCCCGCAGCCAGCCCTTCCAAAGGTCTATGCGTGCGATGCCCCTGACGCCAACGCGCTTGGCCGGCGACTCCCACGGCAGCGGATCGAGCAATCTCCCGCGCTCCTCGCGCCGTGAAAGCGGCAGCAGCCGCACCATCGCGGTCCGGCCTGCCAAGGATTCCGTAATCCCTTCCGTCAGGAGCAGGTTTTGCGAACCAGTCAGAAAGTACTGACCGTGAGCGTCGCGGCGTTCATCGATCCGCTCCTTGATATAGGGCAGCAGGTCGGGTGCGTATTGAACCTCGTCGAAGATGACGGGCGGAGGGCTCATCTCCAGAAAGCCGCGAGGGTCGGCGAGCGCTGAAGCGCGCACATCGGGCGGTTCCAGTGAAACGTAGGCGCAATCCCTGCCAAAGACGTGCTTCAGTAGAGTGGTCTTGCCCGCCTGGCGGGGACCCGTCAACACCATTGCGGGGAACTGCCGGGCGGCCCTTCGGAGGACCGGCTCCAACGCACGCGGGATGTAGCGGCGGCTCACGGGAGGCCTCTACTTGCAATTATGCATTACGAATGCAAAATTGCAAGTGACTGCCGGCCGGCGGCAAAGGGGGTGGTCGCGTGACAGACGACAAAAACCGATCGTCTGTCCCACCTCACCCCAGCGCCTGCGCCAGATCTTCGATGATGTCTTCCGGCGCCTCAATCCCTACTGACAACCGCACCAGACCCTCCTTGATGCCCATGCGCTCGCGGTGCTTCGGCGAGATCTCGCGGTGCGAGCTCATCACCGGATACAGCATCATGGTGTGAACGTCGCCGAGCGAGGTCGCGCGCACCACCAGCTTGAGCGCATCCATGAAACGGAAGATCTCCGCCTGGCCCGCGTCTTTAATCTCGAAGCTCACCATCGCGCCATACAGGTTCGCCGGAAACAGGCGGCGGATGGCGGGCGCGTCGGGATGCGACGGGTCGCCCGTAAAGTGGACGCGACCCACCCTGGGATGCGTGCTCAGCCACGAGGCCACGCGGCAGGCGTTGGCGCATTGCCGCTCCATGCGCAACGGGAAGGTCTTGATGCCGCGCATCGTGAGGTAGCTCTCGAAGGGGCCCAGCACCGGACCGATGGCGCGCGACAGGGTGCGCAGGCTGTCGAAGTGCTGCTGGTCCGTGACCACCACGCCGCCCAGGACGTCGCCGTGGCCGGCCAGGTACTTGGTCACGCTGTGCACGCTGAAGTGCGCGCCCAATTCGAGCGGCCGCACGATCATCGGTGTGGCGAAAGTGTTGTCCACCACGAGCGCCGCGCCGGCCTCGCGGCCGATTTCGGCGATGCGGTCCATCTGCGCCACCCGCAGCAGCGGATTCGAGATGGTCTCCATCAGGATGCAGCCGGGCCGGGCCTCGGCCACCACCGCGCGCAGCGTGTCGAGATCGCACATGTCGGCGAAGCGCACGGCCACTCCCGACGGCTCCAGCACCTTCATCAGCAGGCTGACGGTGGCCCCGTAAGTGGCGTTGGCCGCGACCACCGATTTCCGCCGGTCGTTCAACGCCGTGACCACCGCCATCTGGATGGCCGCCATTCCGGAGGCGCAGGCCAGCGCTCCGTGCCCGCCTTCGAGCGAGCACACCAGCTCTTCGAGCGCGCCGTTGGTCGGGTTGTCGTAGCGCGAATAACAGTAGCCCGGCTCCTCCTGGCCGAAGACGCGGTCGAGCTGTTCCATGGACTCGCAAGAATAGCTCGAGGCGGTGTAGATGGGGGTGGTGACCGGGATGTTCTGCGGGGCTCTCTTGCGGTCGCCCGCATGTACGGCTTTGGTGTGAATCTTCACCTTCTATTTCCTCTTCCAGCGAACGCCGGACTTGGTGTCTTCCAGGATGATGCCCTGCTGCAGCAGCTCTTCGCGAAGCTGGTCGGCGCGGGCGAAATTGCGGGCCTTCTTGGCGGCGTTGCGTTCGGCGATCAGGGACTCCACCTGCGCGTCGGAGATCTGGCCCGCCTGCACGCCGGGCTCGAGCACCTGGAAGATGCTGTCGAAGCGGCCCAGAAATTCTGCCGCGGCGGCCACATTGCCCGCGCGAAACTCGCCCGAATCCATGGCGCTGTTGGCGTCGCGCACGTACTCGAACACCGCGGCCAGCGCCTCGGCCGTGTTCAGGTCGTCGTTCAGGCTGTCGCCGAATGCCTGCGACGCCGCGGCGGTGCGCGCCGCCAGTTGTTCGTTATGGCCCGGCTGGTAGCGGTCGGTCTCCAGGCGCAGCTTGAAATTGCGCAGACGTTCGATGGCGATGGCCGCCGATTTCAGCCCGTCCAGCGTGAAGTTGAGCGACTTGCGATAAGGCACCGAGGCCAGCAGGTAGCGGATGGCCTCGGGCGCATAGCCGCGACCCACCAGGTCGCGCAGCGTGTAGTAATTGCCCAGCGACTTGGACATCTTCTGGCCTTCCACCATGAGAAACTCGGCGTGCAGCCAGAAGCGCGAGAACGGCTTGCCGGTGAGCGATTCGGATTGCGCGATTTCGTTTTCGTGGTGCGGGAAGACCAGGTCGATACCGCCCGCGTGAATGTCGAGCGTCTCGCCCAGGTACTTGATGGCCATTACGGAGCACTCGATGTGCCAGCCCGGCCGCCCCGGCCCGAGCGGGGTCTGCCACGCCGGCTCGCCTTCCTTGGGCGCCTTCCAGAGTGCGAAATCGCGGGCGTCGGCCTTTTCGTACTCGTCGACATCCACGCGCGCACCCGCCAGGTTGCCGCTGAAATCGTTGTGCGAGAGCTTGCCATATCCGGGGAACGTGGAGATCCGGAAGTACACCGAGCCGTCGCTCGAGTACGTGTGGTTGCCGGCGCCCAGGCGCTCAATGGCCTCCACCATGTCGTCGATATGGGCGGTAGCCGGGACCAGCCGCTCGGGACTCTCCAGGCGCAACAGGCCGCAATCTTCGAGGAAAGCGTTCTTGTAGATGGCGGTGTAGTCTTCGAGCGACTTGTGCTGGGCCACCGCGTTGCGGATGATCTTATCGTCCACGTCCGTCACGTTCATCACGTGGTCCAGACGGAAGCCGTTGGCGCGGAGACATTTCCGCAGAATATCGATAAACGTGAACGTGCGGAAGTTGCCGATGTGGGCAAAATCGTAAACCGTTGGGCCGCAGGTGTACATGCGGACGGTGTTGTCGCGTGCCGGTGAGAAGTCCTCCACCTGCTGAGACAACGTATTGTAGAAGCGCAACGCCATAAGAAAGGGAGGGGATTCTTCATCGTACCAGACGCGGGGAAGGCCCGCTTCCGCATAGTACGAAGGTTATGGGATGGAGGTTATGAGAAGCAGTTTTGACCGGGTAAAAAGTACGTGATCGAACCGCGGAACGGGCCAAAAAGCTAATGTTTCCAACCGTTTCCGCCTGCCGCCGCCATGGTCGCCGAATTGCTGAACATTGTCGAACTCAAAAATTTGACTCTTCCGAGCGCTCATGCTCCGCGTGCGGAGCTCCCAGGAAGAGCTACGGAGGTAAGCGTGGAATACCTGGCCGACCGGCGCGACAACCGCCGCTACGAAATCCGTCTTCCTCTCCATTACCGCGTCTCGCAGAAAGGGGCGATGCCGCGCACCGGATCGGGAACCACCTGCGACCTGAGCACGAGTGGGCTCAGCTTTCGCTGCCGCCGGGCGTTGCCGGTGGGCACTCACATCGAGATGTTCGTCGACTGGCCGCCGAGGTACGGCGATATCTACCCGATCGACCTGGTGATGACCGGCTTCATTGTGCGCAGCACGGGCGGAAAGACCGGCGTGCGGGTAGCATCCCGAAAATTCCGCGTGAATGCGGCGGCGACCGTTGCCTACCGGGCGACGGCGTAAATCTCACCGCGGAGAAAACACAGAGAAGGTCAAACCTGAAAATATCCGCGCTTGGTGGGGTGGATCCGCTCCGCCTCCTCCGTGCTCTCAGGTCTTTCTCTGTTTTTCTCCGCGCTTGTCTCCGCTTCTCCGCGCCGGGGCACCCTCTGGGTCCGGTGAGATCCAGCCTTACCCACCTACCCAGCCGCCGGCAGCTTCAGCGCCTTCACCCGGTCGCGCAACTGCGCCGCCTTTTCGAATTCGAACTTCCGCGCGGCCTCGCGCATGCGCTCTTCGAGTTCGCCGACGAAGCGCTCGCGCTGCTCGGGCGTCAGGTTATCCACCTCTTCGTCGGCCTCGAGCGGCACCGTCACATAGTCGCCCTCGGCCACCGCCACCAGGCTCATGTCGATGGGCCTCACGATGGATTGCGGCACGATGCCGTGGCGCTCGTTGTATTCCAACTGCGTCTGCCGCCTCCGCCCCGTCTCGTCCAGCGCTTTGCGCATGCTGTCCGTCATCACGTCGGCGTACAGAATCGCGTGCCCTTCCACGTGCCGCGCGGCGCGCCCCATGGTCTGGATCAGCGATCCCGACGAGCGCAGAAAGCCCTCCTTATCGGCATCCAGGATGGCCACCAGCGACACCTCAGGCAAATCCAGCCCCTCGCGCAGCAGGTTGATTCCCACCAGCACGTCGAACTCGCCGCGCCGCAGATCGCGCAGAATTTTGATGCGGTCGAACGTGGTCACTTCCGAATGCAGGTAGCGGCAACGCACCCCAACCTCGGAGTAGTATTCCGCCAGGTCCTCGGACATGCGCTTGGTGAGCGTGGTCACCAGCACGCGCTGGTTGGCGGCCGCGCGCTTGCGGATCTCGCCCAGCAGATCGTCCACCTGCCCCTTCACCGGCCGGATCTCCACGCTCGGATCCACCAGGCCGGTGGGCCGGATGATCTGCTCCACCACCACGCCCGCCGATTTCGTCAGCTCGTACGGGCCCGGCGTGGCCGAAACATAAATCACCTGGCTGACGCGGTGCTCGAACTCCTCGAAGGTCAGCGGCCGATTGTCCAGCGCGCTCGGCATGCGGAACCCATGGGCCACCAGCACTTCCTTGCGCGACCGGTCCCCGTGATACATGCCGTGCAACTGCGGAACGGTCTGGTGGCTTTCGTCGAGGAAGATCATGGAATCGTGCGGCAGGTAGTCCAGCAGGGTCGGCGGGGCCTCGCCCGGCAGACGCCCGGAGAAATGCCGCGAGTAATTCTCGATGCCGTGGCAGTAGCCGATCTCCTTGATCATTTCCAGATCGAACATGGTGCGCTGGTAGAGGCGCTGCGATTCGATCAGCTTGCCCTGCTTTTCCAGTTCCTTGTGCCACCATTCCAGCTCCGTGCGGATGCTTTCCATGGCGCCGTTGCGGGTCTCTTCCGACATCACGTAGTGCGTCTTGGGATAGATCGGCAGCCGCATGTACGTCTGCTTCACCTGCCCCAGCAGCGGGTCGATCTGGGCCAGCGATTCCACCTCGTCGCCCCACAGCTCGATGCGGTACGCGTTGTCGTCGTACGTGGGATAGACCTCGATCACGTCGCCGCGCACGCGAAAGGTGCCGCGGCGGAAATCGCTGTCGTTGCGCTCGTAGAGGATCTCGACCAGCTTGGACAGGATCTGGTTGCGCGAGATCTTCTGCCCCTTCTCCAGCATCAACAGCATGCCGTAATAGGCCTCGGGCGAGCCCAGTCCGTAGATGCAGCTCACGCTGGCCACGATGACGCAATCGCGACGCTCGAACAGCGACTTGGTGGCCGAGAGCCGCAGCTTGTCCAGCTCATCGTTGATGGTGGCCTCTTTTTCGATGTAGACGTCGCTCGAAGGGATGTACGCCTCGGGCTGGTAATAGTCGTAGTAACTGACAAAGTACTCAACCGCGTTATCCGGGAAGAACGATTTGAACTCGTGATAGAGCTGCGCCGCCAGCGTCTTGTTGTGCGCCAGCACCAGCGATGGCCGCCCTATGGCCTCGATCACCTTGGCCATGGTGAACGTCTTGCCGGAGCCCGTCACGCCCAACAGCACCTGGTGCTGCTCCGCCTCGCGCACCCCGCGCGTCAGCTCGGCGATGGCATTTTCCTGATCCCCGCGCGGCCGGTAATTGACCGCCAATCGAAACCCCATGCTTCCAGCTTCGCAAAATACGCCGCGCAGCGCCATGCTTGCGGCTCCGGCGCACCTGGCACGATGACCACGAGATTCAGCGCGAACGCAAATCCGCTCCCTCACGGTCGCGGCTCTGATCGGAGCCCCGACCGTGGGGGAGGGGTTTCCGTACAAGGTACCGAACCACGCGGCCTGAGACCTAGGCTAGTGCTGACCTAGCTAAGCTAGTCACCGAAAACTGGCGGAAATCCACACCCGGCAGATACTTCCCGGGCTCCACGATCTCAAACCGATTAGGATTCACTTTGACCAGCCAATCGGCGTCCGGGTTAGCCAAGGTGGCGTGCTCGCCCGTATCGTTGTCCTTCACTTGCGACCGGTCGAGTTGGTAGTTCTCGAACGCCTTGCCGGCACGATTCTGTTCGTCCCACACTGCCCGGACGCTCTGATTGTAGCGATCGTGGGCCTCCCCTTCCACCCTCGCCCGGTCGGAGGCGGCCTGGCCGATGGCACTGATCTCCGCCTGCTTGGCGCGAACCATCTGATCGAGCGCGGCTTGATTCTGATTCAAGGTGTCCTTGATCGCTGTCACGGTGGCCCACTCCTCGTTTACCAGCCGCTTGGGAACGCTCAACCGGTGCACCATCATGCCCCAACTCGTTACGGAGGTCATCTTACCGAGCTGAATTTTGGAAACCAGTGGCCCTTTCCCGTCGTGAAAATCCAGTTCCCCCATCACCAGCAGCGAATCCTGCGACAACTTCGTGGTGCTGGTCGCGACGAACGTGGGAATCGGTTGATGCTGCTTTTGAGCGCTCTGTTGCCCGACCGCCAGCCACGCGCCCAGCAGATCGCCCTGATAGCGATAGATCGTAGCCTCCAGCGGCACAGGCCGGCCGTTCGCCGTCAAGTACGAAATCCATGACGGGTCATAAATTTGGTAAATCACCGCGAGAGCCACGGACTCTCCGTTGGGACCGGAGGCCCTCACGGAGCCCGCTCCCGCGCTGGTGATGCGCCATCCGGCGGGCAGTCCGATACTGCCGGATCCATCGGGGAAGGGCGTCCGGCGCAACGCCGGAAAGCTACTCGCACGCGCCGGGGCACCCGTGGATTGGTTGGCCGCCGGACGCAATGCCTCGCTGAGCTTCTGGAACAGGGCATTCGCTGTCTTGCCGAAGCGCGCCGCGTCGTCGTACATCACCGCCGCCCCGGCCTGGTTGCCGCCGAGCATCGATACCATCACCATTCCCGTGATGCGCTTTCCGCCCTGGGTCTTGGAGGTCAGGGTGAAGAGCGTGGCCACCGAGTCGGTGCCCCGGGCCCGGAAAAACTTGCCGATCTGCGGACGGTCGCCAAAGCGCGCCTGAATATTGCGCAGCGTGGCTCCCATGGCGCCCGCGAGTGAAGACTGTCCGGCGACCGGTCCCTAAAGGACCTGCCCGCCGCCAGGATTGTCGATCGTTCTGAGGCCGTCCTGGCCCTGTGCGCGTGCCAGCACCGCCGTGATACCAAGCAAAACAACGGGTAGATTAATTCGCATTGGGGGGTCCCTCCATTGATTGTAGCGACGGGAAACGGCAAAATGACTCATACGCTGGAAAAGACAGGCCAGGAGGCCTGTCCCACTGGCGCTACTCATTCCGCAGTGCCGCCGAGGGATCCAGCGCGGCCGCGCGGCGCGCCGGCATCCATGTCGCCAGGACCGCGATGACCAGGAACAAACCGGCCATTCCCCCGAACGTGACCGGATCGGTCGGCCGGATACCCACCAGCATGCTGGTCATCGCCCGCGTCAACACCAGCGCCGCGATCAATCCCGCCGCGAGCCCCGCCGCGCTGAGGCGCAGCCCGTGTCCAATCATCAGGCCGAATACGGTCGAGGGCGTCGCGCCCAGCGCCATCCGCACGCCGATTTCGGCGGTGCGCTGGCCGACCAGCGTCGAAAGCACGCCGTACAGGCCCACCCCCGCCAGCAGCGCCGCGATTGCGGCAAACGCGGCGATCAGCAGCAACGAGAAGCGCGTTCCGGATTCCGCGCGTTCCACGATGATGTCCAGCGTCTCGACGTTGGTCAGGAGCATGGTGCGATCGAATTTGCTCATGGCGGCGCGCGCCAGGGAGGCGTACCCGGCCGGATCGCCCTGTGTGCGCGCAGCACCCAGGAGGAGACCGCGCGAAATCCCCAGTAACCGTCGGCAAGCCAGGCCTGTTCGCGGCCGGGCTCGGCCAAGGAGGTGAGACGCTGGTGCGCCACCATCCCGATAATTTCGAACCACTCGGGCTGGGGAGTGCGGAAGCGCATCAGGATCCGCTGGCCCACCGCGCGGCCGCTGGGAAATCCCTTGGCCGCCAGCGCCTGATCGACGATGACGCGCCGGGGCTCGGGCTTGTTGTCGGATTCGTTGAACGTACGGCCCGCCAGCAGCGGAACGCGCATGGTCTCGAAATAGCCCGGAAGCACGGTTTGCGTGTCCGCCGCCTGAAACTTGGTAGCGTCGGCAAGGGCGTCTTCTTTGCCCCATCGGTAAGGAAAGAACGACCCGTGGAGCGGCAATGTGTCGGCCGCCGTGACGCTTTCCACGCCCGGAATTGCGGCCAGCGCGGACTGCATCTGGCGGACCACCGCGGCGCGCTCCTCGGGTGTGCGGCCGTTCTTGCCGCCGACAGCGCGGAAGGTCAGAATTCCGCGCGCATCAAAGCCCGGATGGATGCGCTGCAACGCCAGGAAGCTGCGGAACATCAGGCCCGAGCCCACCAGCAGGACGAAGCAGAGCGCCACCTCCGCCACCACCACGACGTTGCTGAGCAGCGATCCGCCGCTGAGACCGGAGGTCCGCGTGCTGGCCCGCAGCACCTGCGCGACATCCGGGCGCGCCGCCCGGAGGGCGGGCGCCAAGCCGAACAACACGGCGGCAGCGAGCCCGGCGCCCATGCTGAAGACCAGAACGGCGGGATCGATACGGATGGAATCGAAGCGCGGCAGATTGGCCGGGGCAATCGCCAGCAGCTCCCGAATTCCCACCCATGCGAGACCAAATCCCAAGGCAGAACCGATGGCCGCCACCAGCAGGGCTTCGGCCAGCATCTGCCGCACCAGGCGCCACCAGGTCGCGCCCATCGCGGTGCGCACCGCCAAGTCGCGGCTGCGCAGGGATGAGCGCACCAAGAACAGGTTGGCCACATTGGAGCAGGCTATGAGCAGGAGAAAAACCACGGCGCCCATGAGCGCCAGAATCGCCGGCCGCACCTGGGCCACCAGGTATGGCTGCATCGGCTCCAGCCGGAACTGAAGGCCGGCGGTGGCGTTGATGGGCTCGGCGGCGCGGCACTGTTCGGCAACGGCATCGGCCTGAGCTTGCGCGTGCTGGATTGTCACGCCGGGCCGCATGCGCGCGATCAGGCGCTGGCTGATGGAGGTGCGGGGCTCGCTGTGCGACAGGCGGGCGGCCATCCACAGATCGGGCGTGCGCTCGATGTCTTTGTCCGGCCGGAAGAGGAGCTCGAAGCCGCGCTCCAGAACCCCGATCGCGACCGGGCCGTTCTTCACGACGGGCTGCCCCAACACGGCCGGGTTGCCGCCGAAGCGGCGCTCGAAGAATTCCTGGCTGAGGATGGCGTACGCGGGCAGACGCTGGTCGGGAGGAGGAGGTGTGCCATCGGCGGTGGGTGGCTGCGCCTCGCCATCACTCTCGGTGAAATCGCGGCCCAGCACGATGCGGGCGCCCAGCACGCGGAAGAAATTCGGCGTGACGGTGGCGAAGCCGATCTGCTCCGCGGTGCCATCGTCATGCGGCAGATTGCCGCGACCGGTCCGGACGCCTGCCACGTCCTCGAGCGCCGAGGAGGCATGATCTCGCAGATCGAAGTAGTCGGCGTTGGACCAGAGATGGTCGTAGACGTTGCGCTTCCTCATGTCCGAGCAGGCGTACACCAGGCGGTTCGGGTCCCGATAAGGCAGCGGCCGAAGCAGCACGGCGTCGGCCACGCTGAAGATGGCGGTGCTCGCGCCAATCCCCAGAGTGAGTGTCAGCACAGCGGCCGCGGCGAAAGCCGGACTCGATCGCAGAGCTCGAACGGCGTACCGGAAATCCTCGATCATCCCATGCCCCCGCCTAATTATATATACTCGCTACTCATGGGAAACATCGCACAGCCGCAGCCCGAGTCAATCGCGGAGACGATGCCCGTGGCGGAGCCGCCGGCGCCGCCCGCGTGGAGCCTGCTGCATCGCATCCTGTTCCGCTTCCTCTTCGTGTACCTGATCCTCTATATTGCGCCCACCCTGGTGAATGCGATCCCCGGGGTATCCAAGCTCGGCCAATTCTACTTCAGGGCCTGGCACGCCCTGGTCCCCTGGGTCGCGATCCACATTTTTCACCTGAGCGGCCAGCCCACGACGTACTTTGTTACCGGAAGCGGCGACACCACGCTGGCGTACATTCAGAACCTGTGCTACTTGGTGTTCGCGCTCGCCGCCACGATCGTCTGGTCGCTCGTGGACCGCCGCCGCCGCGACTACCGGAAGCTGCACGCGTGGCTGCGGATCGCGGTCCGCTACACGCTAGCCCTCACCATGTTCGGCTACGGATTCGCCAAGGTGTTCCCCCTGCAGTTCCGGTTTCCCGGCCTCGCGAAACTGATCGAGCCCTACGGCGACTTCTCGCCGATGGGTGTGCTCTGGAGCTTCATGGGCGCATCCACGGCCTACATCATCTTCACGGGAGCCGTTGAAGTAACCGGCGGCGCGCTGCTCCTCTTCCGCCGCACCACCACACTGGGTGCGCTGGTGTCCGGCGCGGCCCTGCTCAACATCGTCATGCTCAACTTTTGCTATGACGTGCCGGTGAAGATCTACTCGATGAACCTGCTGTTCGAGGCCATCTTTCTCATGTCCCCCGATCTGCGCCGTCTCCTCGATCTCCTCATCCTGAACCGGCCGGCCGCTCCTGCGGACTTGGGGAGCCTGCCGCTCGGCCCGTTGGAGAAATATCGCTGGATGCGTTTCGCCGCCGCCGGCGTGAAGCTCCTGTTTATCGGATATGTTCTCTTCAATCACGTCAACTACGGCTGGAAGAATTACAAACAGGTGCGGTACCCGGACAATCCGCCGCTCTACGGCCTCTACGACGTGGAAAAGTTCACGCAAAACGGGCATGAGCTGCCACCCTTGACCACCGACGCCACCCGTTGGAGGAAGGTAGCCGTGCAGTTCCCCGGCTTCATCACCGTGCGCGCAATGGACGATTCGCAGCGCGGCTTCTCCGCCGAATACGGCAAAGGCGCCAACACGGTCACGCTCTCCCAGGGGAAAAGTCCCAAGAGCGTCTTCACCTACACGCGGCCGGACGCCGATCACGTGCTGCTGGAGGGCACACTCGCAAATAATGCGCTCTCGATCCAGATGCGCAAGATCGACACGTCGAAGTTCCTGCTGGTAAGCCGCGGCTTCCACTGGATCAGCGAGTTTCCGTTCAATCGCTAAAAGGAGGATGCGAGCGCAACGAGCCACCTTCCCTAACCCCTAACCCCCAACCCCAACCCCTGCGTTCACGTATCCTGAAGAAAGTGGCCTTCAACCCATCCTCCATGTCGCGGGTCCTGGTGCGCGCCACCAACTGGCTGGGAGACGCCGTCATGTCCCTGCCGGCCATCCGCACCATCCGCCAGGTTTTTCCGCACGCGCACATCGCCCTGGTGGCGCGGCCCTGGGTTGCCGACCTGTACGCGCGTGAGCCTTCCATCGACCGGGTGATTCTCTACGACGCACATGCCAGCTTGCGTGAGAGGCGCGATTTTGCCGTGCGCCTTCGGGGCGAGCGGTTCGACGGCGCCATTCTCTTGCAGAACGCCTTCGATGCGGCGCTCATGGTGTGGCTCGCGAAGATTCCCGAGCGCATCGGCTACGATCGGGACGGACGCGGCCCGCTGCTCACGCAGCGAATCCCCGTGCCCGAGCCCGGAGACATTCCGCGCCACGAGCGTTTCTATTACCTGGAGCTCCTGCGGCGCGCCGGCATGATCGAGCGCTTCCCGCACACCGAGCCCATCCGCCTGGGCGGCGTCGAAGCGGCGCGAGAATCCGGGGCGAAGCTTCTGGCCGCGGCGGGCATCGGCGGCCCGGTCATCGGGATCAGCCCCGGCGCGGCCTACGGCAATGCCAAGCGCTGGCTGCCCGAGCGTTTCGCGGAGGCGGCACAGAAAGTAGCACAGGCATTTCTTGACCCGTCGCCGGGCCTGCCTGTGTCCCCCGCGGTGCTGGTCTTCGGCTCCCCGGCCGAACGCACCCTCTGCGGGGAAGTGGCCGCTGCGCTCGCCCGCGGTCGAGTCGACGTCCGCAATCTCGCGGGAGAAACCACGCTCCGCGAGTTCATCGACCTGGCCGCCGCCTGCCGCCTGTTTCTCACCAACGACTCCGGCGCCATGCACGTAGCTTCCGCGCTGGCAGTGCCGACGGTGGCCATCTTCGGCTCGACCGACGACACCACCACCGGCCCCATCGGCCCCTACGCGCGCGTGGTCCGCGAGCATGCCGAATGCAGCCCCTGCCTGCTGCGCGATTGCCCCATCGATCATCGCTGCATGACGCGCGTCAGCGCCGACCGCGTAGCCTCCGCTGCGCTCCAACTCTGGGAGGAATCCGCCCCCGCGTGGACACACGAATCAAAATCGTAGAAGCCCCGCCCGAGTTCAAAACGCCTTGGCCCGATCTCGCGGGGCCGCTGGTCATAGTCACCGGCTACTTCGACATCCTGCGCGCCGGGCATGCCCGCGACCTCGAGCACGCGCGCGATGCCGCGGGCGCGGCCACGCTCCTCGCGATCGTCCTGCCGAGCCCCACCGCCCTGCTGCCGCAGCGCGCCCGCGCCGAGCTGGTAGCCGCATTGCGCGCCGTGGACTACGTGGTGCTCGCGGACACGGCCGGCGCGGAGCGACTCATCGCCTCGCTCCACCCCGCGCACGTGATCCACATGGAAGAAGCCGACGAGCGCCGCGCCTGGCAGTTGCACGAGCACGTTCGGAACCGGTCTCGAAATGCCTAAAGCCTTCCTCACCGCCGTGGCGCAGGCACTCGTGCCTGCCGCGTCGGCACTCATGCCGACGCCCGGCTTCGACACTGTGTCACAACCACGAATCCGCCCGCGGAGTCTGAGAAATGCGAGTTAAAGCCTTTCTCACCGCCGAGTGGCGCTACCTGGCGATGCTGAACTACGCGGTGGATCCCGCGCTGCTCGAACCCCTGGTCCCCAACGGAACCCAGTTGGATCAGTTCGCGGGCAACACGTATATCAGCCTGGTCGGATTTCGCTTCCTGCGAACCAGGGTGCGCGGCATCCGGATTCCCTTCCACTCGGACTTCGACGAAGTCAATCTGCGGTTCTACGTGCGTCCCAAGCGGCCGGGCCCCGTGCGCCGCGGCGTGGTTTTTATTCGCGAGATCGTTCCCAGGTTCGCCGTCGCCAAGGTCGCGCAAATTGCCTTTCACGAAAACTACATCGCGCTGCCCATGCGGCACCGGATTGCGGAGCCCGTCTCGGAAGGCGGACAAGTCGAGGCCGAATACCGCTGGCGCCACGCCGAAAAGTGGAGCGCACTGCGCGTGGAATCGGCCGGACGTCCCGCGCTCGCCGCCGATGGCGGGCTCGAGCAGTTCATCACCGAGCACTATTGGGGCTACGCCGCACAGCCCGGCGGAGGCTGCCTGGAGTACGAGGTTGCACACGAGCGCTGGCGCCTGTGGAGCGCGACCGCCGCGCAATTCGCTGGCGACGCCTCGGCGCTCTACGGTCCCCAAATGGCGGCATGCCTGAATCGCGAGCCGCATTCCGCATTCCTCGCGGATGGATCGCCCGTCACGGTGTATCCCGGTACCCCGATCTCGTGAGGTGCTCACCTCCTGGCGCAGGCAGAATGGCTTGTACTACAACACTCTCAAGTCTTCGCAGCCTGCGACGATTTGGTGGGGCGGACCCCCTGGTCCGCGGCCGACCCCCTGGTCGGCCTTTGGTTGCGGTATGCTGCTCTGTATTACAGTAGCTCCATTTCTTTCCTCCTTGAGAATATTTTCTTCAGGCGGCA
>OMOG01000485.1 GCA_900290305.1 Candidatus Sulfopaludibacter sp. SbA4
CCCCCGAGCCCCCCGCCACCGCGGCCCCGGCCCCCAACCCCACCCCGGCCACCCCGAAATTCGGTCCGGAATCCGCTTCCGACCCCACCGGAACCCCGGACGAGGCGCCGCCCCGCAGCGCGTAGGCTCAAAACGAGCCCAAAACGGGCTCGAATCCCATCCGCTTGGCCGCTCTAACGCCCAAGGTGGGGCAGGCCCTCGACCTGCCGCCCTCACCCCACCGCGAACCGCCGCACGTCGATCTTCTGGTCGTCGAACACGCCCAGCCCCAGCGACCCCGCTATCTCGATGTGCTCCACCTGGCAGTTGAAGTAGCTGCTATCCTTATCGGGTTTCGATAACGCTACGGACGCCATGCCCGCCTGCGCGCGCCTGGCGTCGATCGCCTTCAGCCCGGTCTTGTCGAGCGCCACCGGGTCGGTCGCGAAGTACATCGTCTTGTGCTCCCACATATACTGTGGGCGCGCGCCCGGACCGCCGTGGTACGAGGCCTTCACCGCGTCGCAGATGTGCAGCACGGCCTTCTCGCGAATCACCGCCAGGCTCACCACCGACGGAATGAAAATGCCGCAGGCGTTATTGGTGGGGGTCAGGTGACTGCGGTTGACGTTGTTCACCATGCCGTGCGACATGTTCTTGAGCGCGATCGTGACCCCCGCCGACTGGTGATGCTTCAACACCGGCAGGTTGATCAGCTTGTTGATCTGGCGGGTGACGATCTTGCATACATAGGACCGCCGGTAGTGCGGATCGTTCAGGTTCTCGCCCGGCTTGATCAGGGCGATCTCCATGAAGTGGTCGGGATCGTACCCTTCCATGTCGAGCTGCGTGTTGTTGTAGGCCTCGGAAGCGAACGCCATGCGCACGCCCGGCGGCACCCACTTGTCGATCCTGGCGTCGAGCGTCTCCTGGCGATAGCGGTTGAAGACGATGATATCGCCCGCGGGTACGCCCGCCTCCTTCAGGCCATCCAGGATGCCGTGGAGGACAGTGGCGTCGGAGCAGAGATTGGCGCCGCCGACCGGGCAGACCTTGATCCCCACCACGTCGCCTTTCTCGAAGAAGGTGCGCCACGCGTCCGTCCACGCCGGCGCGCCGGTGAGGGCCGTCATGCCCTTCTCCATCATCTTACGGATAGGCTCGGCCTGATACGCTCCCTGGAGGATGCATCCCGAGTGCTCGACGGCGATCACACGTCCGGGGAACGGTCCAGGCATACCCGGCTTGCTGGTCGCGGCATTGCTGTGGTGCTGCCCCAGCACTGCCGCGCCGGCCATCCCTGCCAGCAGTTCGCGACGAGAGAATCTCATGTCTGGCAGGTTGTCAAACCGGCGGCCGCTTGTCAAATCGGATTGGCAAATGTCGTGCTACCATTCCGGAAGGAAGGTAAGAATGAGGACAAAATTACTTGCTGTCGCGCTGCTAGCCGCCGGGTCGATCTTCGCCCAGATTTCGGTCGGGATCCGTATCGGCCCACCGCCGCCGCCGCGCGTTGTCCGTGTCCGGCCGGTCGCCCCTGGCCCCGGCTATGTGTGGCTTGATGGCTATTGGTATGCGGTGGGAAGCCGCTACCGGTGGCATGCCGGCTATTGGACCCGGCCGCCTTATGAGGGGGCTCGCTGGGTGGTGCCGCATCACGATGGTGAGCGGTTCTTCGCCGGTTACTGGGACGGCGATCATGGCCGCCTGGAACACGATCACCATTGGGACCGCGACCACGACCGCGACTACCGTCACGATCACCACTAGTTACCGGATCCGCGTTGGGTCCCAGCCATCTTCGCCGGCGAGGTACCGCGGCGCTTCGAACCGCGCCGCCTCTTCTGCCGTGAGCTTGTGCAAGTGGGGATCGCGCTCGCCCGGATGCGCCCCCGGGCCGGATGAGCGGTACTCCGCGTAAAAAACAGTTTCGAGGTAATTTGTTTCGCCGGGGTGCCACTCGCGCCAGCCGGCCGGCTCGATGTGGCTCCCCATCTCCGCATCCAGGAACGCCACCGTGGCGTACGGCCGCCACGGCCTCCCCAGCCAGACATGCTCCATGCCGGGCTCGGCGGTCAGCTTCGCGCGGTGGAACACGTAGCCGCTGTCCTGCTCCGCGTAGTGTTTGCCCTGCGCCGTGACATAGCCGCCCGCGTGCGCCGTGCTGTGGATCTCGCAGTTCTCGAAGACCGTCTTCCCGTCGCCGAAGATGAAGTCCACGTTGCCTTCGATATACGAGTCCGCGAAGTACTGCCGCATCGGCGTGCAGGGCCGCGCGCCGGGCGGAGCGCACCGGCTGCCGGTGTAGAGCGTGTCCTGATTGCCAAGCAGGCGCACATTGCGGAAGATCGCGCGGTCGCCCGTCACCAGCAGCGCCAGGGCCTGCGAGCCCTGCGCCACCTGCTCGTGCGTGCGGTTGAAGTCGTTGGCGAAGGTGACGTTCTCGGCCAGGAAGTTGTCGCCCCGCACCTCTACCGTGGCCGAGGCGAGCGTGCCGCCCGCCGTGCCCGCGCTCTTGTCGAAAACGATCACGGTCTTCTTCGCGTCCGCATAAGGACTCCGCAGGTGGATGTTCGGCTTGGCGATCTTGAGCGTCTCGCGGTACACCCCGGGCGCGATCGAGATCACCGCACCCTCCGCGGGCGCCACGTCGATCGCGCGCTGGACCGAGTAGTAATCGCCGGTCCCCGAAGCCGCCACGTAGAGCGTGGGATCCTCCGGAGGGACGGTCACCGCGGCTGCCGGAGCGGTGCCGATATCGGAGAGCGGAACGAACCGGTCCTGGCAGTTCAACGGCGCGCCGGCGCCGCTTCCGGCCCCACTCCCGGCCCCACTCCCGACAATGTTGCTGCCTCCGGGACCGATCCGAACGTCCGCATTCTCCACGCGAAGGTCGCCCGGCCGCAGGCCATCCACCGTCACATTATCCAGGGTGACGCCGAGTTTGTGCTGCGCATCCAGGCCCAGCAACGTCAGCCACCCGGTAGTCAGGCTGTGCACGTCCTTCAGCACGATGCCGCGGTAAACCGGCAGCTTGTCGCCGGCAAAGGTGGTGTACATAGGGGTCAGCAGGATGGGGTTCACCACGTTGCGCATGCACACGTTCTCATACGTGACGTCCTCCACCAGCCCGCCGCGGCTGCGGTCGCTCTTGATGCGGATGCCGTTGTCGGCGCCGTCGATGGTCAGGTCCGTCACCCGGATCGCGCTCACCCCGCCGCTGGTGCCGCTGCCGATCGACATGCCGTGCCCCGAGTGAAAGTGGTTGTGCGCGATGGTCATGTGCGACGCCGCCCCCGTGGTGCCGGTCTTGATGGCCACATCGTCGTCCCCGGTATCGATGTCGCAGTGCGCGATGGTCACGTTGGTGGATGACGAAGGGTCGATGCCGTCGGTGTTGCGCGCTGTCTTGGGTGTCCGAATCTTCACGCCCCATGCGGTGAAGCCATCGGTCTGCTCCACCCCGACGTGGAAGTTGGGCGAGTTGCGCAGGGTAATGCGATACAGCGTGAAGCCGTTCGACTGCCGCACCACCATCAATCGCGGGACGCTCTGCTGCAGGTCCATCACCTTCGCGGTATGAGCGAGATCCCACCAGGTAACGTCCTGGCCGAGCAGTTTCGCGCCGCCGCGGCCGTCGATCGAGCCGTCGCCCATCACTCCGCTGCCCGGCGCCTGGTCGGCGGCGATCAGCGGCTGGCAGCCGTGCCCCCGCTCGTTGACCACCCCGCAGCTTCCCGGAGTGAGATCGTAATCGCGCGGATTGCGTGAGGCGAAGAGGCCCGCGCCCGACTCCACCAGCAGCACCACGCCGCGCTTCAGGTGCAGCGGGCCGCTGAGGAAGATATTCTTCGCCCCCGCGGGCCGCAACGCCACGGCCTTGCCCGGCTCGCACTGGTCCATGGCCTTCTGGATGCGCGCCGTGTCGGGCATCCGTTCGCTGGCCTCCGGCAGCGCGCCCCGGGGCGCGGCCAACTGCGCGGTAAGCACCGTGCATGCCGGCGGGAAGTGCGGCTCGACGACCGGGCGCGTATCCTGCGCGTGGAGCGCCGCTATCGAAATCAGGATGGCAAACCGATGCAGTGTGGGCAGCAAGTCCGATCATAACCTGTTCCACTATCGCGGTTGAATCTGGTAGTCTGAAACGTCCTCGAAGGGGTGGAAATCGTGAACACCTTCTCATCTTTTGACGGAGCCACGATCGCCTATCATGACGAAGGCAAGGGCCCGGCGGTGATCCTCTTGCATGGCTTCGGCGTCGATGGCCTGGGCCAATATGGACCATTCGAGCGCATTCTTCCGGCACTGGAAAAAAAGCGGGAAATGTTCTTGGAAGCATTCGGGAAAGCGCTGCCGGTGCCCGACCCCCCTTTGGAAGGACGACCCGGCCTGATCCCTCCACTATTAGCCGCGAAGGCGCGCGTTATCGTCCCAGATCTGCGCGGCTTCGGAGCCTCCTCCAAACCAACGGACGTCGCGGCCTATGCAGATTCTGCCCTGGCGCGTGACGTGATTGCCTTAATCGAGCATCTTCATCTGGACGCTGTCGACGTGGTCGGCTTCTCGATGGGGGCTGGGACCGCAGCGCGGCTACTCATCCTCCGCGCGCCGCAAGTCAAATCGGCCATCCTTGCCGGGATTGGGGATTATGCCGTGGAAGGAACCATCCTGGAGTTTCCAAAGAACTTTCCGGTGCCGGAGTATGTGCCAAGACCCCTGACTGCGAGAATTTGGGCAGAGGAAGGGGCGAGGATTCTGGAGCAGGGCGAGATCGTCCCTGGCCATCTCGCCTCGGCCAGCCTCATGGCGGCTCGGGCTACGGGAGCCGATCCTAAGGTCCTCGCGGCTGTGATTCGGGGAGCCGTCGCGAGACAAGTGACTGCAGAGGATCTCAACCAAATTCGCGTACCAGTTTTGGTGCTCAACGGGAAGGCCGACGTGGCCAACCAGAAGACGGCGGGCTTACTGAAAGAAATCCCGACTGCCTGCCTGGGCGAATGCGAGGGCGACCATCACTCGACGACTTACCAACCAACCTTCCATCGGGCGGTCGTCGAGTGGTTGGAGCGGCAATGGCAACAACGCGGTGTCATTTGACGCCAATTCCGCCGACCTATACTCCGGCGCCCTTACGGGGCTGAGTTGTGATAGGGTAGGATTTTCACCTTTCACGGAGGACTCATGGAGGCCCTTGGCCTGATTGAA
>OMOG01000122.1 GCA_900290305.1 Candidatus Sulfopaludibacter sp. SbA4
GGGCTCTCCTGTTGGAACCAGCATACTTCAAAAGCGGGGGTTGGGGGTGGGGGTTAGGGGTTGGGGAACACAGGCAGGAATGCCTGTGCCACCTACAGGCCGGTGGATTTGCAGAGACTATCCAGAAAGTCGCGGGCGGCTTCCAGTTCGATGGCGAGGCGCAGACGGCTATCGTCGTCGAGGTTCATGTTGCTGAGGCGCGAGAATTCGCCGAGGACGGTTCCGAGGGCCCTCTTGGCTTTGGTGAAGGCCTGCTGGGCGGGGTCGGCGAGCACGGGCTCGGGGGCGTGCTGGCTGCGGATCGCATCCACCGCTTGGGAGAGTCTGGACGCGTTCTCCGCCTCCATGGGGATGACTTCGCCATTGTAGACCAGACCTTCGTCAGTCACGGATCCGGTGAACATACGGTATTCCGAGGGCTTGATGCTGACGTAGCTGTTCAGACGGGCGAGGTTGGGGCCCTGTTCCTTGTATTGCTGGATGAGCCGCTCGGCGGTGGATCGGCTGATGCCGATGCGTTTTTGGCAATAGGCCTCCCAGGTGGATTCGACCGCCAGATAGAGCTTTTTCTCCCTGGTGTCGATCAGACATTCGATTGCGGCGGTGTTACAGCGATTTGCGACCAGGCCGAGCGCCTGTTTGCGTCCCAGGCGGGCTCCCAGGCTGAAGACATCCTCGGTGGTTTTCGTGTTTTCCATAAAACGCCTCCTAAAAACGAAAAACCGTTCAACTTTGAACGGTTTTTGAAAATCGATTCGATTAAAATCAACAGCTTGCGAGAAAGCGACCGTTCAAAACTGAACGGTTTTGGCGGCGGCGCCTCGAACCGACTCCGCCGTCTCTCTTCTCTCGCTGACTCCATTATAACTGGACGACACCAAAAAAACGGGGTGACAGGGTGGGGTGAAATCAGGTATAAGCCGCTTGGGATGAGTGGTTTGAAACATATTTTCCAATCACGTGACTCGGTTTTTCAGGGAAATACGCCGAGTTTCTGGTTTGGCGGTAAGCGATTGAAAACAGGAATGATAAGGCTGCGCCGCGATGCGTCGGATTCACGGCCGCGGCGGTGGTTTACGCCGGCACTGGAGATCGGCGCCAACGCCCTGATCTTCAGCGTGGTGAATGCCATCTTTCTGCGCCCGCTTTCATGGCGCGATGCCGGCCGACTGGTCTGGCCACGGAGTACTTCCCGAGTACGCGGCCTGCACGCCATGACGGGCTCGCCGCTAGAGACATATTCATCCCAGCACGCTTCGAACGAGCTTCACACCAGTTCGAAGTCCCATCTCGACGGGGGCGAATCCGCAGTTCGAGAGCGTGGGTCTTTATTCAATCACGACAATGCCGAACTTCCGAAGGGCGGTCTTCGTGTCCGTCTCAAGCTGTGCGAATGCTGGCAGCGGCCGCAACGGAGACCAATCCGTAATCAATTCCGCTAACCTGTGGGCAGCCCTTGCTGGCCTGAAGCGCTTTGCGCGCCGACCAGTGGCGCCACTCGCAGTGCGCAGCGCGTTATAAAGCGTAGCCTTGGGGTCTGGTAAACGTTCCCATCTGGCGGCAGCCGGTAGATCCAGGGGATCTGTTCCCGAGGGACGATCCGCCGCCTCGCGCAGAGCAGCCTCGTTGTGAAGCAGCCAAGCCTCCTGCATCCGTACCGGCACAATGCAGACGTGCCCCAATCCAGTCGTGTTGGCGACCCGAATCTCGGTGTAGCGAACTTTCGGGTCTTGGTTCTCAGCGTCGCGGTGTACGAAAAGAATATGGCAGGGATACAACCTCGTCGCGACAACCAGCCGTTCACGGAGCCCCTGAGGTCTTTCTGGAAGGCCTCTCAGGTCAGCCCACCGTATTTCTATTTCCGCCGTTGTCAGTTGCGCAATTAGCCACTCAAGAATCCGCACCAGCACGACATCAGACGGCCCGTCGGTTACGAGCGTGGCTTGGTATGTCATCCCACTGGCTCCGCCTCAGAGCGAACCAAGGGCAACTCCAGTTGCATGTCCTTGCGTTGTATCACCCGGGTGGAACCGACGTGCCCTTCTTGTTCCTCGCTTACGATGCTCGGAATAGGATTCAAATAAGCCAGCAGATCGCCGCGAGTGACAGTGGGTTCCTTAGATTCCTTGTCATCGCGCCACGTTCCCGACAAGTGGCGTATCGAGAATCGAGACGATTCCGTCCCGTTCCAGATTGCGGCTCCCGACTGGGCCAAGAGCAACGCGTCATCATGCACGCAAGCGACGACGGATGGTGAGTGCGTATTGACGATTACCTGCCTAAGAGGATTGTCCGCGTCAACGGGCTCCTGGACATCGACAGCAAGGTCGCCGAGCAGCTCGATCACAGCGGCGATTCGAAGAGGATGCATGCCGTTCTCCGGCTCTTCGAGGCAAAGCAGCCGTCGACTCTTCGGATCGGCTTCCATTACAGTCAGCGCGAGAAAACGCAGCGTGCCATCGGACAAGGCACTGGCGATGTGCTCAGTGTTGTAGCGGTCGGTCATTGCAATGTTGAGCAGTTGGCGCTTGTCGTCCACATCAACGGAGACTCGACGCACGTTCTCGACAAACTGCGAGAGTCTATTGGCCACGCGGGCATACACATCTTCCGATCCCCCGGGGTGGTCTCGTTCAGCAGTCTGGGCAAGTTCATAAAGCGTGGCTGGCAGGTGGGCTCCATTCGGTCCGATGCTGCGCGAGGCTGTGAATCCGTCAGGTGCGCGCAATGCCGACGGCTCAAGCTGGAGTTGTGTCCAACTCGCCATCTCCTGACGGGCGAGCACAAGCGTTCGGTGTTCGGCGGCATTATTCACCGATGACAGCATCGTGCGCGGCAAATTCGACGCAGGAACGCGCCTGGGACGGCCGCCACCCAAACCGCCAACGCTGTCGGCGTGAAGCGAAACAAGTGTGTCCCCGCCTTCAATCTCAGTCGAGATGTAAGGACTCGTGCGCCGGCCGCGGATAACCGAATCTCGCCACGCCTTCTTGTGAGGAAACCCAAGGCTACTCTTGGCTCCCGATCGATTTATATGCGCCATGCTCTCGCTGACTACTTCCAGCGTGCCCAGGGTCTTGATAGTCTTGTCGGGTCGATAGCGCAACTCGAGCTCGTATCGGAGGAATGTCATTGACGCTGTAGCTGTCTGTCCGAGCGCGTCCTCTCCCTCCCCTGGAATCACCAATTCCGCAACAAACTTCATCCTCTCGGCGATCTGGCCGCCAGCGCGCCGGAAGAGAGTCCGCACATCGCCACGACGCGCATCACCGGCCCGCACAGTTAACGCGGCTTCTACAAGAGGCTTGTCCGCTAGCGCCGCAAGGAAAAGGATCGCGTCAAAAAGGTTGGACTTTCCGACGCCATTCGGCCCGGCAATACACGTAAAGGGCCCAAAGCGGACATCGACGCGGTCTAAGTTTTTGAAACCGTCCACCTTCAGTCGCGTCAGCATTCGTTCACATTCTCCCCTGTTTATTAACGCACATGGGGCACCCCCTTGGTCTAGAAGCTCCCGCCGACCCACAACTCGAGTACCCGACTCCTGACTACATCTCGCCCCACCTACGGCGGAGTGCTTTCTGAACCGGCTGAGTTTCTCTCACGAGATGCCAGATCTGCCCGATGCCAAGCCGTGTTTGCAAACACCCGCTTTCCGGTAGCAGCATCATGAGTACGCCCAGGACGATCTTTAGCTGATATGCGCTCTGCGGCTTCACAACGGCCCCCTGGCGCTGCAGGCGGTCCACCGTTTCAAGAAGCGTTCGGCCTTGCGGCGGGTCGCCGGACGGGGGTTCGTAAGCTGCCTTTGGACAAACTCGATCACGGGACCCGGTTGGGTGACGTGGGGGAAGAACCGGTCGAGCGACTGGAGCGCGTGGCCGATGGCGACATTGCGGCATTCGGGAGTGCGATAGGAGGCGCGCTCGACTTTGAGGATCTCGGCCGAGATGCGGTCGGCGAACTGGGGTTTCGCCAGGGCAATCTGGGCGGCGGCGGCGATGACGTTGGCGGCGCCGATCATCTCGCGGCCCAGGACGGGGGTGAAGAAGCGGTCGAAGGCGGCGTCGAGTTTGCCTTCGCGGTCTACGGCGGCGAGGTTGCCGAGGATGCGTGTCGAACCCCATCGCAGGATGGTGTTGTCGCCCTCGAAGAGGCCGAAGAAAAGATCGAAATGGGGATACAGGCGGGCGGGCGATTGCTCGCTCAGCAGGCGAAGGGATTTGGCGGATCCGTACTTCACGCCGGCGGACGGGGAGCGGAGTCCTTTCAAGAGCGCGGCGATGGTGTGGGGCACGGCGCCTCCTGGCGGAATGCCAGAGTAGCAGACTGGCGACTCCGAAACCAGGGGCATTTTGACGCGGGGCGCGGGAGCTGAAAAAAATCGGTTGGCAGGCGAAAGCGCCTGCCCCACCAAGATGCATGCCCTTGCTCACCCACGTGGGACAGACGCTTTCGTCTGTCAACCCAGAAAGTCGAGGCGACCTTGATATGTGGCATTGATACATATATAATTGACAGCTATGGTAGTTGCCGATCTGCAAAAGGGAAGCGCCGGCATGATCGTGCTGGCGCTGCTCGAAGGCCGCCCCAGGCACGGCTATGAACTGGCCAAGCTGATCGAGTCGCAATCGGACAGCAAGCTGCAGTTTCACGTCGCTTCGCTGTACCCCATGCTGTACCGCCTGGAGCGAAAGGGGCTGGTGGAGGGACGATGGGTGGAAAAAGCGGGAGAGCGCCGGCGCCGGTTCTATCGCCTGACACCGGCCGGAAGGCGCGCGCTGGCCGACCAGCGGCGCACCTGGCGCGAATTCGTGGCCGCGCTCAACCGCCTGACGGGATTCAGCCATGCATGACTGGAGCGGTTACGTGCGCGCGAACCTGCCGCCGCTGGCGGTGGGGCCGCAGCGGGAGAGCGAGATCGTGGCGGAGCTGGCGCTGCAGATGGAGCAGGTGTTCGCCGCGGCGCTGGCGGGCGGCGCCTCCGAAGACGAGGCAGTGCGGCAGGCGCGGGGCCAGTTCGCCGATTGGGGCGCGCTGGCGCGCGAGATCGATACCGCCGAGCGGAGGCCCGCGCGCGGCAGACTGCTGACGGGCGCCTGGCAGGACATGCGCTACGCATCACGATTCCTCGGGCGAAACCCCGCATTCGCCGCGATCGCGATCGCCACGCTGGCCTTCGGGATCGGCGGCAATACCGCGATCTTCACCATGGTGGATGCGGCCGCCCTGCGCAGCCTGCCGTATCGGGAGCCCGCGAGCCTGATGGCCATCGAGACGCGCAAGGAGAACCAACCGGAGATCGAGCCCTGGACATCGGCGCTCGATTTCTTCGACATTCGCGAGCGCACCCGGGCTTTTTCCACGGTCGCCGCAGTCTCACCGGTATGGAACAAGGTCCTGACCGGGAGCGGCGAGGCGGAACAGCTCGACTGCCTGTACGTGTCGGCGGATTTTTTCCCCATGCTGGGAGTGAGCGCGGCGCTGGGCCGCACCTTCCTGCCGCCGGAGGACAATCGTACGCAGGCCGGCACGGTGGTGGTGCTGTCGCATGCCTTCTGGCAGCGGCGATTCGCGGGCAGCCGCGACATGGTGGGCAAGGCTCTCACTCTGGATGGCGGCGTCTACACCGTGATCGGCGTGTTGCCGCGGGGCTTTCGGTAT
>OMOG01000298.1:0-155 GCA_900290305.1 Candidatus Sulfopaludibacter sp. SbA4
GCTCCCGTAGAGATGCCACGTGACAAACAGGCCCTTGCCTTCCGCCCATACGTGGGGAAGGCGCCGGCGCAGTTGATCCATGACTCATTAGCGGTTGCGGATGGGGAAGAATCTCTCGGAAAAGAGAAGAAAGCCGAGATGAATCTCGGCTCAGC
>OMOG01000298.1:165-20819 GCA_900290305.1 Candidatus Sulfopaludibacter sp. SbA4
TGTTGATCCAGCCAATCGACTCAATCGAAATCACTTATGCGGATAACGAGGTAAAGTCGAATGGACCGGAAAACTGAGTCACGCGTCCAGGAAATATCTTTTCACTTACCCTTTCACTCATTCTAAAGCCACTTACCGCCGCCGCATCCGCGGCTCCGCGCCTAATCCTATCGTCTTGTCTGCTAGATTTAAATCAGGAAGGGAAATGCGCTCCCACCGGGCAGTTCAACAAACAGTCTGGTGGGGGAAGAGTTTGTCCTGCAACCTTGTCCGAGGTCGTGATGACAGAGTCGAGCCATCCAAACATCGCCGCAACCCTGGGGAACGAACCCAAACGACAAATGCATTTGTCGTCGCCCCCGCGCAACCCATTGATTCCACGTAAGCGGTCATCCGAAAACGACAAATACATTTGTCATTTGGCTTCGAATGGTCAAAAAGGCCCCTCACCACACCAGGCGCGTGGCAAGCCGGATCTTTCGCAGATTACTACCCCAGGGGTGCTCGCAACTGGTCCACGTCGTCGAAGAGCGCGATGTCGGTCCGCAGCGTGGCCAGCGTTCGGAACAGCAGTGCGCGCTCGCGCTCGCGCACCAACGTGTCCGCAAGGGCACTCGGGCTGGCGACTTTCACGCCCCACTCGTGCCAGTCCACGGGGATCGATTCAATATGACCAA
Organism: Candidatus Sulfopaludibacter sp. SbA4; assembly: GCA_900290305.1. Taxonomy (GTDB): domain Bacteria; phylum Acidobacteriota; class Terriglobia; order Bryobacterales; family Bryobacteraceae; genus OMOG01. The sequence goes on from OMOG01000298.1 coordinate 843, forward strand.
ACCTCGCGAGAACCGCAGCCGACGACTTCGCACCCCATCCGGGCAGCCCGGGATAGCCGTCGGCCGCGTCGCCTACCAGCGCGAGGTAATCGGGGATCGACGCCGGCGGCACGCCGAACTTCTCCATGACGCCAGCNNACGCCCTTGCGTCGATCCATTTGGACGATGCGGCTGCCGCGGACGCATTGCGCGAGGTCTTTGTCCGGCGTGCAGATCACCACGCGTTCCACGCGGGCATCACGGGCCGCCGCCTCCGCCGCGGCTGCCAGCGCATCGTCCGCCTCGAACTCCACCATCGGCCAGACCACCACTCCGTACCCCGAGAGGGCCTCTTCGAGCAGCGGGAACTGCGCCACCAGGTCGGGTTCGATGCCTTCGCCGGTCTTGTACCCTGGCCACAATCCGTTGCGGAAGGACTCGATGACGTGGTCCGTCGCCACGCCGATGTGCGTGACCCCGCCCTTGATCATGCCCCTCACCGACGCGAGCACGCCGCGAACCGCAGCCACCTCGCGGCCATCCTGATCGCGCGCGGACGGAAGCGCGTAGTAGTGCCGGAACAACTCGTATGTGCCGTCGACCAGATAGACGTCCAATTCGGGTCTCCTATGTCTCTGACCGCATTAGCCTGTGCACTTTGGTGGGGCAGGCGCTTTCGCCTGCCAACCAATTCTTCCTCAGCCTCCGGCTTCGCTTCCGATCCGCGCGGTCATGTTCTGCTACCATGGCGGCGCCCCGCCGCCCGGAACAAAACCGCGCGTCTTTGTTTTCAGCCGGTAGACCGATGTCCGGGCCGTGATATACAGCGTGTGGTAATCGGCATCTCCCCAGTTGAGATTGGCCGTCGATTCCGGCATCAGTATGGTCCCCAGGTGATTGCCATCGGGATCCCACACCCAGATTCCCCCCGGGCCGGTCACAAAGAGATTGCCTTTCACATCCACTCGCATGCCGTCCGGCACGCCCCCGCGACCCTCTTCCTTGCCAAACAGCCTTCCGTTCTTCAACTCTCCCCCGGCGCCGGCATCGTAAACCCGGATCTCGCGCTGCTTCGTGTCGTCGATGTACAGCCGTTTCCCATCGGGCGAAAATGCCAGGCCGTTGGGCTCGGCAAGGTCGCTCGTCAGTAGCCGCACCGATCCGTCTTTCCCCAGGCGATACACCCCCTGGAACGGAGTCTCCTGTTTCTCGCCCTTGGGAAGATCCAGCGTGGGATCGGTGAAATACAGCGCCCCATCCGGGCCCACAATGATGTCGTTGGGGCTGTTGAATTTCTTGCCGTCGTACTTGTCGGCGAGCACTTTGTATTTTCCGTCCGGCTCCACCTGGATGATGGCGCGCAATACGCTCGCGGTCGTGATGAGATGGCCCTGCGGATCGAGCGTGCTGCCATCGGGATCGCCGATCTCGAGCACCGTCTCTACGCGGCCATCCGGGTAAACTCGCGAGAGCTTGTTCTTCTCTTCGTCGCTGACGTATAGGAAGCCTTTGGGGTCCCACACCGGGCCCTCGGTGAAGCCGAAGCCGGTCGCGACCTTGTCCAGTTTGGCGCCTTGGTCGAAGAGGTCCCAGAATTTTGGTGACTCGGCTTTCAACTCGAACTGGCGCGGCTGGGCCCGGCCGGAAACCGCAAGCAGCGCCACAACTATAAGGATACGCATCGATGTTCCTATCGCAGGCTGAACGCCAGAATCGTAGATCCCGCGGCTACCCCAACATATTGAATGTCGTCCACCGTGTAAGTCATCGGACCGCCCTTCCAGCTCTGGCCGGTGTTGAAATGCCACAGCAGGTTTCCATTCTTCGCATCCGCCGCGACGAATGCGCCGCTGCCATCGCCGTAAAAGATCAAGCCGCCGGCCGTCGCCATCAAACCGCTCCCCAGAATCCCGCCGCCCACGTCCGGTATCTCGAAGGCCGTCTTGCCGGTCTGGATATCGATCGCCTTCAGGGATGTTCCGCCGCTACCGCCCGGTGCCCGCCGCGTGCCGCCGCCGTAAAACGACTTGCCCGCCTCCCACCACTGATCGTTCTTGCTGTAGATGTTGCACGATTCCTCCGCGAACATATAGAAGAGTCCGGTCACCGGGCTGTATGCGTTGGACGGCCAGTTGGCGGCGCCCGCCACCGCCGGGCACACCAACTGACCTTCTACCGTCGGCTCGTTCCCCGCCAACAGCACGGGGCGGCCATCCGGGCCGATGCCGCTGGCCCACGTAATCTTCTTTACGAATGGCTCGGCCAGCAGCACCTTGCCGGTCAACCGGTCGAGCACATAGAAGAAGCCGTTGCGGTCCCCCTGCAACATCAGCTTGCGCGGCTGGCCGTGAAATGTCGCGTCCACCAGCACCGGCGTTTCGGTGGCATCCCAATCGTGCAGATCGTGCGGCGTGAACTGGTAATACCATTTCAGCTTTCCGGTGCCCGGGTCGAGCGCCACCACCGACGCTGTATAAAGGTTGTCGCCCTTGCGCTCGTCACCGTTGTAGTCGGGGCACGGATTGCCGGTGGGCCAGTAAAGCAGCCGGGCTTCGGGATCGTAAGTGCCGGTGAGCCACGTCGAGCCGCAGCCATGTTCGAGGGCCCGCCCGCCCCAGGTTTCGGAGCCAGGCTCGCCCGCCGCGGGGATGGTCCAGAAGCGCCAGACGTGCTCGCCGGTCGATGCCTTGTAGGCGTCCAGGAATCCGCGGACGCCCTCGTCGCCGCCGGAGACTCCGGCAATCACCAGGTCGTTGACCGCGAGCGGCGCGCTGGTGGACCCGTAGTTCTGGTGCGAATCGGCCATCTCGACATCCCACATCAGTTGGCCCGTGAACCGGTGCAGCGCGAACAGGTGGGCGTTGTCGGAGACCATGAACACGCGGTCGCCGAGCACCGCCACGCCGCGATTGATGCCGCTGGCGGCGTCGCCGGCGAGACCCTGGCTGCGCGGCCGGCTGTAGTGCCAGATCTCGCGGCCGCTGCGCGCGTCCAGGGCGTAAGCTTCGTTCACCGACGTCACGTACATCACGCCGTCCACCACCACGGGTGTCACTTCGAGCGCTCGCGGCGCGCCGGGAACAGGGAACATCCACCTGGGTGCGAGACGCGACACGTTGCTGGTATCGATCTGGTTGAGCGGGCTGAAACGGTTGCCGCTTTCGTTGCCGTGATAGGTGGGCCAGGCGCCGGGTTTCGGATGGGCCACATCGGGGAAGGGAAGACCGGCGCCCAATTCACCCGTCGCCAGGCTCGCTTTGGCCGCGGCATCGGAGCTGAGGCGGCTAAGGTAAGCGACCAGGTTGCGCGTCTCCTCGGGGGTCGCCTCGAGTGCCGGCATCAGTGACTTCTCGTGGACCACTTCGCCCACCTGCTCCTTCGAGAGGAGGTACAGCTTGCCATCCATCGCGAGCACCTGGATGTCGAATGAGCTTTCGTTCTTGGCGATGCCGCGAAGGGTCTGACCGTTGCGCAGCCGCACGGTCACGGCGTGGTATTGAGGCGCGCCGCGTCCGCCCCGGCCGCCACCGCGGCCCGCCGCTCCGGCCGGCGTGGCTCCGGGATCGCGCAGCGCCTGCTCGATCTGCGCCGGCCTCCGATCGCGGCCGATGTTCGTGAGGTCCGGCCCGAGCACTCCGCCACTTCCGCGCACCATGTGACAGCTCGCGCAATTCCCCTTGCCGGCGAAGAAGCGCTCACCCGCTACGGCATCGCCCGGCGCGGCCTCGGTCGCCGCGGCGCCGGCGGGCTGCTTCAGTGACATCACGTAGGCTGCGATAACGCCGGCCTCCTCTTCGGAGATCTGGAACGCGGGCATGCCTCCATCGGGGATGCCCTTCAGAATCAGGGCGCGCATCGCCTCGAGCGTGGTGGCGCGGGGGCGCCGTACGTCCACGATGTTGGGACCGTGGCCGCCGCCGCTGCCGTCTTCGCCGTGGCATCCCACGCAGCGGGCCTGGTATGGCCGCTTCCCGGCATCCGGCGGCTGGGCGGCGGCAGGCTGCAGCAAGATCACAGCGAGAATAGAAAGGCGTATCATCGAGTGTGATGTTAGTTTATAAGATTAGACGCCAGGAGGTGTTGCCATGTTCGATTCCCTGAAAGACGTCTTCCACCGCCGCGACCTGTTCCGCCGTGGCGGGTTGCTCACCGCCGCGCCGGCATTTTTCAGCGCCGCGCGCCCCGCATCGGCAGCCGCTCCAACCACCGCCGGAAAACTGCAACTGGGGCCGGACATCTACAAATCGATAGCAGTCCGGCCGCTGATCAACTGCCGCGGCACTCTCACCGTCATCAGCGGATCGCTGGAATTGCCGGAGGTGCGCGCCGCCGTGGATGCTGCCGGCCAACATCACGTAGTGCTCGACGAGTTGATGGAAAGCGCCGCCCGCCGGCTGGCCGAGCTCACGGGCGCCGAGTGGGCTCTCATCTCCGCCGGATGCGCCGCCGGAATGGCGCACACCACCGCCGCTTGCGTCACCGGAGGCAACCCCGACCTGCACGTGCGCATTCCCGATCTGAGCGGCTTCGCCAAAGACGAAGTAGTGATTCCCAAGGCCTCGCGCAACGAGTATGACCAGGCCATCCGTTCCGTGGGCGTGCGCATCATCGAAGTGGCCGACGCCGCCGAATACGAAGCCGCGCTCGGGCCGAAAGTCGCCATGGTCTACATCATGACCGGCAACCGCATGGAAACCGGCCCGCTGACGTACGACCAGGTCTATGGCATCGCCAAGAAGAAGAATATCCCGGTCTTCACCGACGCCGCCGCCGAGATGCTGACCGTGCCCAACACCTACTTGCAGCGCGGCTCCACGTTCGTGGGCTATAGCGGCGGCAAGTGTCTGCGAGGGCCGCAATGCTCCGGCCTGATCCTGGGCCGCAAAGATCTGCTGCAGGCGGCGTGGGTATCGAGCGCTCCGCACCACGGCCATGGACGCACCATGAAGATCGGCAAGGAAGAGATTGTGGGCCTGGTGGCCGCGGTCGAAATGTGGGTCCAGCGCGATCACAACAAAGAGGACGAGACGTGGACCGCGTGGATGCAAACCATCGCTGACCGCGTCACCAAAATCGATGGCGTCACGGCGGCGGTGCGTCAGCCGAGGGGTCCCAACAACCACAGCCCGGGGCTTTCCATCAACTGGGATCCGGCCAAGCTGGGGATCACCGGCGAGGAGGTCTCGAACATCCTGTGGACCACCGAGCCGCGCATCGCTCTGAATGCCGGAGGCGGCGGTGGCGGCGGCGGACGCGGAGGCCGCGGCGCTTCCGGTCAAACCGGGGTCTCGATCACCGCCTACATGATGATGCCGGAGGACGTCAAGATTGTCGCCGACCGCATCCATCAGATCCTGGCGGCCAAACGGCCGGAGTGGAAACCGGAGGCTCCCAAAACGCCCGCCGGCGACCTCACCGGGCGCTGGGATGTGGAGATCCAGTTCGCCGCCGGCAAATCGGAACACGTGCTCTATGTGAAGCAGCAGGGCAACCAGCTTGCCGGAACGCACCAGGGAGATTTCACGGCGCGCGATTTCGCGGGCGCTATATCGGGCGACGATATACGCATCTCCAGCAACATCGGCGAGGTGCACGGCGCCGCGCTCTCGTACCGCTTCACCGGCAAATTGAACGGCGATTCCATGTCGGGCGATCTGGATATGGGCGAGTACCTGGGCGCCAGGTGGACAGCCAAGCGCCATGCATTCGGCCGCGGCGCCGCGGGCTAGCATATCCTGAAGACATGCATGTTTCGGAAATCGATACGCCCGCCCTGGTGGTGGACCTGGACATTCTCGAGCGCAATCTCGGCCGGGTTGCCGACTATACCAAGGAGCACGACCTGCGGCTCCGCCCGCATACCAAGACGCACAAATCGCCGCGCATCGGCAAGCGCCAGCTCGAATCGGGCGCCGTGGGGCTGACCGTCGCGAAGGTCTCGGAAGCGGAGGTCATGCTGGGTGCGGAACCCGCCGACCTGCTGGTGGCCTATCCGATTATCGGCCGCACCAAGCTGGAGCGGCTGATGGAAGTGGCGCGGCGGGCCCGCGTCACGGTGGCGCTTGACAGCACCTTCGCCGCGCGCCAACTCTCCGACGCGGCGCGTGCCGCACAGGTGGAAGTCGGGGTTCTGGCGGAGGTGGATGTGGGCCTCGGACGCGTTGGTGTCTGCCCCGGTGCGCAGCTTTTGCAACTGGCGCAGGCCATCGAAAAGCTTCCCCACCTGACCTTCGAAGGCATCACGTTTTATCCCGGCCAGGTTAAAGATCTGGACGAGGCCGGCCTGCGCGCCCTGGCGCAGGTAGGCGAGATCCTGCATTCGATTCTGGCGGAGTTCCGCGCGGCCGGCATGGAGGTGAAGATCGTCAGCGGCGGCTCCACTCCCACGCTCTACCATTCGCACGAGCTGGCCGGCTTGACGGAGATCCGCCCCGGCACATACGTCTACAACGACGTCAATACGGTGCGCAGCGGTGGATGCGCGATGGAGGACTGCGCCGCCAGCGTTCTGGCCACGGTGGTCTCGACGGCGCACGCGGGGCAGATGATCGTGGACGGCGGATCGAAGACGTTTTCTTCGGACCGGCTGGTGAACTCCTCGGAGGTGACCTTCGGGCACGTGGTGGAAGCGCCCGGCGCGCGGTTCCACAAGATGAACGAGGAGCACGGCTACATCGACATCACGCGTGCGGAGCGCGAGTTTTCGATCGGAGACCGCGTGCACATCGTGCCCAACCACATTTGCGTGGCGGTGAACCTGCACGAGCAGATGTACGGCCTGCGCGGCGAGACCGTGGAAGAGATCTGGAAGGTGGAAGGGCGGGGGAAGCTCCAGTAGCACAGGCATTCCTGCCTGTGTAGGTCCGCCGTCCAAGCTACAATAGGTCGCGAGGGGCACATGGGGAACTTCCTGCAGGACCTGCGATACGCCCTGCGCACGCTGGCGCGCGCACCGGGCTTCGCGACGATTGCCATCTTGACGCTGGCGCTGGGGATCGGCGCCAACACCGCGATCTTCAGCCTGGTGCACGCGGTGATTCTGAAGCCGCTGCCGTACCGCGAACCCGCGAAACTGGTCGCGGTGTGGGACACCTATCTTCCGAATTACCCCAAGCTGGGTGTTTCGCCACCCGAACTGGCGGCATGGCAGCAGCAGACCGATTTGTTCGCAGAAACGGCGTGGTACCGCTATGTGTCGCAGGATCTCAACCTCTCGACGCCGGGCGCGGAAGCCCTCGAGGTCCACGCCACATTCGTCTCGCCGGCGCTCTTTCCGCTGCTGGGCGTAACGCCGGCGCTGGGGCGCGCGCTGGCATCGAATGAAGGCCCCGGCTCGGTGCTGATCAGCCACGCGCTGTGGCTCCGGCGCTTCGGCGGCGACGCGGACGTACCCGGCAGAACCATCCGCCTGAGCGACCAGGAATTCACCATCGCCGGCGTGCTTCCCGCCGATTTTCAGTTCCCCGACTGGGCCGATGTGTGGCTGCCGCCGGGGCCTCTGCTGGGCGACGAGACCACCAATCCCGTGCGCCACGCGCTGGGCTTCGTAGGGCGGCTGCGCTCCGGCGCCACGCTCGCGCAAGCCTCCGGGCGACTACAGACGATTGCCGCGCGCCTGGCCGCGGAGCATCCCAAAACCAGCACTGGGTTCGGCATGAAGATCCTCGGTTTGCAGGACGACCTGACGTCCAACGTGCGGCCGGCGCTGCTGCTGCTGTTGGGCGCGGTGACGCTGGTGCTGCTGATCGCTTGCGGCAACATCGCCAACCTGCTGCTCTCGCGCGCCAGCGGCCGGGCGAGGGAGATCGCGGTGCGCACCGCCCTGGGCGCCGGATCGTGGCGCGTGGTGCGGCAACTGCTCACGGAAAGCATTCTGCTAGCCACGCTTGGAGGCGCCCTCGGACTCGCGCTGGCCCGTTGGTGCCTGTCGGTGATGGCGCCCGTGCCCGCGCCGCTCGATTCCACCGTGCTTTTGTTTCTGCTGGGCGTCTCCACCGTTACGGGCGTCGTCTCGGGACTCGCTCCGGCGCTGCAAACACTGCGCAGCGACACCAACACGGTCATCAAATCCGCGGCGCCCGCGGGTGGCGGATCGGCCGCCATGCGAGGAGCGCTGGTAGTCCTCGAGTTCGCGCTGGCGCTGGTGCTGGTGGTGGGCGCGGGCATCCTGGCCAAGAGCTTTCTGCGCCTGATGCAGGTGGATCCCGGGATCGATCCGCGCGGCGTGCTCACGATGCGGCTCTCCATTCCGCCGTCGCGCGACCAGAACGCGGTCTTCCATCGCATCGAGGAGCGCGTTCGCAGGCTGCCGGGAGTGGAATCGGTGGCCGCCGCCAACAGCCTGCCGCTGATCGTCAACCGCGCCGTCACCACTCGCTTCAACGTGCCGGGCAGCCCGCTCATCAATCCCGATATGCTGCCGGCGGCACAGATCCGCGCAGTCAGTCCCGAATATTTTCGTACGATGCGCATCCCGCTGCGCTCGGGCCGCGCCTTTACCGAGCGCGATTTGAAAGAGTCAGTGGTGATGATCAATGAGACCATGGCGCGGAGATTCTGGCCGGGCCGCGACCCCGTGGGGATGAAATTCATCACTGGGCCCTGGGGTCCGAACCCGACCTGGTCCACGATCATCGGAGTGGCGGGCGACGTGAAAAACTTCGGTCTCGATTCGGAGGCCACCATGGACCTGTATTTCCCGAGCCTCAGTCCCCAATACCTGGCGGTGCGGACCGCCGGAGATCCCGCGACGCTGGCCGCCGCGGTGCGCCGGGAAGTTGCGGCCGCGGATCCCGATCTGCCGATCTCCGACCTGCGCACCATGGACGAGATTCTGGCGCAATCGGCGCGCGCGCGCCGCTGGACCATGGCGCTGCTGGCGGTGTTCGCGGGACTGGCGCTGGTGCTTCTCCTGGTGGGGATTTACGGCGTGATGTCGTGGACGGTGGCGCAGCGCACGCGGGAAATCGGAATCCGCATGGCGCTGGGGGCGGGGCGCGGACAGGTGCTGGGGATGGTGATTCGCTACGGGCTGAAGCTCAGCGCCGTGGGGCTCGCCATTGGAGCGGCCGGCGCCTTCGCGCTAAGGCGCGTGCTGGCCGGCATGGTCTTCGACGTGAGCCTCGCCGATCCGGCGATCTATCTCGCGGTGGCCCTGCTGATGCTCGCGGTGGCGTTGGTGGCGTGCTACGTGCCTGCGCGGCGGGCCAGCCGCGTCGACCCGCTAACCGCCCTGCGCTGGGAATAGTCCCAAGCGTGGACATCCCGTCCCAGGTTTGGACACTGTCCGTTACGAGACGCCCGCACCACCGGCCACTTCCCGCGGCAATCTGCGTGCTCATCCCCGCGAGGAGGTTGCCATGGCCAAGAAGGAACGGATTCGCGAATCGCTGACTGGTTTGCCGACCCTGGAGTACCTGATGCAGCGCATCGAGATGGGATGGAAGCCATCGGCCATCGAATGGGAGCGCGACATCGTCCCGGCGGGCGCCGAGCAGCCGTACGCCGAGGAGATTCCCTACGGCCTGCAGGTGGCTCCGGACTGCAACGGACTGGTGGAGAATCCTACGGAGAAGGAAATCGTGACAGTGGCGCTGGACATGATTGTCGAAGACTGCGCACTCTCGCGAGTGGCCAACGAGTTGAACGCGCGCGGCTTCAAGACGCGCGCCGGAAAGCCCTGGACCCCCACCGACCTCTTCACGCTGCTGCCGCGCATGATCCAGGTGGGGCCGCGCCTGTTCACCAGCGACCAATGGGTGACGCGGCGCCAACGTTTGCCGAAAGTGGTGTGAGCCGGATTACTGCCGGCTCACTCGGACTTCCAAACTACTTGAAAGCTCGACCCGTCCGCCGAGAGGGGCGAGGGGACCGCTTCATTCGCGCCGGTCGTGCCGTTGACCATCGTGATCAGTTCCCACACCTTGCTGCCGAAAGCACCGATCGATTCCGTTGCTCCGTTTTCGGTCGCGTCATTGGTGCTGGTCACGCTCGTGTAGGTGAAGCCAAGAGAGGCTGTGCCGAAATCCGCGAGGGGCAGGATGCCCCCGCGCCGCGTACAGCAGGGCGCCTCGACAATCCATTCGGCCGACGTCCGCTGCGCCTTGTGGACACTCGAGCTCTTGGTGTAGGACTTCCCCGTAGTTGTGTCAGTGATGGTGACAGTGAACTCACTGCCAGAGTAAACTACCGACGCCGACATTTTATCGCCGGCCTTTATCGAGAGGCTGCTGATTTCGAACATGTTTTGCGGATAAAACTCGTACCAGGCGTAATAAACGGGAGTCGTGCCCTCACAGTCGGAATCCGTTCCGGTCTGCTCCACGGTGTTGGAGGAGTAGCCGTCGAGGCCCACCCAAAATGAGGAGTAAGTGTTCGGGGTTACACTGCAGGTGACTGACGGGACGACCCACGACCCCTGGACCTCGGTGAACGAAGAGCCGGTCACCGCGTAGCCGCTCCAGTTCGTGCTGGTCGTCGTGCCGTCGGAACGCCTTTCGTGCAACTGCATCGGTCCGTGCCGCCGCGGAAATATCCGCGTCGTGGTTGGCCGTGAACCAAGCCCGCTGCCTACCTGCACGACCGCAGGCAATAACGCGAGCACTCCCAGGATGCCTAACCGGTTCGATAGCATGGATTCTCCTGTCCTTGCGTGAAAGATGTCTAAAAGTTCTCCGGGAGGCCCGGCCGCGGATCGACCCGATTTGCCACTAAAGACTCCCGAATTCCCGTTATTGTACACCCAAACGCCCTATTATGAACCTCCGAGTTGCAGTTTTCGCCCCGTATTCGGTACCAATCCAATAACGACCACGATGCCGCCGGAGGGCAGGTGCGCCGCATCCACTATCCTGAATGGGATGGCACCTCGGCCCGTCCTTGCGCCGACGCCCTTCTGGCGGGGCGTTCTGCATTTCGATTCCGCAAAAGTAGTGCCGTGGATTGCCTTGCGTAACGCCGCGGGCGTGGCGTTGCCGTTGGCGGTGGGGGTCGCCGCCGGGCACGCGACCGGCGGGCTGATCGCCGCTACCGGAGCGCTCAACGTAGCCTTCTCGGACGGCTCCGACCCCTACCTGCATCGTGCGCGCCGCATGCTGAGCGCGAGCCTATTCTGCGGGGTGGCGGTGCTCGCGGGCGGACTGTGCGGACCGCATCACGCGCTCACGGTGCTGCTGGCGGCGGCCTGCGCGTTCGCCGCCGGAATGATGGTGGCGGTGGGCACGGCCGCGACCGACATCGCCAACGTCACGCTGGTCACCCTGGTGGTGTACTCCGCGCAAACCATGACGGCGGAACAGGCAGCCTCTTCGGGCATGTCGGCACTGGGTGGCGGGTTGCTGCAAACCATCCTGTCGCTGGCGCTGTGGCCGTTCCGGCGATACGCACCGGTGCGGCGCGCGCTGGCCGATCTCTACCTGGAACTGGCGCGCTCCACTGGTTCCAGTCCGAAGGTGATGGAAGCCCCGCCTGCCAGCGCGCAGGCGACCCAGGCCCACACCACGCTGGAGGGGCTCGGCCGGGACCACTCGATCGAGGCCGAGCGCTACCTGGCTCTCCTCAGCCAGGCCGAGCGCATCCGGCTGGCCATTCTCACACTGGTGCGCCTGCGCGTGCGGATCGGCCGCGACCCGCATACCGAACAAGAGACCGCCATTCTGGGGCGGAGCTTGGAAACTGCCGGCCGCCTGCTCGCGGCCATCGGCGAATCGCTGCTGGAACGTGCCAGTATCTCCGAAGGCGTGGACCAGTTGCGCGCGTTGTCCGAGGCGCTGAGGAGGCCGGCCGGCGCGGAGAATCTCGCGGGCATGCTGCGGGATGCGCGCCGCCAACTGGACGCGCTGGCCGGGCAACTGGCGTCGGCGTGGGACCTGGCCGCCCATACCACCACCGCGGGCAGCATGCAATTCGAGCGGCGCGAGAGGGCGCAGCCGCGGGCCCTGCGGATCGGGGCCACGCTCGAGATTTTGCGCGCCAATCTCAACCTGCGGTCGGCCGTGTTCCGCCACGCCCTGCGTCTCTCGGCCTGCGTCGGCGTGGGTGAAATATTGGCCCACACGGTCGGCTGGCGGCGCACGTACTGGATGCCGATGACTTCGGCGATCGTGCTGCGTCCGGACTTCACCACGACCTTCAGCCGCGGAGTCCTGCGCGTCGTTGGAACGCTGATCGGCCTGGGCCTGGCGACCGCGCTGTTCCACGGCCTGGCGCCCGCGGGCGGGTTCGAAGTGGCGCTGATCGCCCTGTTCACGTTCCTGTTGCGCTGCTTCGGTCCCGCCAATTACGGAATCTTTGCCGTGAATCTGAGCGCCCTCATCGTGCTGCTGTTCGCGGTGACCGGAGTGGCGCCGGGACCGGTGATCGCAGCCCGCGGACTCAACACGTTTGCGGGAGGAATGCTGGCACTGGCGGCATACCAGGTGTGGCCCACGTGGGAGCGAAGCCTGGTGCCGGAGGCCCTGGCGCGCATGCTGGACGCGTACCGCAATTACTTTCAAACGGTGCGCGACGCATACTCGAATCCCGGTCAATCGTTCGCCGCCGAATTGGATCGCGCGCGGCAGGCCTGTAGGCTGGCGCGCTCGAATGCGGAGGCCTCGGTGGCGCGGCTGGCTACCGAGCCGGGGGTCACGGCGCGCCCGATCGCGGAGGTGAACGCCGTGCTCGCCAATGCGCACCGCTTCATCCACGCGGTGATGTCGCTGGAGGCGGGGTTGGCGCGCGGCCGCCCGGTTCCCGCGCGCGAGGAGTTCCGCACATTCGCCAATCACGTGGACTTGACCTTGTATTACCTGGCCGCGGCCTTGCGGGGCGGCAAGATTTCGGCGGAAGACTTGCCGGATTTGCGGGAAGACCACTATGCGCTGGTGCACGCGGGCGATCCGCATGTGGAGCGGTATCGATTGTCCAACGTGGAGGCCGACCGCATTGTGAACAGCCTGAATACGCTGGCCGGAGAGATCGTGGGGCGAACGCTGCGCAGCGGCGAATGAGATATACTTTTGCCATGCCGCGCTGGGCACTGGGAGTGATCGCGTGCGTTTCGCTGTGGGCGCAGACGCCGCGCGATCTTTACGTGGCACATTGCGCGGGGTGCCATGGACCGTCGGGCGAAGGCAGCCGCGGACCGTCGTTGAAGGCCGCGGCGCTGCAGCACACCAACGATCCCGATTCCCTGGTGGCCTTGCTGCGCCGCGGCATCCCCGGAACCGAGATGCCCGCCATCGCCCTGGAGACGGTGGCCGATGGGCCGCTCCGCGCGCTTGCTGCTTACGTTCTCGGCCTGCGCACGAATACCAAAGAGGCCGCGTCGGGCTATCTCGACCGTGGAGCGGAACTCTTCCGCACCAAGGGAAAGTGCCTGACCTGCCATCGCGTGAACGGGGAGGGCCACACCTCGGGTCCCGACCTCAGCGACATAGGGCGGCTGCGCGACGAGGAGTGGCTGCGGCAGGCGGTGGTCGAGCCGGAAAAGGCAATCTACGACAGCTTCGCCGGGTACCGCTGGACCATCAACCTCCCCGATAACTACCTGCTGGTCGAAGTCACTACTAAGAGCGGCGATCGCATTAGCGGGAGCCGTCTGAATGAAGATGCCTTCTCGATTCAGCTTCGCGATTCGGAAGACCGCATCCGGTCGTTCCTCAAAAGCGAAGTCTCCGAAGTCCGAAGGCAGTGGGGCAAGTCGCCCATGCCGCCGTATCGCGATGTCTTCTCTTCGAGTGAGTTGGAGGATCTGGTGGCGTACTTAGTCAGTCTGCGAGGACTGCGATGAACTTGCGCGCGGTGCTGCTCGCCGCCGTGGCGTCTGTGACGTTGACTCAGGTACCCCCTGAGCGCATCCGCAACGCCGATGGCGAGCCGGGCAACTGGCTGACTTATTCGCGAACTTACAGCGGGCACCGCTACACGCCGCTGACCGAGATCACGGCCGCGAACGTGGGACAGTTGCGGGCCGCTTGGACCTATCAGATCCAGCAGCCGGGCAAATTCTCTACCTCGCCGATCGCGATCGATGGCATCCTCTACATCACCGAGCCGGGCGGCGAAGTGGTAGCGATCGACGGGCGCACGGGCCGTCCCGTTTGGCGTTACGGACGCCGGCCGCCGCAGGACCTTCACGCCTGCTGCGGCGCCACCAATCGGGGAATGGCGGTGCTCGGCGACCTGCTGTTCGTCGGCACGCTGGATGCGCACCTGCTGGCCATCGATCTGGCGACCGGCAAGCTTCGCTGGGACGCGGTGGTGGCCGACTACCGCACGGGGCACGCGGTGACGGTGGCCCCACTGGCGTTCGGGGATCGGGTGATCGTGGGAATCGCCGGAGGCGAATACGGAATTCGCGGCTTCCTGGACGCGTACGATGCCAAGACCGGACGCCGCTTGTGGCGCTTCTGGGCAGTGCCGGGCCCCGGAGAAGCGGGGCACGAATCGTGGTCGGGCGATAGCTGGAAGACCGGCGGCGCATCGACGTGGATCACGGGCTCGTACGATCCCGCGCTTCACACGATTTACTGGGGAACCGGCAATCCGGGGCCGGATTACAACGGCGATGCGCGCAAGGGCGACAACCTGTACACCTGCTCGCTGGTTGCCTTGGACGAAGACACCGGGAAGCTGCGCTGGCACTTTCAATTCACGCCGCACGACGTGAACGATTGGGACTCCGCGCACGTGCCGATGCTGGTGGATGACGGCGATCGAAAGCTGGTGGTGGTGGCGAACCGCAACGGCTTCTACTACGTGCTCGACCGCGCCACCGGCGAATTCCTCCGCGCCGCGCAATTCGGCAAGCAGACGTGGGCTTCGGGGCTCGACGAAAGAGGCCGCCCCATCCGCCTGCCGGACATGGAGCCGACCGCGAGCGGCAAAATGGTTTACCCGGGTTTCCATGGCGTAACCAACTGGTTCAGCCCGAGTTTCAGCCCGCTCACTGGCCTGGTGTACGTGGCCACGCGCGAAGAGCCGGCGGTCTTCCGGAAGCAGAAGGAGCCGTACACGCCGGGCCAATGGTTCAGCGGTGGAAACCCGCAAGGCGTGGCGAAGATCGAGCCGACCGGCTCCATACGCGCGCTGGAGCACACCACCGGAAAGCTGGTCTGGGAGTTTCCGCTGAAGTCTCCGCCATGGGCGGGCCTCATGGCGACCGCCGGCGGGGTGGTGTTCGGCGGCTCGAGCGAGGGCATGTTCTTCGCGCTGGATGCGGCCAGCGGAAAACCGCTTTGGCACTACGGCACGGGCGGACCGATCTTTGCGAATCCGGTGAGTTTTCTGGTGAATGGGCGGCAGTATGTGGCGATCGCGGCGGGTACCGCGCTGTTCGCGTTTGCGCTGCCGGAGGCGGGGGAGTAGGGGGCTCCGATGGGAGCGCTAGGGCCGCGGATAAACGGCGTCTCATATCCCTGGGCGGCTTCATGTCACTACTGTGTCACAAACGGTCGGCGGTGGCGCAGCCACTGCCGGGGCTTTCGCGACGCGCGAAGAAGGGTCGAGACGAGTCTCGACCCGGCAGGCACGAGTGCCTGCGCCACGGGCCGTCAGTTTGTCTTGCCCGCGCGGGTCCCCTGGACCCGCTCGTTGTGCCAAGCAGGAGTTTCTCCTGGCAACCGACAGGTCTATCTTGCCGGCATAGGAGCCGCAAGACCGTCCATCAGTCCAAAGCCGCGGATCGCCAGGGCGCTCTGCCAGGCATTAGCCAGCGCCTGGATGTAATCGGCTTCTAACTGGAAGAGCGTCCGCTGCGAGATCAGCACCTGGGCGTAAGCGCCCGCCATATTCTGGTAATTCGCCTGGTAGAGTTTGTAAGCCTGTTCGGCGCGCGGCAGCATCCCGGTCTTGTATTGCCGAATACTTACGCGGGCGGCGTCGTAATCGCGGAACAGACTGGCCAGGCCGCGCTCCAGTTGCAGTCTCAAGCGGGCCACCTCCTGTTTCGCGCTCTCCACTTCGTCCTTCGCCGCGGCGATCGAGCCCTGATTGCGATTGAAGATCGGCAATTGTACGCCAACCTGGGCGCCGGCCTGCACTCCGGTGACGCTCCCCGGACGGGCCAGCGGTTCGTAGCTCTGAACCACAATGCCGGTGACCTGCAGATCCGGAATGGGCGCTTTCCGCGCACTCACCAGAGAGGCTTCGGCGCGCTCGACGGCTTGCTGGGCGAACTTGATCTGGGGACCATGGCTCAGAGTAGCGGCTACAGACTCTTCGTAGTTGAGGTCCGGGACAGAGTCGAGGTCGCCTTGCAAACGAGCCGGCGGGAGATCCGGCTTGCCGGCGACGGCCGCCAGCATTCTCCAGGAGGCGAGTAAGGACTGGCGGGCAACCCGCAGGTTCATCGCGGCCTGTTGCTCCTCTACCTCGGCTTGCAGTATGTCGGGACGATCGGCATGGCCGATGTTACTAAGTTGACGGGAAGTCTCGGCCGCATCCGCGGCCAGCCTGGCCAGGCTCTCCCTTACCTCCACGAGTCTCTGGGCCGCGAGGACCTGGTAGAAGTAAGACCGCACGTTATTCAGGATGCGCACGCGCTGGGCTTGCGCGCTGGTCTCGACCTCACTCACTTCCAGCTCCGCCACACGGCGCGCGGCGTGGAGTTTGCCTCCCAGCACGATGGTCTGGCTGATGAAGCCGCCCTGTTTGCCGCCTCCTATGTAGCCGCCGCGGATTTCATCCCCGTAGTAGCCCACGGTGGGAACCCGCCTGCCTGGCCAGGCCCGCCGCCGCGCGCTGGTTGGCCTGCGCCTGGGCCAATGTCGGGTTGCTCGCGACCGCCATTTGCTCCAGGTCTTCCAGGCGGAGCCAGCTCCCGGCGGCCGGAGTCACTGCGGCCGCGGCTTGCGGCAGCACCCGAACATCGTACAGGGTGAAATCGCCATCGTAGACTTTCGCGGCGATCTGGTCTCCCGCTTTCACGCGGCTCAGCACCTCTTCCTTGTCGACCGCGTATCCCATGGTCATCGAGCCCATCCAGCCTTCGATAGGTTCATTGGCGACGGTGATGCGTTTGGTGCCGGTGTTGACTTCGACCACCTTGCCGCGGAAGTCGTACGCTTTCTTTCCGGCAGGTTGCGCGTGAAGTGACATCATCAGACCAAGCGCCCAAAGCGCGAATTTACTGTTCATACAAGCCGCCGCTCCTGCTGTTGGGTTTTGAGGTCCATGATTTTCTGGTAGGGACCGGGAGGCAGGACCCGCACCAGGGTCATCATGCCGCCCGCATACCCACTCCAGCCCGCCGGCAGGCCGTAGGTCTCGGGCTTGTCGACCTGCTTGTCCACGGCCATCATGGGGCCTTCCATGTAAGCGTCCTGTGGATAAAGCGGCACTTTGCCGGCTTCGATGCCCGGCCCGACCCGCGTCATAGGACCTACGTTGGGGGCCATCTGGTTCATCATGTGGTGAGGAAGATGGCAGTGGAACATCCACTCACCGGGGCGGTCGGCGACAAACTCGATGTCGCGGGCCTGGGCGACTCCGACCAAGACGGTGTTACCCCGATGCCAGAGTGACACGGGCTGCCGCGCGCCTTCCCGTCCGGTTTCCCAGAAGGTGAAGCCGTGGAGGTGGATGGGGTGGTGGTCCATGCCCAGGTTGATGATGCGGATGCGGACGCGCTCCCCCTGCCGGATGATCAGGGGTGTCGCCGCCGGACCGGCCTTGCCGTTGAACGTCAGCCAGTTGAACTCCATGTTCATGCTGTTGGGGACGGTGCTGTTGGGAAGCACGAAATACTCCTGCAAGGCGATCAGGTAGTCTTGGTCGACCGGAGGAGTATAAGGTGTTTTAGGGTGAATGATGAAGCCGCCCAGCATCCCGACCATCTCCTGCATGGCCATGTGCGAGTGATAGAAGAAGGTGCCGTGCTGGTGGAGCGGGAACTCGTAGACGAACCGTTCGCCCGGCATGATCGGCTTTTGTCCGATGCCGGGGACGCCATCCATCTCGTAGGGAAGTTCGAGTCCGTGCCAGTGAATGCCGGTAGGCTCGGGCAGGTGGTTTTCGAAGATAATGCGGACGCGGTCGCCTTCCTGGGCTTGAATCGTGGGTCCAGGGGCGCTGCCGTTGAAGCCCCAGAGATCGAAGGTACGGCCCGGAATGACAATTTGTTTGACGGGCTCGGCAGTGAGTTGAAAGACTTTGACGCCGTTGTCGAGGGTGAAAGGCAGGTCGGCGATGTCGGGGGTCAAGACGGGCACGGAGGGACGGGCGGGCTGAGATCTGGCGAGGCGGGAGAAGGCTGTTGCGCCGGCGCCGAGTGTCAGTACGGACTTGAAAAAGGTTCTTCTAGGATTCATGGGTAATCTCCTTTCGCTCTTACTTGGGGACACACTTCGAGGTTGGCAGGCGAAACCGCCTGCCACCGCCTGCCCCACCAAGGCAAAGCTAGATGCGGAGAATCGAGATCGAGGAGCGAACGGGGTTACCCGGCGGCCAGCCGTTGTCGGACTGCGGAGGAGGTACCAAGTCCGTCACGGGCGCGGATCTTGCCACTACCACGGCCTCCGGGGAAACTGTGCCCGTGACACTCACGTTGGCGACCGCCGCCTCAGGGCCGGCAAACTCGGGATGCTGATGGGGGCAGCCGTGGTCTTGCGGTGAAGGATGGTGATGATGGCAACCGTTGGTGGGAATCTGCGGAGGTTGGCAGGCGGCGATCGCGCAGGCGCCGTAGCACCAGGCGTTGGCGAGCAACGCAGCCACGGCAATCAGCACGAATGCACGAGACCAGCCGGAGAGCATCCCTGATCTCAACCTAACAGATGATTCCTGCCGGCGCAAGTTCAAGAAACTGCCAAACGATCCGATGAGAAATAAGAGTTACAGAGCGGATGATATTAAAAGTTACTCTCGTGATTCTGGCCGTGTTACCGGGCAGCCTCTTTGCGCAGGCCGTCACCGAACTGAGCCCATTGGAGTATCACCCCTCACGGCGGGAGGCATCGAACCGCAGGCCGGTGAGCTTCGCGCAGCGCATTCCGGCGCCGCTCTCGTACCGCTTGGGAAGCGTCAGCCAGGCGGAGATCGACGCGGTTGCGCGCGATCCGCACTTGCCGCTCATGGGCATCGAACGCACGATTGACCGTCGGACGACGCCGCGCGGACAGTGGGTGACTCTGGATGACGGCAGCACCGTCTGGAGACTGGCGATCCAATCCGAAGGAGCAGCCGGCGTGAGGGTGGAGTTCTCCGATTTCCACGTGGGCGCGGGAGAGGTGTGGCTCTACAGCGAGGATCACAGCCAGGTCTTCGGGCCGTACAGCGGCACAGGCATCGACGACTCCGGAGAGTTCTGGAGTCACACGGTGTTCGCCGATACCGCGGTTTTGGAGTACCAGCCGGATAGCCCCGGCAGCAGCGTTCCGTTCAACATCTCGAAGATACTCCACGGACTGCCGGTGGAGGGGACGATGGCAGCGGGAAGCTGCGAGCTGGATGTGAGCTGCAATGCGGACTGGAGCGCGGTGGCCAGCGGCGTCGGCCTGTATTTCTTTCAAAAAGGCGGCGCCGGGTATGCCTGCACCGGCTCGCTGGTGAACAATACCAACCAGGACTCGAAGCCGTACTTTCTCACCGCGAACCATTGCGTGCCGGATGCACCGACGGCCAAGACGGTGGACGTTTTCTGGAACTACCAGACGGCCACCTGCAATGGAAAGGCTCCGTCGCTGGCGGGTCTGCCCCAGACCGTGGGTGCGACCTACCTTGCCAGTGCGGCGATAGGCAGCGGCGACTTCAGTCTCATCCTCCTGACGCCGCTGCCTAATATCAATCTGACCTTTTACGGGTGGAATGGAAGTGCCACGGCCTTGCCGGTGGGCGGTACCACCACGGGGATTCACCACCCGCAGGCCGATTACAAGCGGATCGCGTTGGGCGTTCGCAGCACGGATGTGACGGCGCAGATCGGTTCCGAAACCGCGCCCGCCAGCCTGTATTACAACGTTCAGGAGACGTCGGGGCGGATCGAGCCGGGCTCGTCCGGGTCGCCGCTGTTCACGGCCG
>OMOG01000164.1:0-25437 GCA_900290305.1 Candidatus Sulfopaludibacter sp. SbA4
CTGCCGTCGTTAATGACGATCACCTCGTAGTCGGCCACGTGTTCCTGCAAGACCGCGAACGTCCTGCGGAGCAGATCCGGCAGCGAAGGGGCGTCGTTGTACGCCGGAAAGAAGACGCTCAACGAGGGAAATTTCCCGGCGGCCGCGCTCACAGGATTTTCTCCCCGATCAGCAGCAGCGATTGGCCCACCGGAAGATTGCGGCCCGAACCCACCCAGGCGGCTTCCAGGGCCAGCGGCGCGTATAGCAGGGAGTCGAGCCAGGGTGTCGACGGTTCGACACCGCTGGCCGGCGGCCGGCGCAGCAACGGTTCCCAAACACGGAATTTGGCCAGGGCCACGGGCAGCAGCAGCGAATTGACGTAGGTGCAGCGGAGCACCCGCACGCCCGTGCCCGCCACCAGCCGCATCAGCCGGCGGCGCGTGAACCGCTGACGCTCCGCGATGAACTTGGAGTGGCGGCTGCGCAGCACATCGAGCGCCGCTACCCGCAGCACGATCAGCCCGCCGCGCGCCAGGACCCGCGCCAGCTCGCGCGCGGCCAGGTGCTCCTCACCGCGCGGCACGTGGACCAGAACGTCCATCGAAATCACCAGGTCGAAGCTGCGGTCCGCGAAGGGGAGGCGGGAGATGTCGCCCTGCACCGGATTTTCCGTGCCCATTTCGCGTGCGTAGCGGAGCCCCTCGCCGCTGATGTCGAGCGGCACGACCGGCCAATGAAGCTCCTGCTGCATCAGGTGCGAGAGATAGCCGGTGCCGCAGCCAGCCTCCAGGGCGCGGCCGACCGTGCGCCCCGCGACAAACGGCTCCAGCATGCGAAACAGGATCCGCCGCATGCCCCGGTACCACCACAAGTCCTTTTCGGCCTGGGCGATGTTGGCGAACTCCCGCGGATTCATGAAGCCGCTCATGTGGCCGAGCCGGCTCCGTTGTGCGTTGGTGAGACTGTGACCCCGATGACCCCTCTTTTAGCGCACGGCGCCCGCTCCGCGCAACTCTGGTTTCACATATTGGGGATTCACATACTGGGGATTCACATAGACGTCCACCCATTGGCCGTGCCGCTCGAAATGCGCGGCGGCGGGAAACGGCACTCGGTCGCGAACCTCCTCCCGGGTAGCGGCGGGCACATAGGCAACGAAGCGCTGCAGGAGCTTGGGGAGCGGCACGTCGCGGGAAAACGCCACCAGCACCTGGACAGCGGGCCAATCGATTGCCTGGAGCGTCGGGGCTGCCAGATTGGGCANNAAGGGGCCACAGGGTATGCACGCGGGCGCCGGGATCGAGACGCTCGAGGTAGTTCGCGGCCGCGGCGTGGAGTCGGACAAAATCCGTGAAGGCCAGGTTATCTTCCAAGGTGAACGGGTACGGCGGATTGATGAAATTGGAGGCCGCCAGTCCTGCCAGGAGGACCAGTGCGCAGGCCACTTTAGGAACGCGGCCGAGGAGCGAGAGACCGGCGGCGATGGCCGCATAGACGATCGGCATCACCGGCAAGAGGTAGCGCTCGAGGACGGCTCCGCCCAGCAGCGTGAACGTTACCACGTGCGCCGCCACCAGCAGCCCGGCGACACGCCACGCCCGCGTGTGGAAGACGCGGCTCCTGCGCCAGGCCAACACCACGGCCACGGTCCCTACCCAATGAAAATTCGCGAAGAGGAGAAAGTAGAGGCGCCGCAGCAGGGTGGCCGCGAGGCGCACCGGGTGAAGCGGCTCATACAGGTTGTAGCGCGCAAAATCGGCGTTGCCCGACCAGTGGCCGGTGGAGAGCGCCAGCGCCGCGACCCAGGCCGACAGCGCCAACCCGGGCGCCAGGTAGAGCGCGGCATGGCGCCAGCGGCGCTCGTATGCCAGCCAGGCGGCGCAGACCAGAGGGACCACGATGCCGGTCTCCTTCACGAGCACCAACGCCACGCAGGCAGCGGCCGAAAGGCGAATGCGCTCCTGCAGAAAGAAGAGAAATGCGAGCGTGGAAAGCAGCATCGCCGGCGCATCCAACTGCGCCAGCATGGCCTGCGCGAAGTAGAGCGGGGATAGGAAGAGCAGGCCGGCGGCCAGAAGCGCCCGCCGGCCGCCCGAGTCGCGCAAGATCTCCCTGGCCAGCAGAAACGCCGCCAACAGCGCGAACGACGCCAGCAGCAGCATGGCGCAGCGTGTCACAGCGGGATGGCAGCCGGCCACGCTCCACGCGGCCGCCAGGTATCCCATGACGGCGGGCGGGTGGATGTTGGGCAACGTGGAATGCGGTATCCAGGCTCCTGGGTGAAGGGCGCCGCCGTGCAGGATGTCCAGGGCCGCCGGAATAAACTGGCCCACCTCATCCCAGTAATAGGGCAGCCGTACCAAGGAGAGATGGCTCGAGAAAACGATGAACGCGAACAACAGGAAAAGGACCACGAGGGCACCGGGCCGAATGGGGCGGCTTTTTCCGGCGGCCGGGACCATGGCTGGTTACTGAACGATTCCGCCCGGACTCTGGGGCTCCAGCCGGATTTCCCCGAAGGCCGATTCATACTGGGTGACGTTCTGCTGGAGCACGTTGAGCAGGGCCTTGGCCTGCTGCGGGCTGACGTAGATGGCCTGGAAGTTGTGGATCGCCACATTTTCCGGGGAGGTCTGGTTGACACGGCCGAAGAGAAGAAGAAAGTCCCACAGATTCACCCGCACCTGGACACTGTTGGCGTAGTTCTCGCGGTAGTCCGGGGTGTTGACCAATTGGATCTTGGGAGCCGGCTGTTGCATCATATCCTCCAGCGTAACAGTACCCACGGGGAATTGCCGCCTCCGAGATTTAAGAATATTTACGAATTTGGTACAACCCGTGCAGGATGTTTTGCGTCGGATGAAGTGAGGCAAGGAGCCATGAAAGCATTCGTTGAAAACCACACCATGGGGCAAGCCCATTGCCCGATTTGTACCCACACGGTACCAGCGGACATCGATTTGAGGGGGAAGTATCCACGGGTTACGGCGGGTCAGAAGTGTCCGCGCTGCCGGTCGTCGCTGGATGTTGCGGTAGTTGTGCAGATACCCGAAGCCGCCTAGTACCCCTATGCGGTTGGGGGGAGTTGTGCCTGGGTAACGGTTTCTGCCATAGTGAGATAAGGGTTGGGGAGCATAATGAGACGAAAGGCACAACCAAAACCGGAACCAGTGATCTCGCCCGAGATCCTGGAGCAGGCGAAGCGGTCGATTTCGCCGGACAGTCTGAAGAAGGGGCCGGTTTGCTCGGTGTGCGGAGCCGAGACCGCCAGTGGCGTGGGCGAACCGCTCTGCTGGGTGTGCCGCCGTTTGAAGATCAGCGCATGGCGCGAGATCGAGCAGCAGATGCCGGCGCAGGAGTAGCGCGCTAGCTGCCGGTCGAGCACTACCGCTACGAAATCTCCCAGTTTCCCGACCGTGAATTCGTTGCCTTCGAAATTCGCCGCGAGCCCGACGGTATCGAGACCATGCGTCAGGAATCCGTCTTCCTGGCGGCGAATCGCATCCCGTTACGGACCCTACAACGGCTGGGTAGTTGCTTCGTTTAGGGGCGAGAGGAGCAAAACCTATGATTTTGCTAATGATCATTCTGATCGTCCTGGCGTTGAGCGCCGCCCCGGCCTGGCCTTACAGCCGGGGATGGGGCTACTATCCGAGCGGCGGTCTGGGGCTGCTGGTCCTGGTCCTGGTAATTCTCTTGTTGATGGGGCGAGTATGAAATCGGGGGAGGCGAAACCCTCCCCCCTTGCACGCAGATTTCGGTTTCGCCATAATACCCCTTAGATTGACGGAGTTTTCAATGTTTTCTCATCGACAGGAGATCTGCCGTGCGGAGCACGTTGGTAGCCGCCCTGGTTGCGTGTGCCGATAGTCCCTGGAAAGCCAAGGCCCGCCGCTTTCTCTGCGGGCTGTCCTCAGACGAGCTGCAATACATCGCCGGGTTTCTTGGCGGGTGCATTCTGGAATCCGCCGGCACCCTCGCGGGAACCCCCGATTCCCGGCAGTGTTCGGAGGATCGGGCGCTCAAGATGATTCTGGTGCAGGAGTACATGCGCCGCGCGGGGGTGCGGGGGCCGTTCGGAATCGTGAGTTAGAGTGGCTGTACTTCCCAAGCGCCGTCTGCTACTAATAGCGTTCGGCTAATGGCGTTTCGTTACCCATTCCTGGCGGCTTGGGTGTTGGGCTGCTCGATTCCAGGGCAGGCGCAATCGCAGTTGAGCGCCACGCCGAATCCGGTTGCGCTTTCGGCAGGCGCGGAGTTCGTGCAGGTGATGGTCGGGGGTTCGGGACCATTCTCGATTACCAATCAGGCCGGCTCATTTTTCTCCGTAAGCCCGGCTTCCTTGACCGCTCCCACCACTCTCACGGTGGGGCTCGCAAGCACGATCTGCTCGAACGGTGGCACCACGTCTTGTAGCGGCTCGTTCACGCTGCACCTCACATCCACGACCGGCGGCGGGACGGACATGGTGGTCCAGGTCACCTTCACCCTGGACTCCGGCGGTGGCGCGGGCGGCGTCATCTCCGCCAGCCCCAACTCGGTGACATTCAACGTTTTCGCGAATCAGACAGTTTCGACATCCGTCACCCTGACCACGGCCAGCACGACGCAAATTTCCTTCAGTTTCTCGACAGTGCCGGCGAAATCCGCCTCGTGGCTGTCGGTATCGGTCAACGGCTCGCAGGTGAGCGCCAACAGTCCCGTGACGATGAGCGTGTTTGCCAACGCCACCAACATTACGACTCAGCAGACGGGATCGATTACCATCGTCCCGGGCAACGGCGGTTCACAGACCGTGATTCCGGTCACGTTGAACGTAAGCGTCACTTCAGGCGGGTCGTCGTACGGCGCAATCCCAACCAACGTGGCGCTGGCCTATCCCGGCGGCCCGGCATCCCAGCAGGTCGTCATATTCGGCAGCAATTCCGCGGTCACCACTTTCAACGCCTCGGTGACGAACTGCAACAGCACCAGTTTCCTGCTCCTGAATGGCGGGACCCAGATCGTCAATCAACCAGTCGCCGGTGGCCTCACCTTCACGCTGAACGGTCCGGCTGCTATTCCGACGGGCAGCTACTCTTGCCAGGCTGTGGTGAGTAATCCCAGCAACTCGGCCGATGAGGTTACGATCACCGTCACTCTGACGGTGAATGGTGGCGGATCGTTGGGCGGAGGCTTCGCCTTGAACCCGTCCACACTATCGCTCACGTCGGTCACGGGCAGTACCAACTCGCAGGCTACGTCCGTCAGCCTGGTCAGCAGCGTGCAGACGACATTCAACGCCACATTCACCTCCCAGAGCTCGCCAAACGGCAGCGCAAACTGGATCACCATAAACGGTACCGGGTCACAGGCACTGAACCAGCAGGTTACCGGCGTATTGACGATCGCGCTGAACAATCCCCAGAGCTTCACCGTGGGCAATTACTCGGGCACGGTTACCATCAGCAACCCCAATACAAGCAGCACCGTCGCACTTTCCATCTTTCTGACCGTGACCGGCACCGGGTCTGCGGGAACCTCGTATACTCTCAATACGAACAGCGCCACCTTCCAGTATCCGTTTGGCCAACAGACGGCCGACATTGATGTCAGCAGCAACACCCAGACGCAGTTCATCGCCACAACCTCGGTTTCCGGCGGCGTGGCGAACTGGCTGCTCCTCACCCAGGGTAACAATTCCGGCACCAGCATCACCGGCGTTACGGGAAATGGGACTACGAACCCGATCACGGTCTATCTGAATGAGAGCACGGTACCGCAGGTAGCCGGCACTTACACGGGACTGCTCAAGATCGCCAATCCTTCCAACTCGGGCGACTTCGCGCTAGTCACCATCACCCTTGTCCAGAGCTACAGCCAGGGAGGCTTCTCGGCGAACCCCACTTCACTGACGTTCAGCACGTCTGTGGGCGTAGTGCCGGCACCGCAGTTCGTCGCTGTCACTGTACCGAGCAGCAGCAGTACGTTCACCGCCAGTGTGCAGGCCGCGAGCGGTTCGGTGTTTGTCGTATCGCCGTGCAACGGCTGTAACTACGCGGGAAGTCAGAACCAGGCGGTATCAGTCAACCCGCTGAACCTGGGGCCGGGGATTTACACCAACTACATTACCCTGGCGTCGGGCGGCAACGCCTTCGCGGTCATCACAGTTACGCTCACGGTCGGCAACGGCGGCGGAACGACTGGGAGCATTGCGGCGCCGGCATCTCTGTCGTTCTTCTGGCAGGCCGGTCAATCGTTGCCGCCACCACAGACCATCGCCATCGCGCCGGGCGGAACATTCACCGCCACTTCAACCCAGACGTGGATCCTGGCGACTCCCACGAGCGGAACGGGGCCCGCCAACGTGACTGTCATCGCGATCCCGCAGGGCTTTGCCGCGGGCAGTGTCAACCAGGGCGTCATCAACATCACCACGCCCAGCGGCAGCCAGAGTGTGAATGTCATTTTGACCATCAGTTCAGGGCCGGTGCTCTACGCCAATCCGGGCACGATCTACGTCAGGTACATAGTAGGGCTGCTGATTCCGACGCAACTGATCAACCTGCAATTTACGGCCAGCGACGGATCGAGCCCCACAGTGACCGCCAACGCCCAGGCGCCGTGGATCTACCTTGGCAACTCGATCAGCGGCGCACCGAACTCGTATTCCGTGTCGGTAAATGCCTCGGGCCTGTGCAACGGCCTCAACACCGGCAGCATTGCCGCGACGGCCGCGGGCATGGCGAACAGTCCGTTGACGGTTCCGGTAGTGGTTCTGGTCAGCAACAGCCGCGTTGACTGCGGAGGGCCAGCCATTCAGTTTGTGGTCTCGGCACCGGCGTCGGTCGCGCCCGGCGTGCCGTTTCGCATCTCCGTTACGGCTACGGATGCGAACAACAACATCGCTTCCTCCTATGCCGGCACCATCCACTTCACCAGCACCGACGCTGCAGCCGCGCTCCCCAACGACTCCGCGCTCAACATGGGGGCCGGCACCTTCTCCGTGACCCTGAACACGACCGGACCCCAGATCATCACCGTCGCCGATACCGCCATCCCTTCGATCACAGGCGCGTCCATTCCCATTTTCGCCTCTTTTGGCGGCTCGCTCGCCGCGGAGGGAGTGAGTCCGGCTTTCGGGAGCGGGGCCTCCCCAACCTTTACGGTCACCTTAAGCGATCCGCTCGGCTCGCAAGACCTGGACGTAGTCAATGTCTTGATCAACAACTTCCTGGACGGCCGCGGCGCCTGCTACCTCGCCTACAGCCACCCGCTGAACACGCTGTACCTGGTCAATGACGCCGGCACGGCTCTGCTGCCGGGGCTGGCACTCAATGGGTCGGGCAGCGTGAGCAACAGCCAGTGCACCGTCAATGGCGCCGGTTCCTCCGCGTCGGGCAGCGGAGGCATTCTCACACTCAATCTCAACCTGAGCTTCAGCCCCAGCTTCGGCGGGAACAAAGTCGTGTACCTGGCGGCTCGCGATCTGGCGCAACACAACACCGGGTGGCAGCCATTGGGCACATGGTCTGTGCCGGGCGCGCCAGTGACTTCGCCCGCCGTGGGAGGAGTCAGCCCGGCGCGCGGTAGTAGCTCCAGAGGCTCAGTACAAACCTTCAGTTTCACGTTCACCGACACCAAGGGCTGGCAGGACCTTGGTGTGCTGAACATCCTGATCAACAGCGCACTGGACGGGCGCAATGCCTGCTACCTCGCTTACAACCGCGCGTCGAACGTGCTTTACGTCGTGAACGACGCAGGTGGTGCGCTGCTGCCCGGTCTGGTGCTCAATGGCTTTGGAGAGACCGGCAACAGCCAATGCACGGTGTACGCCGACGATTCCTCGGCTGACGTCAACGGCAACACGCTCACACTGACTCTGAGCCTGAACTTCCGGCTGACTTTCCCGGGAAATCAGATCGTCTATATGGCGGCCCGCGACGCCACCGGCGTAAACAACTCCGGCTGGCAGGCGATGGGAACCTGGAGCGTGCAGTAGGAGAGTGGGTGTAAGAGCGCGACCGGGGGGTCGCGCGCGGACGTGGGCGTCCGCCCCACTTTGGCGGTTGGCGCGGACGGACGAAGNNCCCGGCAGGCACGAGTGCCTGCGCCACTGCTTACTCGCTGCGCAGAGCGGCCATCGGGTCGATGAGGGTCGCGCGCCGAGCCGGAATATAGGCCGCCATCCAGGCCACGGCGGCCAGTACGGCCGGCACGGCGAGGAACGTAGCGGGGTCGGTGGCGGTAACTCCGTAGAGCTGGGCCTTCAGAAGCCGCGTGAGTGCGGCGGCGCCGCCCAATCCCACGACCGCACCCGCCAGGACGTCGAACATCGCGCGGCCCATCAGCGCACCGAGCACGTCACGAGGCCTCGCACCCAGCGCCATGCGAATGCCGATTTCGTGCGTGCTCTGGCTCACGGTCCAGGAGATCACGGAGAAGATGCCGGCCGCCGCAAGCACCAGCGCCAGCCCCGCGAAAATCGCCAGCAGCACGGTGTAGAGGCGCGGCGTGGCCACCGCTTCCGAGACCACCTGGCTCATCGTCTTCACGTCGGCAATCGGCTGATTGCGATTGATCTCGCGGATCGCGGCGCGCACCGGGGGCACGAGCTGCACGGGGTCCATGGCGGTGCGGACCACCACGACCGCCACCTGCGGCGCGAGCAGCGTCTGGATGTAGCTGGTGTAAAGCTCCGGATCGGGCTCGGACGCCAGTTTGTCGTGGCGCACGCCTCCAGCGACGCCGACTACAGTCATCCACGGCCCGGTGGCCGGGTTGTTCAGCGTGAGTCGCTTGCCGACCGCCTCCTCGCCCGGCCAGAAGCGGCGCGCCATGGCCTCGCTGACGATAGCCACCCGGTCGCGGCCCGACCGGTCGTCATCCGTGAAGGCGCGCCCGCGCAGCATCGGAATTCCCATCGCGCGAAAGTAATTCGGGCTGACCGCGCGGTAGGGCACCCGGAAATCCCCGCGCGGCCCGCCTTCGAGCCCGCCCGACGGGCGGCCTTCCAAAAAGATGCGGGTCTGGATCTGCACCACCCCCAGCGGCAACACGGTGGTCAGCCCCGCCGCGCCGACTCCCGGAACGGCTTCCACGCGGTGGACCACGTCGCTGAAGAACTGCATCTTTCGCTCGGTCTTCGCGGCGTCGTTTTGCTGGGCGTTGTCCGTCCACGGGGAGGGAATCTGGAGCGTGAGCACGTGCTCCGGACGGAAGCCGAGCCGCACCTCCATGAGGTTCGAGAAGCTGCGAATCAGCAGCCCGGCGCCGGCCAGCAGGACGACCGAGAGCGCCACCTCCAGGGTGATGAGCCCGCCCAAAAGACGCCGCCTTCGCAAGCCGCCGCTCGCGGCGCGTCCACCTTCCTTGAGAGACTCCTCCAGGTTAGGCCGCGACGCCAGTATCGCCGGAAGCAATCCTGATACAACCGCGGCCATCACCGATGCCGCGATCGAAACCGCCAGCACCCGGCTGTCGATCGAGGCCCGGTCGGCACCGGGCAGAATCGAGACGGTACGCGAGGGAAGCATCGCCAGCAACCCGCTGAGCCACCCGCGCGCGAAGAGCAGGCCGAGCGCGCCGCCGGCCGCCGCGATCAGCAGACTTTCGGTGAGGAGCTGGCGCACCAGGCGAATCCGGTCCGCGCCCAGCGCCGCCCGCACGGCCATTTCCCGCGAGCGCTCGATCGCGCGGCCCATCGCCAGGTTCGACACGTTCAGGCAGGCAATCAGCAGCACAAAACCTACCGCACCCAACAGCGTGAACAGCACCGGCCGGAGGTTGCCCACGACCTGTTCGTTGATAGGCTGGATGATCGCCTGCCATCCGGTGTTGCTATCCGGAAACTCGCGGGCGATGGATTGCGAGAGGGCCACCAGCTCCGCTTGCGCAGCTTCGCGGGACACCTTGGGCTTCAGTCTCGCGATCAGGGTGAAGCCGTGCCGGCCGTGGTTTGCCAACTCCGCCGGGGTGAATCGCCACGGCGCCCAAACTTTGAATACCGGATGCGGGAATACGAACTCCGGCCCCATCACGCCGGCGATGGAATACTCTTCGCCGTTCATCAGGACACGCCGCCCGACGACCTGCGGATCGGCCGCGAAACTGGTTTGCCACAGCTTGTACGAGAGCACCGCAGCCGGCGGCGCCCCGGACTCGAAATCGCCCGCGGCGAGCGTCCGGCCCATCAGGGGAACGGCCCCCAAGACCGCGAAGCATTCGGGCGAGACGAGCTGACCCCAGAGGTTCTCGGGCTCGCGCGGGCCCATGAGCGTGAATGTCTGCAGTTGCGACGTCGCGATCTGCCCGAAGGAATGCGCGCGTGTCTGGAAGGCCCGGAAGTCGGGTACCGAGACGGCGCTGGATTGGCCCTTGCTCGTGCCGGAGATCTGCACCAGGCGGCCAGGATCGGCGTACCCGAATGAGCGCAGGAGAACGGCATCGACCACGCTGAAGAGGGCGGTGTTGGCTCCGATGCCGAGGGCCAGCGTGAGCACGGCCACCAGCGTGAACCACGGGCTGCGGCGCAGGGTCCGCAGCCCGAAAGAGGCGTCGCTGGCCAAGCTCATGGCGACCCTTATAGGAGGCGGAAGTTGACCTCGATGGACGCCGCCACGACGACTGGCTCGCCATTCTTGGTACCCGGCTTGAAGCGCCACTGGCTGACGGCCTCGATGGCCTTCTCGTCGAGCCCATCGCCGAGGGTTCGCACCACGCGGATGTTGTAGGCGAGTCCATCGGTGCCGATCTCGACCGCGAGCAGCACGGTGCCTTGGAGTTTCGCGGCGCGCGCTTCTTCGGAGTATTCCGGATCCATTTTGTAGAGGACCATCGGCGCCGTGACGCCGCCACCAACCTTGACCGCGGTGGCGGAGTGGGCTGTTTGCCGGGTGAGTTCGGCGATGTGCTGCTGGCGGATCTGCTTCACGCGGCTCTCCAGGGGTTCGGCCTCGTTGACCCGGTTCTGTTGTCGCAGAAACATCGCGTAGAGGTTCAGGGTGGTGGCGGCTTCCGGAGAATCGGGGCTCACCGCTGCCAACGCCCGCTGGTAGAGCGACTCGGTCTCGGCTTCGTTTCCGGGCGGCGCCGGCAGCATCGCCATCCGCCGCAGGACCACACCAGCCTGGGGCCCGGTGGGCGCCACGTTGAGGGCGCGCTGGTAGAACGCCATCGCCTCGTCGCGATTGCCCTTCAAGGCCGCGCCGATTCCCAGACGCGTCAACGCGGGCGCTACCTCGGGCCGATCGCCCAGAGCGACGGCCCGCGTATCGTAGGATGCCGACTCACCCCTCGATCGATGCGCGGATGCCAGGTCGCCGAGCTTCACCAGGCCCACGGCATACACGGCGCCCTGCTCGCCCGATACCTGGCCGCGAATCGCAAGCGACTGCTCCAGGAGGGATTGCGCGACATCGTACTTCCCCACCCTCTCGTAAGCCTCGGCGGCGCGGTCCAGGATGTCGTAGTTCTTTTGCGAGGTGGCGGCGCGGATGGTGGCCTCCACTTCCGGAGGATCGGTGCGGATGATGCGGTCCTGCGCGCGCATGGCTGCGAACGGCGCGGCCAGCAGCACGGCCAGCAGGGCGGCCAGCGCCGGCGCCGTGCGGCCCGCAGGTTTGCGATTCACGCCCGCATCCAGGATGGCTAGCAATCGACCTTCAAGCTGCGAGCGGCGCGCCATGGCCACCGCGGCCGAGGCGATGGCCGGACCGGACTGCAGGGAGCGTGCGACTTCGAGCAAATGGCCGGCGTACTCGGAGGCGCGGGCGCCGGCGCTCAGAACCAGGTCGTCGGTGGCACGCTCGCGTTCTTTCAGGAATTCGCGCCAGGCGGTCCACGCCAGGGGATTCCACCAGTTCAGGCTCAGGGCGGTGCGCGCCATCAGGTGGGTGGCCACGTCGCCGCGCCGCACGTGCGCCAGCTCGTGAAGCAGCACCATGCGGCGGCGTTCTTCACTCCACTGGCAGGAGCCGGCCGGCATCAGCACCGAGGGGCGCAGGAACCCGAAGGTCATAGGCATCGTGCCCGAGGCGGTTTCCAATACCTCGACCTCGTGGCCGATCCCCATGGCTTGCGCCAGGGCGCGCGCCAGATCGCGATCGGGGAACGGACGCGCGGCGCGGCGCAGGCGAATGAGGGCGGCATAGGCCACCAGCATCTGCGCCAATGCCAAGGCTGCTCCGGCGGCCCAAATCCCAATCAGCCACCGCATCAAGTCCGGACGCCACGGGGCGTTGCCGGCGGGACTCGTGCGGGCTCCGGAGGACGAGAGTGTCTGCGGCGCAGCGTCCGCCCGGGCGATCCCGAACACCTGAAACACCAGGCCGGGATTCACCAGGGCGGTCGCGGTGTGTACCGGCAAGGGCGGCAGGGAAAGCGACAGGAACGGCAACGCGAGCACGGCCGCGGCTGCCGCGGTCCACACCAGGTGCCGTGAGGCCGCCGAGCGGCGGCGCAGCAGAAATGCGATCAGCCATGCTCCGCCCAGGAGCACGGTGCTCTTGAGGGTGGCGCCAACGATTGCGGAAAACCAGGTGGATTCGTTCATGAGTTTCGTCCTACGGCGTTTCTTTGTCCTACATTATCCGGAAGTTTAACTCGATATTTGCAGCTACGGTGACCGGCTGCCCGTCTTGACTGCCCGGCTTGAATCTCCACTGCTTGACGGCGTCGATCGCGTTCTCATCCAGGTCGAGTCCCAGGCTTTGCAAGACCTTGAAGTTGTGCGCCGCGCCGTCCGGACCGATCTCTATAGACAGCAGCACGGTTCCCTCTACCTTGGCGGCACGCGCTTCGGGAGAATAGACGGGATCCTTCTTGAAGATCACTACCGGCGCCGAAACCCCGTGGCCCACGTGGGACACGCTATTGCCGGAGTAGCGCTGCGCCGCCGCGATGCGGGTCTTGCGAATCTCCCCTGCGCGGGCCTCGATGGCTGCCGCTTCGTCCGTCCGCTTCTGCTGCCGCAGGAAACGGGCGTATAGCTCCATGGTGTTGGCCGCCGCGAGAGAGTTCGGATCCTCGGTGGCCAGCGCGCGTTGATAGAGATCTTCCGACAAGCTGAGGTTGGCTATCTGATCGGGTGCTGCGTAGTGGTCCCCGACCATAATTGTGGCGGTGCGAAAGACGACCGTGCCGGTGTTCTCCAGGGTTGCCATCCAGGTCATCGCCGGTCCCGCCTGGGGTCCGCGAGGATCCACATTGATGGCACGCTGGAAGAGATCCTTGGCGCCCACTAAATCGCGTTTGCCAAAAGCGCGGGTTCCCAGGTACACCAGTGCCGGCGCCACCTCGGGCCGGTCGCCCAGCGACACCGCTTTGCCATAAAAGGCGTCCGCCTCGGCGATTTGGCCGCGTTTGACTGCCAGATCGCCCAGCTTCACCAGTCCGGCGGCGTAGGCGGCGCTCTGCTCGCCCGAAACTTGTCCGCGAATGACCAGCGCCTTCTCCAGCAGCGTCTCGGCGACATCGTACTTCATCAATTGCTCATAGGCCGCCGCGGCGCGCTCCAGGATTTCGTGGTTCTTCTGCGAGTTGGCCGCGACAATCGTGGCGTCCAACTCGGGCGGAACTGGCTTTTCCTGCGCTCGCACAGCGGCGAACGGCGCCACCAGCACGATCGCCGCGATGGCCGCGAGTGCCGGCGCCATGCGTCCCGCCGCTTTTCGATTGGCGCGCGCATCGAGAATCGCGATGAGGCGCTCTTCGAGTTGCGAGGGACGCGCCATGGCCACTGCCGCGCCCGCGGCGATGGCGGCGGTCTGCATGGATCGCGCCAAGTCCAGCAGGTGGCCGGCGTACTCCGACGCGCGCGCGCCGGCGCTCAGCACCAGGTCGTCGGTGGCGCGCTCGCGTTCTTTCAAAAACTCGCGCCAGGCCATCCAGGCCAAGGGGTTCCACCAGTTGAGCGACAGGGCGGTGCGCGCCATCAGGTGCGTCACCGTGTCGCCGCGGCGTACGTGCGCCAGTTCGTGGAGCAGCACCATGCGGCGGCGCTCTTCGCTCCATCGCTCCCAATCGGACGGCATCAAAATCGACGCGCGCAGGAAGCCGAACGTCATCGGCATGCTGCCCGCCGCGGTTTCCCATACCGGCACCGGCTGGCCGATTCCCAGGGCTTGTGCCAGCGCGTCCGCGATGCCGCGATGGCCGAACGGCCGCGCCGCGCGCCGGATGCGCCACAAGGCACCGTAGGCCGCCAGCATCTGCGCGAAGGCGGCAGCGGTTCCCACTACCCACGCCCACATCAGCCAGGCCGGCCAGTCGGGACGCCACGGCGCACTCTTCATGGGACCAGCGATGTTAGCGGGCGCGGCCGCGGGTGAGGTCTCCTCCACCGCGACGGTCAAGGCCTGGAACACCAGGCCGGTATCGGCGGTCTCGTTGGCCGCCGGACCGGAAACCCGCCATGCCGGCAGCGAAAACGACAGGAACGGCAACGCCAGCACCGCCGCGGATGCCGCGGTCCACACCAGGTGCCGCGCCGCCGCCGACCGTCCGCCCAGCAGAAATGCCATCAGCCTCGCCGCCACCAGTACGATCGTGCTCTTGAACGCGAAGCCGGCTAACGCTGCGAAATGGAGGCTATCGGACATCTACTTCTCCTCCCGCTTGGCCCTTTCGATCATTTCTCCCATGCGGTCCAGTTCCTCGCGCGTCAGCCGCGTGGCCGACACGTCCAGAAGCGCCGCCACGATCTGCTCCGGCGATCCCGCGAAAAACGTATCCAGAAGATGCTTCACGGCCGACTTCTTGGCCTTGTCGCGCGGCACCGTCGGGACATAGACATACTTCAGCCCTTCGGCCTGGTGTTTGGCGTGGCCCTTGTCCTCCAGAACCCGCAGCATGGCACGCACGGCCGAGTAGCCCGGCGCGCTCTCCATGGCCTCGCGCACCTCGGAAGCCGACGCCTTGCCGCGCTGGTAGAGGATCTCCATGATCTGCCGCTCGCGGCGGCTGAGACCTCCGAGGGCGCTCACCACCGCCGCTCCTGCTGTATTTTTAGCATCATGCTAAAAAAGTAGCGCCTTCTGCGGCGCTTGTCAAGGGTTTCTTGCGGGCGTATTTTCGCGGGCCAGTCGTAATATGATGGAACAGCGCACCAATGACTACCGCATCCACGGCCAAACCGGTCCCTTTCCGTTCTTATCGTTTCCTCCATAAGCTTTGCGTCCTGTTCTTCATTGTCTTCGTGATCTCCGCTATCCATCCGATCATGGTGGCGGACTGGGCGCTGGAGAATCTGCTGGTCTTCGTATTTGTCGGCCTGCTGATCGCGACGTATCGGCAGATTCAGTTCTCGGAGCTTTCGTACGCGCTCATCTGCCTGTACCTGTGCATGCACGAGTGGGGCGCGCACCACATGTACGCCAACGTCCCGCTGGGCGAATGGATGAAGGCGACGTTCCACACCATGCGCAACGATTACGACCGCGTGGTGCACTTCGCCTTCGGGCTGCTGCTGGCCTACCCGGAGCGCGAACTGCTCATGCGGAAGGCCAGGCTGAGCGGCGCCTGGGCGCTCTGGCTGCCGGTCCTTGCCTCACTCGGGTTTGGCGCCGCGTACGAAATCCTCGAAGCTATAGCGGCCAATCTCTCCAGCCCCGAGGTGGGCGATGCCTTCCTGGGCCTGCAGGGCGACCCGTGGGACACCCACAAGGACATGTTCATGGGCTTCGCCGGAGCGCTCGTGGCCATGACCATCGTCGCGCTGGTGACGAGCCGGCAACGCAGTAAACGCGCGCGGGAAAACGAGCGGATGGTCGCGGTGGGGCGATAACAGAAAAGCCCGGCGCGCTGCCGGGCTTTCTTCGATTTGATCCACTTGCTGGTAAATTCGTCCTGCCTCTTGCAGATCGAATCACGGTACTGTTCGTGTGGAAGCGAAAGCGCCACAGATAGGTTGCCGTGGCGGGGGCTGGAGTTCGCAGCTCCAGTTCCCGCTACCAGCATTATATACCGATTGCCCCCTCGGGCAAGCCGAAGTTTTTCCAACGTCGTCCACGCATTCAGTTACAATCAGGTTTCTTTCCGTGGAAGTTGGAGAAGCGGGTTCCTCCAGATGCTTCACACAGGAAAGCCCGGTTAGGGCCGGGCTCTCCAATCGAAGCGGAAAGGAGGATCATCCTATGATCCAGATACTGGTAAAAGTCGTCCTTCCCTTGGCTGGACGAATCACGGTACTGATTCTGTGGCGTAAGCGCCACAGATAGGTGTCGTGGCGGGGGCTGGAGCTCGCTCTCCGGTCCCCCGCTACCAGTATTATATACTGATTGGCCCCACAGGCAAGCCCGCTTTTTAACAGCCCGATGCAGGGCGAACCCGATATACTGGAAGTCCACAACCCCCTGCTGAACGTGAAGGAGAATACCTCACATGAAAACAGCCTCTCTTGTCCTTGCCCTGGCGTTCGCTGCCGCGCTGAACGCCCAAACCGGAAACCCGATGGTCGCAGAATCCAGGCAGGCCTACAACCAGATCAAGACCAACCTGATCGCCATGGCCGAGAAAATGCCGCCAGAAGGCTACGATTTCAAACCCACGCCCGAGATGCGCACTTTTGGCGCATTGATGGCCCACATCGCCGATGCCCAGACGCGCACCTGCTCAGCCGTCAACGGTGCGCCGAAGACACCGGATGCCGGCTCGAAGACGTCCAAGGCCGACCTGGTGGCCGCGCTCAAAGCTTCCTTTGCCGAGTGCGACGCCGCGTGGGACGGCACCACCGAAGCCAACGCGGTCTCCATGATTGCCGCCGGCCGCGGTCAGCGCTCGCGCCTAAGCGTGCTGATCGGCACCACCATCATTCACAACAACGAAGAGTACGGGTACGGATCGCCGTATCTGCGGTTGAAGAGCGTGGTCCCGCCCTCCAGCGATCGCGGCTCAATGGGCGGTAAGAAGCAGTAACTTACTTCCCCACTACCACGATCGAAAACGAATCCGGCACCATCTGGCCGCGTCCTCCGCGCCCGCCCTTGGCTTCCTCCTTGGGAGGAGTGGGTGGCGCGGCGTATTCGGCGGCGATCAGCAGGATGTGCCCGGTCTTTCGGTCCAAAGTCAGTGTCTTCGCGCCGCGCATGGTTTGCACGGTCTGCTCCACCACGAAGCTGGTGGGACTGTTCTCCTTGACGATCGTCAGCGTGCCATCGCTATGCGAGCTGAACGCTTCCATGGTATTGGGGTTGAACACCGCTCCGTCCGTGCCTTGACCGATCGGCAGGGTGGTGATGATCTTGCCGTCGGCGGCATTCAGAATCACCATGTTTTGCGGATTGCGGCAGGTGGCGAAGAGAATCTGGTTCTTCACGTCCATCGCCAGCCCGGCGCACGTTCCGCCCTTCCCCGCCAGGTCGTAATGCGCCGTCACGGTCATGGTCTTGGCGTCCACCACGGCGATGTTGTCCTTGTCTTCGATATCCACATACAACTTGCCCTTGCCGTCGGTGGCCGCCTGCTCCGGCGCTCCACCCAGGTCGATCGTGCCCACTACCGAGCCATCCGCCGCGTTGATGAGCGTCGCGTTGGGCGCCCGGTGGCTGAAGATGTAGACCCGATCGTTGAACGGGTCGTGCATGATGCCGTCCGGACCGCCATCCACGTCAATGGTCTTGATCATGGCCAGGGTCTTGGTGTCCCACATCGCCGCGGGTTTGCTGGAGGCGAATCCGCGGTTGGACTTGGATGAGACGGCCGCTCCGTGGGCGCTCACATTGGGGATCTCGCCCACCAGTTCGAGCGTATCCAGGTTGTAGACCGAGACCCGGCCCGGCGTCCCTTGACTCCCGCCGCGCGCCACGTACAACCGGCGGCCGGCATCGTCCGCATAGACATAGTCGAAGCCGCCCGCGCCGCCAACCTTGGCTGTCTTGAGCACCTTGTAAGGGCCGTCCTGGGCGAATCCAATGAACGCAATTGCCAGGCAAAGGCAAAACCATCGCATGCAATACCTCCTCGGAGTGATTTTGGTCAGTCAATACCCTGGCGTGGGATGGCTCGCCTTCGTTACAACCACTCCCAGGAGGTGGGTCTGCCTACTGCGGAGGTTTGCATGGCGCCAGCTTCACCGCAAACGTGGTCACCGTATTCCAAGCGGCGCCCTGGCGGTGTTCGACGTGAAACGACTGCGTCCTGGCATCGGCGCGCACCCGCCACTCCGTGGACGGCACAGCCGTGCGCTTCAAGCGCGGGGGCTTGTTGCTGGTCTCCTTCACCTCCCACGATTCGCCGGCATTCGGAGATTCGTACAGCTCGTAACGGTCGCCATCGCTTCCCTTTCCCCGGTCGACGATCAGGCTGCCGCTATCCCTGGCGGTAAAGAAGAACTGCTGGATGGAGCCGTAGCGGCTTTCCCGGCTCTCGCCAAATACCGGACGCTGGCGCCACGTTTTGCCCCCGTCGGTGGTTACCAGCAGGAAGGGATCCTGGGTAATCGGCGACAGCGTCTCGCCGCTGGCCCACCCGGTCTCGGGATCCAGAAACTGGATGCGATCGAGTCCCGCGCCGCGAATCCGGCCGGCCACTTCGCGCCAGGTATGGCCGCCATCCTCGCTGCCCAGTAACATCGTGTAGATGGTGGTGGCGGAGGAGTGAATGTTGCCCGCGGCCAGGATCCGGCTTCCGATCGACTCCACCGCAGTCAGTTCCAGATAGATGGGGCAGGGGTCTTCTTCCGAACAACTCAAGCCGGCGGTCTGAATGTCCTCAAGGGAACATTGGAAGGGCACCACCACCGGCTTGCCGGTATTTTCGAGAACGGGGGGCGAAACCGGGGTGGGCGCGGGAGGCGCCGGGGGAGGCTCTTGCGCGAACCCCGCCGGAATGGTCGACCCAAGCAAAATCGCGGCCACGATCAGAAGCTTCATGTTACATGGCCCTAAAGGGCTACTGAAAAATGGCTCTTTCGCAAAAACGAAAAATACACCGCAACCTGTAACATCCGCCCGGTGTTTACTCGTCTAGTTGGTAAATCCCCGTTACGACAGCGGGCGCACTCACCCCTATCACCCAAACCGCGCCCGCTTTTTAATTTTCTAATCATCGGACAACCCCTCGAACAGGGTTGTGCTCAGATACCGCTCGGCGGCGTCCGGTAGCACCACCACCATGGTTTTCCCGGCAAATTCCGCCTGCTTCCCCAACCGCACCGCCACCGCCACTGCCGCGCCGCTCGATATCCCGCCCAGTATTCCCTCCTCCTTCGCCATGCGACGCGCCATTTCGATGGATTCGTCGTTGTTCACCAACTCCACACGGTCCACCATGGCGAGGTCCAGGGTATCCGGAATAAACCCCGCCCCGATTCCCTGAATCTTGTGCGGACCGGGCCGCAGGGGCTGGCCGGCCAGCCGTTGGGTAATTACCGGACTGGTCACCGGCTCGATGCCGATCGACAGGATCGGTTTGCCCTTTTCCTGTTTGATGTAGCGGGAAACTCCGCTGATGGTGCCACCCGTGCCGATGCCCGAGACCAGTACGTCGATAGTGCCCTCGGTATCCTCCCAGATCTCCGGGCCCGTAGTGCGCACATGAATCGCGGGATTCGCCGGGTTCTGGAACTGGTGCAGCAGAACCCACCGTGCAGGATCGGTGGCCACGATTTCCTCGGCCTTGGAAATCGACCCGGCCATGCCCGCGGAGCCCTCCGTGAGGATCAGGTTGGCCCCCAGCGCCTTCAGCACCTTGCGCCGCTCCACCGACATGGTCTCGGGCATGGTCAGGGTGATCGGATAGCCGCGCGCCGCCGCCACAAAGGCCAGCGCGATCCCCGTATTCCCACTGGTCGGTTCGATGATCGCCTTACCCGGTCGCAGAATTCCGCGCTTCTCGGCATCCCACACCATGGAAGCGCCGATCCGGCATTTGACCGAGTACGCCGGATTGCGCCCCTCCACCTTCGCCAGGATGGCCGCTTTGCCCCCATCGGTCACGCGATTCAAACGAACCAGCGGCGTGTGGCCGATGCTGAAGGAATTATCTTCGTAAACTCTCAACTCAAATCTCCCAATTGAGGACGAACCGGTTCTGGCGGTCGGTCCACCCACGCAGCAGATCCGCGAACGTGGTCTTGTCGACGATCTCCGATACCGCGTGGTCCACCTGCTGCCACATGCCGGTGAATGGCGTCTCGGCCTTGCGCCGCGGCCGCCCCTTCCCCGGGTGCGGGCCCTCCACGAATCGCAGCACATCGCCCACGGTGATGGACTCGGCGGCGTGAGCCAGCAGGTAGCCCCCTTCCGCGCCGCGGCGCGATTCCACAAAACCGCCCTGCTTCAAACCCGCCAGGATCAGTTCCAGAAATTTCTGCGGAATCTTTTGCCGGCGGGCGATATCCGCGATCCTCACCGGCTCCCCCGCCCGCTGCGAGGCCAGATCGAAGATGGCCTGCAGTGCATATTCACCTTTCACGGAAATGTTCATCGCGGCAAAGGGCCTCGGATGGGAATCACCTGTATCCCAGTAGAGATTGTACCCCGTTGTGCCGGGTGCATTGTGCCTGCGCGGCAGGACTGCTATTTCTTCTTCTTCGCCTTGGGTTCCGGGCCGTGCCGGTCGATCGTCACACTCAGCAGTTTCACTGGGTCAATCGGCTTCTCGTCGCGCGCCGGCGCGCGGCCAATTTTCGAAACCACATCCTGCCCCTCCACCACCACGCCGAAAATTGTGTACTTGCCATTCCATGACGGCACCGGCGCGTAGGTAATGAAGAACTGGCACCCGCCCGAATCCGGAGCGCCGGTGTTAGCCACGGCCAGCTTTCCCGGACCGTCAAACCGCAGGCCCGGAAGAAACTCGTCGCGGATCGTGAAGCCGCAGTTGTGCGTCCCTTTGCCCGTGGGGTCGCCCGATTGAATCATCTCCGCGTTGATGCGGTGAAACGTGATGTTGTCGTAGAGCGGTCGCTTCACTGGCTTGCGCGTTTCCGGGTCTATCCACGCCTTGGTGCCCATCGCCAGCGCGACGAAGTTCTGTACCGCGACCGGCGTGTCCTTCTCGTAAAGTTTGGCGGTGATCGTCCCCGCCGAAGTATTAAAAACCGCGTATAGCCCCGGAGGCAGTTCCTTCTGCGCGAAGGCACAACTCACCGCCAGCAGCAGAATCGTGAGCCCCTTCATCGGATTGCTATTGCTTCTTGGGGGCTGGCGCCGGCGTTACGGCTTTCTTGACGGCCGGCGCGGCCGTGGGCGGAGGTCCTACCCGCTTGATGGTGACGCTCACCAGCATCACTGGCGTGCGCGGTTTATCGTTCCCATCGCGCGGCACCGCCGCGATCTTCCCGACGACATCCTGCCCGTCCACTACCTGCCCGAAGAGCGTATATTGGTTGTCCAGCGACGGATACGCCGCGTCGGTAATAAAGAACTGGCAAGCGCCGGTGTTGGGACTCGGCAGGCGGGCCAGCCCCAGCCTTCCCGGCCGATCGAACTTCAGCGCGGGAACAATTTCGTCCTTGATGGTGAAGCCGCAGTCGTGCCCACCCGTTCCGGTCGGGTCTCCGGTCTGAATCATGAACTTGGGAATCACGCGATGGAACGTGAGGTTACGGAACAGGGGCTTGGCCGCCATGGCGTTGGTCTTGGGATCCTTCCACGCCTTGGTGCCGTTGGCCAGGGCGACGAAATTCTTGACCGTCCCGGGCGTCTCCTTTTCAAACAACTGGGCCGTTATCGTGCCCATCGACGTGTTCATGATCGCGTACAGGCCGGGCTCGAGAGCGGGAGCCGCGGTGGTTCCAGTGGGCGCCTTAGCCGGGGCAGCCGGAGGGGCCTGCGCAAACGCGCCGCCAGCGATCAATAAAAGAACAGATAGCCGTTTCATCTGATATTCTCCGCCAAGCTCCTTATTTTATACTGAATCGTCCCCTATGCGGCCTTCTGCCCTGGTTTTTTTCCTGCTCGCCGCCGGTCTCGGCCACTCCGAACAGGTGGTCGTCACGGTTCTCGCCACCACCGACCTCCACGGCAACCTCTACCCCATCGACTACGGCACCGGCCTTCCCGCCGGGCGCGGGCTTGCCAAGATCGCCACCCTCATCCGCGCCGCCGAGCAGGACAATCCCAACCACTTGCTGATCGATTGCGGCGACACCATTCAGGGCACTCCGCTCGAGTACGTCTATCAGACCGTGGCGCGGACCGGCGCCGGCCCCATGGGCTTGAAGCCCGCAACCGCGCTGGCGCACGACCCCATGATGCTGGCCATGAACCGCCTCGGCTACCAGGCCATGGCCGTTGGCAACCATGAATACAACTTCGGCCTCCGGAATCTCGACAAGGCCCGGTCGGACGCGCAGTTTCCCTGGCTTTCGGCCAATACCTCGGTCCCGCCGGGAGGCCGCGAGCGGCCGTTCGCACCCTACATCGTCAAAATCGTGGGCGGCGTCAAAGTGGCGGTCATCGGCATCACCACGCCCGCCGTTCCCACTTGGGAGAAGCCCGAAAACATAGGGTCGTACCGCTTCAATTCACCTGTGGACGCGGTGAAGAAGGCCGTCGCGGAGTTGCGCGCGCGCGAGCACCCGGACCTCATCCTGGTGGCCGCGCACTCGGGTCTGGGGCGCAATTTCGACACCAATGCCGCCGAAGGGCCCGGCGAGAATGTAGTCTACGAGCTGGCGACAGCGGTTCCCGCGCTCGACGCCATCGTGTTCGGCCACACGCACCTGCAGCTCGAGGGGCGGCTGATCGGGAAGGTGCTGGTGGTGCAGCCGAAGAACTGGGGGATCTCGCTGGCGCGTCTGGATTTCACCCTGGAGCGCAACCCCGGCGGCGCCTGGTCGCTGGCCGCAAAGAAGAGCAGCCTCATTCCCGTGACTGCCCAGACCGCGGCCGCCGACGATATCCTCGAAATCGCCAGGCCCTACCACGAACTGGCCGAGCGCCACCTGGATACGCCCGTCGCCACGTCGCCGCGCGAACTGGATGCCGCCTTGGGACGCGTCGAAGATATCGCCGTGGTGGACGCGGTGCACCAGGTGCAACTGTTCTACTCCCACGCGGATGTCTCCTTCACGGCGCTGTTCAATGCCGGGGTGCACATCCCCAAAGGCCCGATCACCGTGCGCCAGATTGCCGCCCTGTACCCGTACGACAACGAGCTCTACGCGGTGGAGGGAAGCGGAAAGATGGTGAAGGATGCGCTGGAGAATGCCGC
This sequence comes from Candidatus Sulfopaludibacter sp. SbA4, assembly GCA_900290305.1. Taxonomy (GTDB): domain Bacteria; phylum Acidobacteriota; class Terriglobia; order Bryobacterales; family Bryobacteraceae; genus OMOG01. The sequence goes on from OMOG01000164.1 coordinate 23,119, forward strand.
GCGCTATTACCTGTCATGCGAGGGAGCCCGCTGCTCCCAGGCCCCGCTTATCAATCGTGCCGTGGCCGGCTTCAACTGCGACACGGCTCATGGAGTGGAATACGAGATCGATCTCGGCCGGCCGGAAGGGGACCGCGTCCGCAACCTGCGGTGGCACGGCAAGCCCCTCGCGCCCGATCAAAAGCTGCGCATCGCCATCAACAACTATCGCGCCGCCGGCAGCGCCGGATACTCCATGTTCATCGGAGCGAAGCTCCTCTGGCATTCCGAGGACGAGATCCGCGATATGATCGTCCGCTACTATAGCGATCGCGCGATGCTGCCGGGAGAGCCGGACGGCAACTGGCGCGTGATCCCCGAGACCGCCCGCCGCGAGTTGGAAAAAGAAGCCCTGGCCGCCGCCGCGCACCCGCAATTGCAGTAGTGGCGCTTCTGAATGGCCTTCGGCACGTCATCGAGATCTCTTTTGGCGTCCTCAGTGAGCTCACAGACCCAGCTCATGTTTGAACTGGGACCAGGATGCGGTTTTCCCTTCGCGGATCTGTTTCAGCCCATGCCGCACTTTTCTTGCATCCGCGGGAGTAAGCGTATCGCCGGCATCCTCGGTAACGGGCGGCTTCGGGAGGATGGTAACCACCCCGCGGGTGACTTTAAACTCCACCCGATCCCCGCTCTTAAACCCGGCTTCACGCCGGACTCGGTTCGGCACCACGAGGGGTGTTTTGTTTTTGACGATGACGGTCAGGGCAGGTAATACGGTCGGAATGCGACTCTTATTCCCTACTTCGCCAGCTCCGCCTGCAACTGCCGGTACGCCGCCTCGTCGTAGTTGGTTTTCACGCGCTCGCGCGCCTCGGTCTTCGGATCCCCCGGCCGCGGCCCGTCCTGTTTCAACGAGCGCCCCAGCAAAATAGTGGCCTCCGTGTCGCTCTCGTCGCGCGCCACCACTGCGCGGAAGCTTTCCACCGCCGCGTCGTACTGCCCGGCCCGCCACAGCGTGTATCCCAGGTTGAAGTGATAGTCCGGGTCCGCGCTGTCGCCCTCCAGCGCCTTCTTGAAACTGGCAATGGCGCCCGCGGAATTATTCCGCCGCGCCTGCGCCGCTCCCAGGTTGTTGAGCACCTCGTTCAGCGGCACGGCCTCCGCCACCAGTAGGAAGGCCTGCTCGGCGCCCGCGAAATCGCCGTTGTAGTATTTCGACAGGCCCAGAAAGAACTGCGCCTCCAGGTAGTGCGGGTCCGTGCGCGCCACGCGCGCCAGCCATCCGGCGGCGGTCTTGTAGTCCTTCTGCTCCCAGCAGGTCTTCCCCAATCGAAAGCAGGGCTGCGAATAGTGCTCGTCCAGCCGGGCCGCCTGCGTGAAGAAGTGGTGCTGCTGTTCGGGCGACGTGGCCAGAAGCCCGCGCACGTAGTTCTCCACTGCGTCGATCCGCACCGGGGGCCGCGCCCGCAGAAACTCCTGCTCCGAAGGCGCCGCCTTGCCTTTCAACGACTCCAGCGACTGCCAGCCCAGGTGCGCCTCCAGCCGCGCGAGATCCTCCAGCGCGCCCAACTCTATCAGCGCGGGCGCCTGGCGCGTGTGCTTGAGATCCATGATGCGCGCGGTGATGCGCAACGCGCCTTTCGATTGCGGATTGTCGCCCGGAGCCGGCAGGAGCTCGTAATACCCGTAGATGACGTTGGAGGCGTCCAGGGTTTCGCCGATCTTGATGATGGAGGCGTGCGTCAGCTCCGCTCCCGGCCGCAGCGACAGCCTCCGGTAACCCTCCAGCCGGTCGTCGCGATCCAGCACCAGCAGTCCTTCCGACGCCAGCGAGTCGCGCACACTCTCGGCGATGCTCTCGCCGATCCAGTCCAGGTTGGTGGACGTCGAGTGGTTGAAGAAGGGCAGGACCAGTGCGGTCTCTGCGCGCAGGGCGCCGCAGAAAAGCACTGCCAGCGTGAAAAGACGCCGCATTCCTTCCAGTTTACAGGAATGCTCCTCGATGCCGCTTACCGGCCGGCCGGCAGCAGCTCATTGCACGGTCCACGTCGCCACCGCCTGCCAGTCAGTGTTGTTCCCTTCGGCCCGGTCTCGTCCCGCCACGTACACTACCCGGTTCCCCGTAAACGCTGCCGTGAACGCGATGTTCAGCGTCAGAGTCAGGGTGCTGGGTGCGGTGCTCACAGCCGATCCCACGCCGGTCACCACGCACTGGCCGTTCCCGATGCTTCCGTTCCCCCCGTTCAGCGCCATCTGCCCCGCGAATGGACCGCCCGCCTCTCCCGCGTCGTCCACCAGAAACAGCGTGTTCGCCGGCGCGGAATACGCCAGGTAGCA
>OMOG01000164.1:25447-26252 GCA_900290305.1 Candidatus Sulfopaludibacter sp. SbA4
TGTCCGTCAAGGTAATCATGAACTGCCCGCTGGTGCCCGCCACTCCGGCCCCGCGCGACGGGGTGCCACCCGTCACCGCGATCGTCCCGGCGGGCGTAAACGGCGGCTGCCATACTCCCAGCGCCTGCCAGTTCGTGTTCGCCAACGCCTGGTCCCCTGCCGCCACGTACATGATCCGGTTTCCACCGAACGCCCCCTTGAACGCGATGCTCAGGGTCAGTGTCAGGGTGTTCCCATTCCCGACTGCTGAGACCAGGTTCACCGCGCACTGGCTGTTCTGGATCGTGCTGGAGTCTCCAAGCGCCAAGGCGCCGGCATACGGTCCACCCGACTGTCCCGCGTCGTTCACCAGGTACAAAGTAGTTAACGGAATGGAGTACGCCAGGTAACACGCGCTCCGACCGTCCAGAAAATTGTTGATCAGCACGTTCACCACGTTCAGAAACTCGTAGCCGGAGGGGTGCGAATATTGAAACGTAAACGTGCGCGCGCTCCCCGTACCCGAGGCCGGCGTCTCCGCCACCGTCGCCGGCGATCCCGCCAGCGCTACGAAGCTCGAGTCGGACGTGGCCGAGAACACATCCAGATTCGGCTGGTCGCTCAAAGCGCTCGCCGAGTTGTCCAGCAGCGATCCCCCCTGGAGCGACGGATCGACTTGGGCCGTCACCGTCGCGCTGCAACTCTGTCCCGGCGCCAAGGTCCCGCAATCCACTACCACCTGGTTGCCGGACTGGCTGCACGTTGCCCCGGGTGAAGGCGTGCAACCGACGACTGTTTCTCCCGTGGGTACATTGTCGCTGACCAT
>OMOG01000722.1:0-2928 GCA_900290305.1 Candidatus Sulfopaludibacter sp. SbA4
CCTTCATTGATTCTGAAAGGGTTAGGGGCAGTGAACGTCCCGAAGTGCGAAAGTCAGGCTAGAACCGATTGCTGGACGGCCTGCGGGAGGGAAATCGTGTCCGTCATCCCTTCGAGCGCGATGAAGGGGCGCGGCGCGGCCAGCGCCAGAAACCAATGCTGATCGAACGGAAGTTTCTCGCGCTGGCCCCAGAACTCGTGCAGGTTCGGCGAAAACCAGTTGGGATACTTCTTCTGCATGATGTCAAGAGTCTCGCTTTTTCGTGGTCCGGCGAACCGGTAAGCTCCAATGCCACCGCCTCCCGTGACCACTGGCGCGCCCATCAATCGCTCGTCGAACGCCGCCGCGACCATAGAGGATTTGCCGTTGCGGGACGCCCCTGTGATGATCAACTTCTTGGCATCGATCGCCGGATCGTGCTCCAGGTAGTCCGCTACCCGTGACGCTCCCCACGCCCATCCCGCCAGGATGCCCCAATCGTAACCGGGGTAGGCCGGATAGAAGCGGGTAGTGCGGAACGCCCAACTCCCATCGGAATTGCGCAGCGTAGTATCTTCGGCGCAGTCGTTGGGGTTGAACACCACCAGCGCATAACCACGGCGGAATACACCCGCACGCTGGCTGGCCACCGACTGCGCCGTGGGCTCCGCTCCGAATCCTCGCCCTCCGCGTCCTGCGGCAGGCGCCCCCGGCTCCGGCGCGGGCGGCCGGCCAACCAGCAGCAGCACGTCTTCTCCCCGGCCCTGATTCGGCCCCTGTGGAAGACGGGGCAGAGCCGGGGCTCCGGGAGGGGTTCCAGCCTGCAAAACGATCGCCGGAAACGGGCCGCCGGTCAGCGGCGCGAAAATGCCGATATGGAGAAAGAGTTTCCGCTCCGGACCGAATGTCAAGCGCACCAGGCGATACTTGACCGAGCCATCCAGCACCAGTTCCGATTGGAGTTCCTGCCCTTTGACGTTGCCCGGCGCGGGAGGCATCTGGCCCACCGCGTAGTAGGCCAGCGTCCGCTTGATCTCCTGACGGCGCCTCTCCCACTGCGCGCGCGTGGTGACTCTGGTCCCGTCATTCATTAGCATGACGTCAGGCATTTCTCTGCGCACCGGGAGTTGATCGACTCCCGGGAGATTGCCCAGAGGCCCCTGGATCCTGGGAATCGGGATCTCGCGCGGACCCGGCCCCGTCGGCGAAACGTCCTGCGCCATCGCCGGATCCGAAGCCATCCATCGTCCAAGAAACGCCGCCGCGAGCAATAGAGTGCGGATCCAATTTCGATCTTCCATCCCTTTTGGTACCTCGACTTTCGCCAACTCAGTTTAACGCAACACCTCGAAGCACACCTGTCCCCTCAGCGCAAAACATACGGCTGGGCGGGCGCCGGAATCGGGTCGGGCACCTTCGGTCCATCGATCTGTACCGCGCCTTGGAGGCCTTTTCCGGTGACGTTGTGGATGCCGATCAGCGGTCCGGTGACGCCGGTCACCTTGACATCGCGGATCACCGCGTTCTTGACGTTGGCGAGCGAAATTCCTTTGGTGCAGTTGCCGGTCACGTTCACCAGCGAGAAGCCGTCCAGCGGCTTGTCAGGGTGAATGCCGGTGCCGTCCACCAACACCGGGCAATCCTTTACACGCACGTTCGAGAACCGGAAGTTCTTGACGGTGGGGATTCCCTCGACGCCCGGCACGGGATTTTGATCCTGAATACCGCTGTTGAGGATGTTGAAACGCAGGAAACCGCCTTGGGTGCCTGAGACATCCAGATCATCGGCCACAATATCTTCGATGAAGGCACCGCGCCCCGGCCGGCTCTTGATATAGATAGCCTGGGTGCGCGCCTTGGTGAACTTGCAGTGTTCGATGCGCACGTTGCGGATGCCGCCGGAAGTCTCGCTACCGATACCGATGCAGGCGAAGATGGAGTCGGCGAACGTACAATTGGTAATCAACACGTCCTCTGTGGTCTTGAGAAGTGTATAGGCTTCCTGGCCGCGTCCGCTCTTGATGGCGATGCAGTCGTCGCCGGTCGCGATGGCGCAGTTCTCAATGCGGACCTGTTTGCAGGAGTCGATATCGATGCCGTCGCCGTTGCCGGTGGCGCTGCGAATCGTGAGGTTCTTGTAGAGCACGTTCTCGCAGTTGGTCGCGTGCAGGCACCACATGAGACCCTGCTGATCGGTGGTAAAGTCCTCGAAGCGCACGCCGTTACAGCCGATGGGCTCAGTAATCGCCGGGTGGCGCAGCGGGTTCTGCTGATTGGGCCGCCCGCCGACTTTTTGGTTGCCGGTAATTTTGCCGGGCCCCACGACGCCGGTGTGGTTGGCCTCGAGGGCGTAGATAAGGCCGAGGTGTCCTTGAATCCACTTGCCTTCCCATCGGACCTGGCTCACGGGGTAGTCGGCGAGGTCCGGCGACCCGACGATGTTGGCGTCCTTGTCGAGGCGCAAGATCGTATTGGAGCGGAGCGCGAGGGCGCCGGTGAGATAGTTGCCCGCGGGGACCACCACTTCGCCACCGCCCAAAACCCAGCAGCGGTCGATGGCCTGCTGCAACGCGGCGGTATCTTTAGCGACGCCGTCGCCTTGGGCTCCGAAGTCGCGCACGTCGAGAACGAGTTGCATTTTCCGGGGAGCGCGCGCCGGATGTGAGGCCGGCCGCTTGGCGCCTTGATCCGAAGTGGCGGCGCGGAGCATGCCGAGTGGGACAAGCGACGAGGACAATTCCAGGAAGAGGCGGCGTGCAAACCTGTTGGATTTCATATTTTGGGCCTACTGCATGATATATCGGCGCAGGTCCGGCACGGTCTTGACGAGTTCGCCAGCCACCAAGCGCCCGAGGCGCTGTTTTGGGGCCAGTGGTGCAGTTCCGGGTGGCGCGTCGCTCATTCCGTACAGCTCTAAGACTAAGCTAAGCTAAGCTAAGCTAAGCTAAG
>OMOG01000722.1:2938-3092 GCA_900290305.1 Candidatus Sulfopaludibacter sp. SbA4
AGGGCCTGTAAGGAAATAACTGTGACAACCGCTCCCTAACGGGGTGCCCTCTGGGCCCAGCTCCGATGCGCATTCAGAGCCGCGACCGTTAAGAAGCTGTGAGGAATTCTACGGCGCGGTGCTCCAAAACAGGGGTGCGCGACACAAGAGTGGA
>OMOG01000185.1:0-359 GCA_900290305.1 Candidatus Sulfopaludibacter sp. SbA4
AAACTCGGCACCGGGCACGCGCTCGGTCAGGGAATCAAAGCTATCGGTGTTCATCGGTGTTCATCGGTGGCTAATTTCTTGGTTCCTCGTTCGGCCAGTGTTTCTCAGAACTATGATTAGCCACCGATGAACACCGATGAACACAGATAGAAAACCCAGTCAATCTGCCGCGATTCGAGAGGTCCGTTGGTCGGAACGCGTCCAGAGACCTTGCGTAGGCCTACGCTAGTATTCTTGCGGTTTTGTTGGGCATCCGCAGGGAGCGGATTCCGCGACGAACCGCAAAATCCCGAAAACGTGTAAGCACCCGTAGTGGGCGCGGAACGCCGCGTGCGCCCGCTCACTTCGGGCGGCCCGAG